>PLRT01000112.1 GCA_003164915.1 Hyphomicrobiales bacterium | reverse complement strand
GGTTCCAGGGCGAGCGGCCCATGGCGCACGACAATAAGCTGCTCGGTCATTTCGACCTGGTGGGCATTCCGCCGGCCCCGCGCGGCGCGCCCCAGGTGGAGGTTACCTTCGACATCGACGCCAACGGCATCGTCAACGTCACCGCCAAGGACAAGGCGACCAACAAGGAACAGCAGATCCGCATCCAGGCGTCGGGCGGTCTTACCGAGTCCGACATCAATCGCATGGTGAAGGACGCGGAGGCGCACGCCGCCGACGACAAGCGGCGGCGCGAGTCGGTCGACGTCAAGAACCACGGCGAGTCGCTCGTTCACGACGCCGAGAAGGCGCTGAAGGACTACGGCGACAAGGTCTCGCAGTCCGACCGCAGCGCGATCGAGTCGGCGATCGCCGCCTTGCGCGCTTCGCTGCAGGGCGAGGACGTCGATGCGATCAAGGCCCGCACCAACGACCTGATGCAGGCGCAGATGAAGCTCGGCGAAGCAATGTACAAAGCGCAGGAGGCGAACCCGGGGGCCAGCGCTCCGGGGGACGGCCAGCCGAAAGACGACGTGATCGACGCCGAATTCCGCGAGGTCGACGACGACAAGAAGAAGTCGGCCTGACAGCTCGGTTCGTTCCCCTCGCCGGCGGCGAGGGGGCGCCGCGCCGGCGCGTCGCGAGCGATTGACGCGCGGTCGGCGACCTATACATAGATGAACGATTCGGACGCCGCCGAGTCCTTCGGATTGCTGGAACCGTGGCCAAGCGCGATTTCTACGAAGTCCTTGGGGTCGCCCGCACCGCCAGCGAAGCGGACCTGAAATCGGCCTTCCGCAAGGCGGCGATGCAGTGCCATCCGGACCGCCACCCCGGCGACAAGCAGGCCGAAGCTCGCTTCAAAGAGCTCAACGAGGCCTATCAGCACCTCTCCGACAGCCAAAAGCGCGCCGCCTACGACCGCTACGGCCACGCCGCCTTCGAGCACGGCGGGCTGAACGACGGCTTCGCGAGCTCGATGGCGGATATTTTCGACGACCTGTTCGGCGACTTCATGGGGCGGCGGGGCCGCGGCGGAGCGTCGGGCAAGGAACGCGGCGCCGATCTGCGCTACAACCTCGAGATCAGCCTCGAGGAGGCCTACCAAGGCAAGGCTGCGACAATCAAGCTGCCGACCTCGATCACTTGCGACGCGTGCGGCGGCTCGGGCGCCAAGGCCGGCTCGAAGCCCGTCACGTGCAAGACCTGCGCGGGTCACGGTCGCGTGCGCGCCCAGCAGGGATTCTTCGCCATCGAGCGCACCTGCCCGACCTGCGGCGGCCGCGGCGCGATCATCGAGAACCCCTGCGACCGCTGCGGCGGCGCCGGCCGCGTGACGCGCGAGCGCACGCTGTCGCTCAACGTGCCGGCCGGCGTCGAGGACGGCACCCGCATCCGCCTGGCGGGCGAAGGCGAAGCCGGCTTGCGCGGCGGAGCGGCAGGCGACCTCTACGTCTTCCTGGCGGTCAAACCGCATCCGGTGTTCCAGCGGGACGGCGCCGACCTCTATTGCCGCGTACCGATCTCGATGGTGCGCGCCGCGCTCGGCGGCGAGTTCACCGTGCGCACGCTCGACGGCGCCGACTCGCAGGTGCGCATCCCCGAGGGCGTGCAATCGGGCCACCAGCTCAGGCTGCGCGCAAAGGGCATGCCGGTGCTGCGGTCGATGGAATACGGCGACCTCTACATCCAGGCGATGGTCGAAACGCCGCAGAATCTGACGCGCCGCCAGCGCGAGCTGCTCGCCGAATTCGAGGCTGAATCGTCGAACAAGACCCAGCCGGAAAGCAGCGGCTTCTTCGCCAAGATGAAAGAATTCTTCGAGGGGTTGAGTTGACATCCTGTCGGGCCGCGGCGAAGCAGGCGCGCCGCCGCGCGCTGGCGGAGAACGCGTGAGCCGAATGTCGATGCAGCCCTTCCATCATTCGCCGCGGCCCGCTCCGCAATGGCCGGGGCCGCGGACCCGGCAGGCGATCGCCGACCAGGCGCATTTCCTCAAAACTCTGATCGACCGCCCGCGGCTCACCGGCAGCGTCGCGCCGTCGGGGCGATACCTCGCCCGCGCGATGGCGCATCCGGTCGATCCGACGCGCGACGGCCTGGTGATCGAACTCGGCCCCGGCACCGGGCCGGTGACCCAGGCGCTGATCGAACGCGGCGTCGCGCGCAATAGACTGGTGCTGGTCGAATACGATCACGGATTCTGCCGCCTGCTCGCCAATCGCTTCGCTGGCGTGCGCGTCGTCCAGGGCGACGCCTACGATCTGCCGAAGACGCTCGCCGCCTTCTCCGGCCAGCCGGTCGTCGCCGTCGTCTCGAGCCTACCGCTGCTCAACCAGCCGCCGATGCGGCGCGTCAAGCTGATCGAGGACGCCTTCGCGCTGATGGGGCCGCAGGGCCTGATGGTGCAGTTCACCTACGGCGTCGCCTCGCCGATTCCGCGCGAAGCTTGCGCGCAGCGCTTCTCCGCCCATTGCACCGCGCCGATCTGGCGCAACTTGCCGCCGGCGCGGGTGTGGACCTACCGCGCCGACCGCAACGGCGGTTTCGCCGAACCGCTGATCGCGCGGTTGATCCGCCACATCGAGCTGCGCCCGGCCCGCGCGCGCAAGCCGTGACGGCGGCGCGCCCGACCGACCCGCGCGACCGGCTGATCGTCGCGCTCGATGCGCCCGACATCGGCGAAGCCGAACGGCTGGTGGCGGCAATCGGCGACGCCGCGCGCTTCTACAAGATCGGCATGGAGCTCGCCTATGGCGGCGGGCTCGCGCTGACGGCCAAGCTCGCGCAAGCCGGCAAGCGCGTCTTCGTCGACCTCAAGCTGCACGACATTCCCAATACGGTCGAGCGCGCGACCGCGCAGATCGCCAGGCTCGGCGCGACCTTCCTCACCGTCCACGCCTATCCGCAGACGATGCGCGCGGCGGTCGCCGGCGCGAAAGGCTCTGGCCTCGAGCTGCTTGCGGTCAGCGTGCTGACCTCGAGCGACGATGCCGACCTCGCCGAGGCGGGCTACGCCTATGGCGTCGCGGCGCTGGTCGAGCGTCGCGCGCGCCAAGCGGTCGCGGCGGGCATCGACGGGCTCGTCTGCAGCCCGGCCGAAGCGGCCAAGATTCGCGCCGCCCTCGGCGACTCGCTGCTGCTGGTCACGCCTGGCGTCCGACCGGCCGGAACGGCGACCGGCGACCAGAAGCGCGTCGCGACGCCGGCGGCGGCGATCGCCGACGGCGCCGACTATCTCGTCGTCGGCAGGCCGATCACCCAGGACCCCGACCCGCGCGCCGCGGCGGAGCGCATCGTCGGCGAGATCGCCGCTTCCGTCTCGTCGCCCCGCGCGGCGGGCAGAGGGCCGGGGTGACGGGCCGAGCGAAACGTCGCAGGTCGAGACGCCTTCCTTGATCGCGTCGGCGATCCCGTTATCCTCGCGCCGCAATTGAAGGAGCCGCCGATGCCCAAGGGCTACGTCGTTACGCGGGTCGATATTCTCGATCCCGACGCCTACGCCAAATACGCCGCCGCCGCGACAAAGGCGATCGCCGACCACGGCGGCAAGGCGCTGGCCCGCGGCGGGCGCTGCGAGGCGCTCGAGGGCAAGGCGCGCGCGCGCAACGTGGTGCTCGAATTCGACAGCTACGACGCCGCCCGGCGCTATTTCTACTCCGAGCAATATCAGGCGGCGCGCCAACTTCGAGAGGGCGCGTGCGAGATGGAGATGGTGCTGGTCGAGGGAGCGTAGGCGTGGCCAAGGGCTATTGGATCGCGCATGTCGACGTCGCCGACCCCGACGCCTACAAGGCGTATCTCGCAGCCAACGCCAAGCCGTTCGCCAAATACGGCGCGCGCTTCCTGGTGCGGGCGGGCCAAGCGACGCAGAAAGAGGGCGCGCTGCGCGCCCGCCACGTGGTGATCGAGTTCCAGGATTACGCGACCGCGCTCGCCTGCTACGAATCGCCGGAGTACCGAAGCGCCTTCGCGCTGCGCCGACCGCCGGCGTCGCAGGGCGACCTCGTCATCATCGAAGGTTACGACGGAATTCAGCCGGCCTGAGGGCTCGGACCGAGGAGAGCGCCATGGCCGACATGCGATTGATCGTCACCGGCGCCGCCGGGCGCATGGGACGGATGCTGATCAAAGCGATCGCCGAGACGCCGGGCGTGACGCTCGCCGCGGCGATCGAACGCACGGGCGCAGCGGCGATCGGAGCGGACGCCAGCCTGCTCGCCGGCGTCGGCGCAAGCGGAATCAAGATCAGCGACGACCCGCTGCCGGCGACGCTCGTCGCCGACGGAATCGTCGACTTCTCCGCCCCCGCGGCGAGCGTCGAGATGGCGGCGCTGGCGGCCCAGGCGCGCATCGCCCATGTCATCGGCACGACCGGCCTCGCCGAAGCCGACCTCGTCAAGATCGCCGCCGCGGCGCACCATGCGCCGATCGTCCGTTCCGGCAACATGAGCCTCGGCGTCAACCTGCTGGCGCGGCTGGTTCGCGACGCGGCGCGCGCGCTCGGAGCCGAGTACGACGTCGAGATCGTCGAAATGCATCATCGGATGAAGGTCGACGCGCCTTCGGGCACGGCGCTGATGCTCGGCCAGGCGGCGGCCGACGGGCGCGCGGTCGAGCTTAAGAGTCATTCCGAGCGTGGCCGCGATGGAATCACCGGCCCGCGCAAGCCGGGCGCGATCGGCTTCGCCTCGCTGCGCGGCGGTACGGTGGTGGGCGATCACAGCGTGATCTTCGCCGGCGACGGCGAGCGCGTCGTCCTCTCCCATCACGCCGAGGACCGCTCGCTGTTCGCGCGCGGCGCGCTCAAGGCGGCGCTATGGGCGCACGGCCGCAAGCCCGGCCTCTATTCGATGGCCGACGTGCTGGGCTTTGGCGAGGCGTAAAGCGATAGGATGGGCGCGGCGGCGCGGAGGCATTAGTTGGATCGCCGCGGCGCGTCGTCCCAGCGATCGGAGGCCCGAACCATGCTGGCGCATCGACCGGCCATTCTCGCCATTGCGATCTGTCTCAATCTGTCGGCTCTCTTTGCGACGCAGGCGGGGGCTTCGGGCGGCGCGGCGTCATTTCCCGGGGCCGAATGGCCGAAGACGACGCCCGCCGAAGCCGGTTGGGACGCCAAACCGCTTGCCGAGGCGCGCGCGTTCATGCAGCGCGCGGGAACCGCGAGCTTCGTCGTCGTGCAACACGGCGTCGTAGTCGACAGTTCCGGCGACATCGGCCGCCGCCTCGAATTGCACTCGGTGCGAAAAAGTCTGCTCAGCGCGCTGATTGGCGTCGCCGTCGGTCGGGGCACAATCCGGCTCGGCGACACGCTGGACAAACTTGGCGTCGACGACGCGCCGCCCTCGCTTTCGCCGGAGGAAAAGCAGGCGACCGTGAGAGAACTCCTGCAATCGCGTTCGGGCGTCTATCACACCGCCAATTACGAGACCGCAGGCGAGCGACGCCAGCGTCCCGAGCGCGGCAGCCACGCTCCGGGGACTTTCTGGTACTACAACAATTGGGACTTCAACGCGCTCGGCGCGATCTACGAGCATGCGGTCGGCGAGTCTATTTTTCAGGCGTTTCAGGACCGCATCGCCAATCCGCTCGCCATGCAGGACTACCGGCCGTCGGATGGGCGCTACGAAAATGACGGCTCGTCTCAGATTCCAGCCTATCCATTCCGCATGAGCGCACGCGATCTCGCCCGCTTCGGCCTCCTCTATTTGCGCGGTGGACGTTGGCGCGGCGAACAAGTCGTCCCCGCGTCCTGGGTGGCGGAGAGCACCCGAGGCTGGTCGCAGACCCATATTCAATCCGGGTATGGATATCTCTGGTGGACGGGTTTCCAGACCCGGCGCGTCTCGATCATGGATTTACCGCCTGGAGGCTTCTGGGCCGACGGCGCGAAAGGCCAGTTCGTCGTCGTCGATCCGGCCGACGATCTGGTCGTCGTTCACCAAACCGACGGCGCGACGGTCACCGAGCGGCAGATGGGCCATTTGATGTGGCTGATCCTCAGCGCCGCCCACGCGCGCGACCCGGGCCAGGACCCTGACCCAAGCGGGGAGTGAGGAGGGGCGCGCCCGACAATCGCCGTCGCGATCCCGGCGCGAGCCCCGTCGATCCGCCTTCCGGTTGAGCGACAACCTCGCTAGTTTGGCGCCGCGCAACGACGGAGCGCTTCGCTCGGACGAAGACGGCTGCGTTCGGCGGAGAAATGGAGAATCGGAGGATGAAAGTCGGCGTTGTCGGAGCGGGGGCGGTCGGCAGCACCGCGGCCTATGCGATGGTTTTGCAAGGGACGGCCGACGAGATTGTCCTGACCGACCTCAACGAGAAACTGGCGGCCGCCCAGGCGCAGGACATCCTCCACGCGACGCCCTTCGCCCATTCCAATTTCGTCCGCGCCGGCGGCTATGACGCGCTCGAAGGCGCCGACGTCGTCATCCTCGCCGCCGGCGTCGCGCAGCGGCCGAACGAAAACCGGCTGAGCCTGCTCGAGCGCAACGCCGCAGTGTTCGCCGCGATCATTCCCGCTGTGCTCGCCGCGGCGCCGGACGCCGTGCTGCTGGTCGCCTCGAATCCGGTCGATGTGATGACCGACATCGCCGCGCGCATCTCTCGCCTGCCGAACGGACGGGTGTTCGGCTCGGGCACGATTCTCGACACTGCGCGCTTCCGCTCGCTGCTCGGCCGACACCTCGGCGTTTCGTCGCGCTCGGTGCACGCCTATGTCGTCGGCGAGCACGGCGACTCGGAAGTGCTGTGGTGGTCGGGCGCAACGGTCGGCGGCCTGTCGGTGACCGACGTCGCCACCCAGCTCGACAGGCCGCTCAACGACATCGCGCGCGCGCGCATCGACGAGGACGTGCGCCGCGCCGCCGACCGCATCATCGCCGGCAAGGGCGCGACCTGGTTCGGCATCGGCGCCGGCCTCTCGCGCATCGTCCAGGCGATCCGCAGCGACGAGAACGCGCCGCTCTCCGTCTCGGCCCGCGCCGAGAACGTCGAGGGCGTCGACGCGGTCACGCTGTCGCTGCCGCGCATCGTCGGCGCCGGCGGGGTCAAGGGCGTGCTGATGCCGCATTTCGATTCGGCCGAGCGCGCGGCTCTGAGGAAAAGCGCGGCGATCCTCAAGGAGGCGGCGGAGAGCGTAAAGATCTGAGCCGGACGCGCGACGGCGCGGCGGACGGACGCCGCCGGCGCCGCGCGATGCGGGCAGCCGGCGGCGATCCGGCTTTCACTCGGCCGCGGCGTTCGCCGCCTTGCGGGCGCCCTTCCTCGGCGCAGCGATCGCCTCCGGGACGACGGCGACGATGCGCTCCATCGGTTCGGAGAAGGCGCGGCCGTAGTAGCTGTCGAGCAGCAGGGTTCTCAGCTCCGAAATCAGCGGAAAGCGCGGATTGGCGCCGGTGCACTGGTCGTCGAAGGCTTCGACCGCGATGCGGTCGACCTGGGCGAGGAAGTCGGCCTCCGCCACGCCGGCCGCCTGGATCGAGGCCGGAATGCCGAGTTGGGCCTTCAGCTCGCCGAGCCAGTCGACCAGCCGATCCACCGCGCGATCGATCTTCGGGCCTTCGAGTTCGCCCGGTTCGGCGAAACCGAGATGCTTGGCGATCTCGGCGTATTGGCGCTTTGCCTGCGGCCGGTCGTACTGGGAGAACGCGGTCTGCTTGGCCGGGTTGTCGACCGCGTTGTAGCGGATGACGTTGCAGATCAGCAGGGCGTTGGCCAGGCCGTGCGGGACGTGGAACGCCGCGCCGAGCTTGTGCGCCATGGAATGGCACACGCCGAGGAAGGCGTTGGCGAAGGCGACGCCGGCGATGGTCGCGGCGCTGTGCACCTTTTCGCGCGCGACGGGATTGTCCGCGCCTTCCGCGTAGGCGGCCGGCAGGTTCTCCTTGAGCAGCTTCAGCGCCTGCAGCGCCTGGCCGTCGGAGAACTCGTTGGCCATCACCGAGACATAGGCCTCGAGCGCGTGGGTGACCGCGTCGACGCCGCCGAAGGCGGTGAGCGACTTGGGCAGGTTGAGCACAAAATTGGCGTCGACCACCGCCATGGTCGGGGTCAGCTCGTAGTCGGCGAGCGGATACTTCATGCCCTTGGCGTCGTCGGTCACCACCGCGAAAGGGGTGACCTCGGAACCGGTGCCGGAGGTGGTCGGGATCGCCACCATGTCGGCCTTCACGCCCATCTTGGGGAACTTGTAGATACGCTTGCGGATGTCCATGAAGCGCAGCGCGAGGTCCTCGAAATGGACCTCCGGGTGCTCGTACATCACCCAGACGATCTTCGCCGCATCCATCGGCGAGCCGCCGCCGAAAGCGACGATGAGGTCGGGCTTGAACGCGCTGGCGCGTTCCGCGCCCTTGCGCACCGTCGTCAGCGTCGGATCGGCTTCCACGTCGGCGAACACCTCGACCTCGATTCCCGCGCGCTTGAGCAGCCGGATCGGCTCGTCGGCCAAGCCGTTCTGGAAGAGGAAGCGGTCGGTGACGAAGAAGGCGCGCTTCTTGCCCGCGAGATCCTTGATCGCCTCGGCGATCGCCCCGCGGCGGAAGTAGATCGACTTGGGCAGCTTGTGCCACAGCATGTTCTCGGCTCGCTTGGCGACGGTCTTCTTGTTGATCAAGTGCTTCGGGCCGACGTTGTCGGAGATGGAATTGCCGCCCCAAGAACCGCAGCCCAGCGTCAGCGACGGCGACAGGCTGAAATTGTAGAGGTCGCCGATGCCGCCGTGCGAGGACGGCGTGTTGATCAGCACGCGCGCGGTCTTCATGCGCGCGCCGAAGGCCATCACCCGTTCGGGATGGCGATCCTGATCGGTGTAGAGCACCGAAGTGTGGCCGATGCCGCCGAGCGCCACCAGCTCCGCCGCCGCGTCGAGAGCGGCGTTGAAGTCGGCGCGCCGATAGAGGGCGAGGGTCGGCGAGAGCTTCTCGTAGGCGAAGGGCTCATCCTCGCCGATCGTCTCGACCTCGCCGATCAGCACCTTGGTGGTGGGGGGAACCTTGACGCCTGCCCGCGCGGCGATGGTCGTCGCCGACTGGCCGACGACTTCGGTCGACAGATGGCCGTTGAGGAACACGGCCTCGCGCACCCGGACGAGTTCGTCCGCCGTCAGGATGTAACCGCCGCGGGAGGCGAAGCGATCGCGCACCGCGTCATAGACCGACGCGACCGCGACCACCGCCTGCTCGGACGCGCAGATCATGCCGTTGTCGAAGGTCTTGGACATCAGGATCGAAGCGACCGCGCGCTTGATGTCGGCATGCTCGTCGATCACCGCCGGCGCGTTGCCCGCGCCGACGCCGATCGCCGGCTTGCCCGATGAATAGGCCGCCTTGACCATCGCCGGGCCGCCGGTCGCCAGGATCAGGTTGATCTCGGGATGGCGCATCAGGGCGTTGGAGAGCTCGACCGAAGGCTCGTCGATCCAGCCGATGATGTCCTGCGGCGCGCCCGCCGCGACTGCGGCGTCGAGCACCAGCTTGGCCGCCGCGCAGGTCGCCTTCCTGGCGCGCGGATGCGGCGAGAAGACGATGCCGTTGCGCGTCTTCAAGCAGATCAGCGCCTTGAAGATCGCGGTGGAGGTCGGATTGGTGGTCGGCACGATGCCGCAGATCAGGCCGACCGGCTCGGCGATCGTCAGCGTGCCGCCGACGTCGTCGACTTCGACGACCCCGCAGGTCTTGTCGTCCTTGTAAGCGTTGTAGATGTATTCGGAGGCGAAGTGATTCTTGATCACCTTGTCCTCGACCACGCCCATGCCGGTCTCGTCGCGCGCCATCATGGCGAGCGGGATGCGCGCGTCGGCGGCGGCGAAGGCGGCGGCGCGGAAGATCTCGTCGACCTTCTCCTGCGAGAACCCGGCGTAGACCTGCTGCGCCCGCTTCACGCGCGCGATGAGGGCGTCGAGTTCGGTCAGTGATGAAACCGGCATTTCCAGTTCTCCTTTTCGTTCGCCGGCGAGGCTCGCGCGCGCCGGACCGTGGAGGCGGTCTGAAGCGTCGCTGCGATCCAATCCGAGGCGCGCCGATCGCGCGCCGCTTGGCCGCAAAGGCCGGAGAGCCTGGTTCTCGCCTTCGACTTTAGTCGTACATAACCGACCCGAGAGGGTCCGCATCCGGGGATGCCGCATCGCAGGAATGCAGCCAATGCAGGTCTCGCTTGCCGCTTTCGCGCCTTAACCCTTGAACCGCCCGCGAGGCGGGCCAAAGCGGGCTGTGACGTTCCCCATGCGAGACGGCTTGGCGCCGTCGGCGCGATGATCTGTCGCATCTGCTTGTACGGCGGCGCGCCGGTGCGGGTCTAAGCGCGCGCGATGACGGCGATCGGCCCGCCGCCGGGCGGCCCCTGGTGCTCCGCGCCGCCGGAGACATAGACCGCGCCCATGCCGGCGAGTCCGGCGATCAACCCGCCGACGGCGGCGCGCGCATGGCGCGTCGAGCTGATGTCGGTGTCGTCGAGCATGGTGTGGCGGAAGCCGCGCACGGCGCCGTCGGGCGAAGCCTCGGCCTTGGCGAAAATGTTGATCAGCCGGCCGTTCGCCGCCGCGTCCGCAGCCGCAAGGCCGACGCTCTTGAGCGCCGCGAGCGCCGCGGCGAGATCGATCGCGTCGCGCATCACGGCGTGACCAATGACGAACGGGCTCGCCGATCGCGGCGAATTGCCCATCACGATGACGACGTTGTGCATGAGCTCGATGCCGGCCGAGGACGAGCCGACTGCGGAAAACAGACGCCAATCCTTCAGCACCTGCTCCTCGCTCACGCGTTCGATCTCGCCGAGCGCCAGCGCGACGCCGAGCGCCGACGCGCCGCGCGAATAGGCCATCGAGGCGTAGCCGCTGGCGGTGACCGTCGCGCGCCCGCGCCGCGCGGCGGCTTCGACGCGCTCGCTGGTCAACAGCGGGCACTTGATCTGGACGAAGTGGATGTCGGCCGGGTCGTCGACGACGGCGTCGCGCATCGCCGCGCGAACCGCTTTGACGGTCTCGTTGATCTGCGGCGTCCGGCCGATCTCCTCGGGAAGGAAGTCGCGCGTGCGGGCGACGCCGATGCTGAGCCGCTTGGTCGCCGCGATCGTGGCGGCGCTGGCGCCGCGTGTGAAGACGGTGAGGTGCGGGCTCAGCACGCCTTCCGTCCCGCCCGACATCACGAAGGCGATCCGCTCTTCGACCTCCCGGCGCGCCAGACCAAGGCGCGGGGCGAGCGCGTCGCACAGCGCCGCGACGGCGAACTCGCGGGTGAAGTCGTTGACGCCGCCGTTGCCTTCGGTCTTGCCGAGCACGGCGACGATCTCCGCCGGCGCGACCTCGCCTGCTTCAATCAGCTCGATCAGTCCCGAAACGTCGCCGGGACTCTTGGTGGGAATGCGGAAAACGCCCACCGTCGCAGACTGCGCAGCCATCCGGCTTCTCCGCTCGACCGCCGCCACGCGGCGGCGCTCAGTGCGAACGGCGGAGCAAGATTCTTGCCTCCCGCCCGCGACGGGCAGAAGCGCGGACGCGGCGAACGGCGGCGTCCATTGCCGAATGGAATGCGAATTCAGAGGCTTGGGTTACTGGTGCCGCAAGAGAGATTCGAACTCCCGACCCCATCATTACGAATGACGTGCTCTACCAGCTGAGCTATTGCGGCTGAACGCGGCGGCTGCGCGCTTGGAGCGCGGTCCGGCGGTCGGCAGTCTCTTAAAGCACATCGCCGGCGCTTGGCAAGGACGCGCGCAGGTTCGGCGCACTCAAGACCGCGAGGCGAGTTGACCTGCCTCGCTACGCCGCTGGATTAGGCTCGGTCGCCGACTGCGCGCCCCAACCTCGCCGGCGTTCAGCGCTGCGCCTCGGGCTCGGCGGAGAACTGCGAAATGATCCAGTTGCCGTACCATTTCAGC
>PLRT01000020.1:44161-45559 GCA_003164915.1 Hyphomicrobiales bacterium | reverse complement strand
GTGTCGAGCGTCGGCTGGTCGCCGGTGTAGGAGTGGATCGTCGTCATGAATCCGCGTTCGATCCCGACCGTGTCGTTGAGCACCTTGGCCACCGGCGCCAGACAGTTGGTGGTGCAGGACGCATTGGAAACGACGAGATGCTCCTTCGTCAGCTTGCCGTGGTTGACCCCGTAGACGACGGTCAGATCCGCGCCGTCCGACGGCGCAGAAACCAGCACGCGCTTGGCGCCGGCGGTCAGATGCATCGCCGCCTTGTCGCGGGCGCTGAAAATGCCGGTGCATTCGAGCGCGATGTCGACGCCGAGCGCCTTGTGCGGGAGCTGGGTCGGGTCCTTGATCGCCGTCACCTTGATCTTCTGGCCGTTGACGACCAGCGAATCGCCGTCGACGCCGACTTCGTGCGGGAAGCGGCCATGCACGCTGTCGAAGCGCAGGAGATGCGCGTTCGTCTCGACCGGGCCAAGATCGTTGATCGACACGACTTCAATGTCCTTGCGTCCGGACTCGGCAAGGGCGCGCAAAACCAGCCGCCCGATGCGCCCGAACCCATTGATCGCAACCTTTACCGCCATCGTGTTACCTCCAGTTGATCTCAGGGCCCTCGACACACGCCGAGGCGAAGCGCAAACAGCGCGCCTTTTCGTCGATCCTCAATCTAAAGTCTAGTGCGTGCGGCGCTTTCTCGGCGTCTCAGCTCGCCCGACCTCGGCGCTCCCAAGATCGAGGAGCTGCCAAGGCCGTCGCTTACCAGCGAGTCGGCGCCCCCGGATTGATCCAAATCCAGAAACGCGTGTCTTTTTGCCGCATTTTTCGTTAGGCGCCGAGCCTGGCGAGCGCCGCCTCGGCCACTTTGGCGGCCGTGATGCCAAAAAACTCGTAAAGTTGTTTGTACGGCCCGCTGGCGCCGAATGTCGTCATGCCGACGAACGGACCGTCGCCGATCAGCTCGTCCCAGCCCTGCCGCACCGCCGCCTCGACGCCGACCCTGACCTTCGCGTCGCCGATCACCTGCTTGCGGTAGCTGTCGCTCTGCTCGAAGAAGCGCCCAAAGCACGGCACGGAAACGACGCGCGCGGCGACGCCCTTCTCGGCGAGCAGCGCCTTCGCGGCGAGCGCCACCGACACTTCCGAGCCCGAGGAGAAGATCGACACCGCCGCCTTCTCCGGCGCCGGCGCGATCTCGTAGGCGCCGCGCGCGCAGAGGTTCTCGGAGACATGGGTCCTGCGCAGCGCCGGCAGGTTCTGGCGGGTCAGCGCGAGGATCGACGGAGAGCGCAACGCCTCGAGCGCCGCCTGCCAGCATTCGACGGTCTCGACCGCATCGGCCGGCCGCCACAGCAACAAGTTGGGAATGGCGCGCAAGGCGGCGAGATGCTCGACCGGCTGGTGGGTCGGCCC
>PLRT01000020.1:171-44125 GCA_003164915.1 Hyphomicrobiales bacterium | reverse complement strand
TGAACGTAGCGGCCGGACATGTCGCCGGCGGAGATCTCGACGGTCGCCGGCACCTTGGTGTTGTTGGACCCGGTCAGGTCGGCCGAGCCAGTGATGAGCTCCGGAACGGCCGGCGCCAGCATCTTGAGCGCGGCTTCGCCCGACTTGCGGGTCGCCATGTCCGGAGCGTCGGCGGCGAGCTGGCGCTTGTAGGCGTCGACCACCGCGCCGAGGCCGGCCGGCACGTCGCCGCGGACGCGTCGCTCGAACTCGCCGCGCCGCTCCGCCGGCAGCGCCGCCAAAGTCCGCCGCCAACGGGCGCGCTTGCCCTTGCCGCGCGCGCCGGCCGCGCGCCACGCGGCGAGAATTTCGTCGGGCACGACGAACGGCTCGTAGGGCCAGTTCAGCGCGGCGCGCGCGCCGGCGATTTCGGCCGCGCCGGGCGCCTCGCCGTGCGCCTTGCTGGTGCCGGCCTTGGTGGGGAGGCCGAAGCCGATTGTGGTGCGGCAGGCGATCAGCGTCGGCTTGTCGGCCCGCTTGGCGGCCTTCAGCGCCTTGAGGATCGCCTGCGGATCATGGCCGTCGATGCGCAGCGACCGCCAGCCGGCGGAGCGGAAGCGCATAAGCTGGTCGACCGAGTCGGAGAGCGAAGTCTTGCCGTCGATCGAAATGCCGTTATCGTCGTAGAGCACGATCAATTTGGCGAGCTTGAGGTGACCGGCGATGGCGATCGCCTCCTGGCTGACGCCTTCCATCAGGTCGCCGTCGGAAGCGAGCACATAGGTGTGGTGGTCGACCACTTCGCCAAATTCGGCCGCCAGCATCCTTTCCGCGAGCGCCATGCCGACCGCGGTGGCGATGCCCTGCCCCAGCGGACCGGTGGTCGTCTCGACGCCGATGGTGTGGCCATATTCGGGATGGCCAGGCGTCTTCGAGCCGACCTGGCGGAACGCTTCCAGATCGGCGATCGTCAACCCGTCACGGCCACCCACTCCGGTCAAATAAAGTAAGGAATAGAGCAGCATGGAGCCGTGGCCGGCCGACAGCACGAAGCGGTCGCGATCCGGCCATTGCGGGTCGGCGGCGTCGAATTTGAGGATGTCGCGGAACAGTACGGTCGCGACGTCCGCCGCGCCCATAGGCAGGCCGGGATGACCGCTCTTGGCCTTCTCGACCGCGTCAACCGACAGGAAGCGAATCGCNNGTCGTGAGAGACCTGAGCCGTCATGTTTTCTCCGAGGGAAATGCGCGGCGCGTCCACCGCGCTTCATTGCGCCGCGTTGATAGGCGTGGCCGCATTCTCCTGTCAATTGCGGCATTGACGCGTTGACGCGCGCTTCATGCGTCGCGTAAACGTTGGGCTCTAAAGGATGGAGTCCAATGGCCCTCGGTCCTTTCGAGCCGTCGCTCAAGCGGATGCGGACTGCAGTCGACCTGCTCGAAGCCGCGGTCGAGCGCCGGATGCGGCTCGACGCCAAGCGCGGCGACTCCGACGAGGAGCTGGCGCTGATGCAGGACGACCGCGACCGGCTCGCGGTCGAACTCGACGGCGCGCTCGGCCGCAGCCGCGCGCTCGAGGGGGCCAACGCGGAAGCCGCCCGGATGCTGGCGCAGGCGAGCGCGGCGCTCGAGGCGGCGATCGCGCGCATCGTCGCGTCCGGCGGCCAATAGCGCAATTTTCGAGAGGCGGCGGCGATGGCGCAGGTGGCGGTGACGATCGGGGGACGCGTCTACCGGCTCGCCTGCAATGAAGGCGAAGAGGAGCATCTCGAGGGTCTCGCCCGTGAGCTGGACGCCAAGTTCGAAGCGATGCACGAGTCGTTCGGCGAGATTGGCGACCAGCGGCTGATCGTCATGGCGGCGCTGACCGTCGCCGACGAGCTCAGCGAGGCGCGGACCCGCATCGCCGCGCTCGAAGCCGACGCAGGCAAGATCGCCGACCGCGAGCGGTCTGGCCGGCGCGACGCCGAGATCCAGGCGGTCGCCGTCGCCCAGGCGTTCGGCGACCTGAGCCAACGGATCGAGAGGCTCGCCGCGGCTCTGAGCGGCGCGCCCGCCGCCTGAGCGCTACGACCTACGGGGTTGGGTCGATCACCCCGAAATAGATCTGGGGCGGCGCCCTCACCCCCTGCCGCGTCGGGCGGACGAAACCCGTCCAGTCGCGCACGACCACGGGCGCGCCGTTGATCGTCGCGTCGGGCTTGGGTTTCGCGGCGACGACCAGGGCGCCGCGGTGGCGCAAATCGGCGACGTCGACCCAGGGCGTATTGCGCGTGTCGCCGTTATCCAGCGCGCGCACCCGGTAAGGAAGATCGAACACGATCGAGCCCGACGCCTGGAAGCCGATCTTGCCGCCATAGCTGACGATGTAGGGGATCGGGCCGTCGCGACGGGTCGCCCAATAACGCTCGGCGAGCGCGGCGAGCGCCGGGCCGTCCATCTCGGGATAGGCGGCGGTGCTGAGCGGCGCCTGCCATCGCCAGGCTTCGCGCAGTCCGGCGTAGCCGACCATGACGAGCAGCGCCCAGATCGCGAAGACGCCCCACGCCCGACGCGGCAGGCGCTCGAGCCCCGCCCGCGCCGCCGCGTGTCCCCACCAGGCGGCGAAGCCGACGGTGACCGGCGTCAGCCAATGATAGAAGACCCGCACGCTCAGCGGTGCAGCGAGGATGATCAACACGATCGGGCCGACGACGGCGACATGCAGGAAGAGATCGAGCCGCGTCATCGTCGCGGGCGCGAGCGTCGCCCGGATCGCCGCCGTGAGCCGCGCGCGGCCGCAGGCGGCCCAGGCGACCAACGCCATCGGGACGTTGGCGAGCGCGGCGTCGACGATAAACAGCGCCATCCAGCTGATCCGCTCGTCGACGCCCGAGGGCGTCGTATGCAACGCCCACCTGAGCGGCGTCGCGCCGTTGCGCGCGACATCGATCGCCTGCGGCGCGACGATCGCTGTCGCAATCGCCACCGCCATCCACGGCCCCGGCCCGGCGAGCCGCCGGCGCCAATCGGGAACGAAGAGGAACGCGAGGCCGAGCGGCGCGACGAGATGGAGGATCGCGTATTTCGCCCACATGCCGAAGCCGACCGCGACGCCGAACAAGGCCCAACTCGCCAATGTCCCGCGTTCGAAGGCGTTCCAGGCCGCCCACAGGACAAGCGCCCAGAACGGCATGACGCCGATGTTGTGATTGAACTTGAACGGCCAATAGGTGGCGTAAGGAGAGGCGAGGCCGGCGAGCAATGCGACGATCGCGCCCGCCCGACCGTCGACGCGGCGGATGAACAGCGAAACCAGCCCGAAGGCGCCGCAGGCGAAAGCGAGCGCGATCGCGAACAGGACGAAATAGCGCAGCGGTCCGGTCGTCGAGGCGAGCCCGCTGAGCCAAGACGAAAGCGGCGGATGGCGCAAATAGGTGAGCCGCCACTCCGGGCCGTCGACCACGCCTTCGGCGACGTCGGCGTCGATCGAACCTTCGAACAGGACGCCGAGCGTCGTCCAGACGCAAATCTGCAACGCGATCAGCGCCCAGGCTCGCGCGACGCTGTTCGTCGGCGAAACGGCGGGCTGTGCGGCGCGATCGGTCAAGAACGGCTCACTTGCTGGCGCGCCCGTGGTTGCGGCCGCCGTCGCGCCCGCAATAGCGGCGCCCGCGGCGGGCGGCAAGGGTCGCCGCCGCCTCGACTCTTGACGCGCTTGACGCGTGGATCGGCCGGGATGCTAAAGTTGCGTCCGCCCCCCGCCAGCCGTCGAAGGAGCGCCGCATGCGCAAATCCGTCTCCCTGCTATTCGCTCTCGCTGCGCTCGTCGCGACGACCGCCTACGCCGCCGACAAGGACAGCGTCACGATCGGCATGACGCTCGAACCGCCGACTCTCGATCCGACGACCGGAGCTGCGGCCGCAATCGGCGAGATCACCCACTACAACATCTTCGAAGGGCTGGTGAAGCTCGACGACAATTTCAACGTTTCGCCGCTGCTCGCGGACAAATGGACCTTCTCGCCCGACCTCAAGACGATCACCTTCACGTTGCGCCAGGGCGTCAAGTTCCAGGACGGCGAGACCTTCAGCTCGAAGGACGTCAAGTACTCGTTCGAGCGCGCCGCTTCCAAGGACTCGACCAACAAGGAGAAGGCGTTCTTCGCTTCGATCCAATCGATCGACGCGAGCGACCCCGCAAAGGTGACCCTGACCTTCAAGGAGCCGAGCTTCCAGGCGCTCTATCATCTCGGCCTCAACACCGCGGTGATCGTCGACGAGAAGAGCGCCGCGACCGACGCGACCCAGCCGGTCGGCACCGGCCCCTACAAGCTCGCCTCCTGGAACAAGGGCGCCTCGGCGACGCTTGAGAAATGGGACGGCTATCGCGCCGCCGCAGAGATCGCGATCAAGCGCGTCACCTTCAAATTCATCGGCGATCCCTCGGCGCAGGTGGCGGCGCTGCTCGCCGGCGACGTCGACGTCTTCCCCCGCTTCCAGGCTCTGCAGGACGTCGCCCAGTTCCAGGGCGATCCGCGCTTCCAGGTTCTGCTCGGCGGCACCGAGGGCAAGACCATTCTCGCGATCAACAACAAGAAGAAGCCGTTCGATGATCTGCGCGTCCGTCAGGCGCTCGCCTATGCGATCGACCGCAAGGCGATCATCGACGGCGCCATGAACGGCGTGGCGCCGCCGATCGGCAGCCACCTCGTTCCCAACGATCCGGGCTACGTCGACCTGACCGGCGCCTATCCGTACGACCCCGAGAAAGCCAAGGCGCTGCTCAAGGAAGCGGGGGTCACGACGCCACTGCAGGTGACGTTGACCCTCCCGCCCCCGGACTACGCGCGCAAGAGCGGCGAAATCATCGCCGCCGAACTCGCCCAAGTCGGCGTCCAGGCGAAGATCGAGGACGTCGAATGGGCGCAGTGGCTGTCGAACGTTTTCAAGGGCAAGAACTACGACCTGACGATCATCAGCCACGTCGAGCCGCTCGACATCGGCATCTACGCCAACCCCGATTACTATTTCCAATATGACAGCCAGGCCTTCCGCGACATCTTCGCCCGCGTCCAGGCCGCGCCCGACCTCGAGGCCTTCAAGGCGGCGATCGGCGACGCCCAGCGGCAGATCGTCAAGGACTGCGTCAACGTCTTTCTCTTCCAGCTCCCCGACGTGACCATCGCCGACGCGCATTTGCAAGGACTGTGGAAGAACGCGCCGATCTTCGCCAACGACGTCAGCGCGATGTCGTGGAAGCCGTGAGAAGCCTCGCCGCCTCGGCGCCGGCAGGGCGGCGCAGGCTCTTGGGGGTGAGACAGGCTCGTCGATGAAACCATTCCGGATGAGCGCGACCGCGCTGCTCGCGGCGTATCGCAGCGGCGCGTTGTCTCCGCTCGAGGCGATGCGAAGCGTGCTCGAGCGGGTGGCGCGCTTCGAACCGCACATCGCGGCGACCTACCTCTTCTCGCCCGAGCGCGCGCTCGCCGAAGCCAAGGCCTCGGAAGACCGCTGGCGGCGCGGCGCGCCGATCGGCCCGCTCGATGGCGTGCCGGCGACGGTCAAGGACAACATCGCCACCAAGGGCGAGCCGGTTCCGGTCGGCACGGCGGCGAGCGACATGAGCCCGGCCGCCGTCGACGCGCCGCCGGCGGCGCGCTTGCGCCAAGCGGGCGCGATCCTTTTCGCCAAGACGACGATGCCCGACTACGGCATGCTGTCGTCGGGACTATCGAGCCTGCACAAGCTCGCGCGCAACCCGTGGAACCTCGCGCGCAACCCCGGCGGCTCGTCGGCGGGGGCGGCCGCCGCCGCCGCGGCGAGCTACGGGCCGCTGCACGTCGGCACCGACATCGGCGGATCGATCCGCCTGCCGGCCGGGTGGTGCGGACTCTTCGGCCTGAAGCCGAGCGGCGGCCGCATCCCGATCGACCCACCCTATTACGGCCGCGTCGCCGGGCCGCTGACCCGCACGGTCGCGGACGCGGCGCTGCTGATGGCGACGCTCGCCCGGCCCGACCCGCGCGACTATTCGAGCCTGCCGCCGCAGGCGCTCGATTGGCGCATCGAGCCTCTCGATTGGCGCGGCCGCAAGGTCGGGCTGCTCATGGAGTCAGGCTGCGGCGACAAACCGAGAGCGAAAGTCACCCGCGAGATCGAACGTGCGGCGCGCGACATCGAAGCGGCGGGCGCGGTCGTAGAGCCGCTCGCTCCATTCCTCGAGCAGACCATGCTCGACGGCCTCAACCGCTTCTGGAGCTTCCGCTCGCTGCTCGACCTCGCTGCGCTGACGCCCGAGAAACGGGCCAGGGTGCTGCCGTTCATCCGCATCTGGGCGGAATCGGCGACCGGGCTCGACGGCGAGGCGGTGTTCCGCGGCTTCAGTCAGATGCGCGAGATGGCCAAGGCGACGATCGCCGCAACCGTGCCCTATGACTTCATCGTTTCGCCGACCGCGCCGGACGTGGCCTATCGCGCCGAATGGGCGATGCCGAGCAACGATCCCTACAATGCGATGGCCCACATCGGCTTCACTGTCGCCTACAACATGTCGGAGCAGCCGGCGGCGACGATCAATTGCGGCTACGACGACGAGGGCCTGCCGATCGGCCTGCAGATCGTCGGCCGTCGTTTCGACGATGTCGGCGTGCTCGCCGCAGCGACGGCGTTCGAGACAATGCGCGCCGGCGAAGCGCGCCCGTGGCCAGAGCCGCCCGATCACGACTGAGAGGAAACGCGATGTTCGATTATTCCAAGCTGTTCGATCTTTCCGGCCGACGCGCGCTGGTGATCGGGGGGGCGAGCGGCATCGGCCAGGCGAGCGCGCTCGGCCTCGCAGCCCACGGCGCCGAGCTCGTCGTCGCCGACCTCAACCTCGCGCTCGCCGACGAGACAGTCGCCGAAATCAGGAAGGCGGGCGGCAAGGCGACGGCGCTGAAGATCGACATGCGCGACAAGGCGAACGTCGACGCCGCGGCTACGAGCCTCGGCGCGCTCGACGCGATCGTCATCACGCCGTCTATCAATGTGCGCAAGCCGCTGCTCGACATCACCGAGGAGGAATTCGACCGCGTCATCGACCTCAATCTCAAGGGCGTGTTCCGCGTCCTCACCGCCTTCGCGCCGGCGATGGCGGCGCGCGGCAAGGGTTCGATCGTCGCCTTCTCCAGCGTGCGCGCCCAGGTCGTCGAGCCCGGTCAGGGCGTCTACGCCGCAACCAAGGCCGGCACGTTGCAGATGATCCGCGCGCTCGCCGCCGAGCTCGGCCCGTCGGGCGTGCGGCTCAACGCCGTGGCGCCGGGCGTGGTCGAGACGCCGCTGACCAAGCCGATCATCGACAACGAGGCCTGGTATCGCGCCTATGCCGACAAATCGATGCTGAAGCGCTGGGCGAGCCCGGCCGAAATGGCCGGCGCGGTGGTGTTCCTGTGCTCCGACGCGAGTTCTTACGTCACCGGTTCGTACCTGCTGGTCGACGGCGGCTGGACGGCGGCCGACGGCCGCTTCACTCCGCCGCTGCCGAAACGCGCCGGCTGAGACGTCAGAGCGCGAAGCCGCCGTCGACCAGGTGCGCCTGGCCGGTGGTGAAGGCGCTCTCGTCCGAGGCGAGATAGACGGCGAGCGCGGCGACCTCTTCGGCCGCGCCGATGCGGCCCATCGGCTGGCGATCGACGAACGCCTTGCGCACCGCTTCGGCGGTCTGTCCCGACTGCTGGGCCAGGGCGGCGATACGGTGGTCGAGCGACGGGCTTTCGACCGTCGCCGGGCAGATCGCATTGCAGCGGATTCCGCGGCGGATGAAATCGGCCGCGACCGCCTTGGTCAGGCCGATCACCGCCGCTTTCGACGCGCCGTAGACGTAGCGGTTGGAAATGCCGCGAACCGACGAGGCGGCCGAGGCCACGTTGACGATCGAGCCGCCGCCCTTCTCCAGCATGCCCGGCAGAAAGGCGCGGATCGTGCGGTGCATCGACTTGACGTTGAGGTCGAAGGAGAAATCCCAATCGGCCTCGGAACATTCGAGGATCGTCCCGTGGTGGACGAAGCCGGCGCAATTGAACAGCACGTCGATCGGCCCGACCTCGCGCGCCAACGCCGCGACCGCCTCGGTCGAGCGCACGTCGAGCCGGCGCGCCTCGCCGGCAAGCCCCTTGAGCCCGTCGAGATTGAGATCGGTGGCGATGACCTCGGCGCCTTCGGCGGCGAAGGCCTCGGCGGTCGCGCGACCAATGCCCGCCGCCGCCGCGGTCAACACCGCAACTTTTCCTGTGAGCCTGCCGGTCATCGCCTTGCCCCGCTCCCCGCCGTCCGCCCGGCGGACCGCCCGGCAGCGCTTGCGATCGATCAGCACATCGGGCCGCGCGGCGCAAGGGAGAGCGCAGAAAGAGCCGCGACCCGCGAACGGATCAAGACGCGGCGCCCGCGCGCATTCGCTCGGCGATCGGCCCAACCGACGCTCCTGGATCGAATCGCTTTGCTCGCGATGATGGCGGGACGATCGCGCCCTCAGTCGGTCGTCACCGCTTTCAGCTTGTCGATGCCGAGCACCTTCAGCGCCGCGCTCTCATAGAACGGCTCGCTCGCGCCCTTGCGCATCTTGCGCAGGAAGTATTTCTCGAAGCCCAGTTTGGCCGCATGCACCCACCGGCCCGACGACGACCAGTTGACGTTGCGCGGCGGGATCTGCGGCTGGGCGACGAAGGCGACGCCCGAATCGCCGAAGTCGGCGAGACAGATTGCGTTCCATGTCCCTTGGTAAGTCGGCTTTTCGCCGCGCAGCAATTGGCCGATGTTGAGCGCGGCGGCGGTGACCATCGATTCGATCATGAAGCCGGTTTTCGGCACGCCGCAGGGCACCGGCGTCGGCCCGACCGGCGGGATCGCGACGCACACGCCGATTCCGAACACATTCGGGTATTTCGGGTTCTGCTGGTGCTTGTCGACGATGACGAAGCCGCGCGGGTTGACCAGGCCGTCGACGCCGCGCAGCGGCGCGACGCCGCGGAAAGCCGGCAGCATCATCGAATAGGCGAAGGGCAGCTCGCGCGTCGCCTTGATCGAGCCGTCGTCAGCGACTTCTTCGATCGTCATTTTGCCCGGCTCGACCTTCTTCACCCGCGCGCTGGTGATCCACTTGATGTGATGATCGCGCATTTCCCCTTCGAGCAACCCCTTGGTGTCGCCGACGCCGTCGAGGCCGAGGTGGCCGATGTAGGGTTCGGCGGTGACGAAGGTCATCGGCACGCGGTCGCGGATGCGGCGGCGCCTCAGTTCGGTCTCGAGGATAAAGGTGAACTCGTAAGCAGGGCCGAAACACGAGGCGCCCTGCACCGCGCCGGTGACGATTGGTCCGGGATTCTTGCAGAACTCCTCGAAGCTGACGCCGGCCTTCAGCGCGTGGTCGATGTGGCAGATCGACGAGGTGTTGGCGTCGGGGCCAAGGCCCTCGATCTCGTCGAAGGCGAGTTCGGGACCGGTGGCGATGACGAGATAATCGTAGCGGATCGCCGAACCATCGGCGAGCTCCAGACGGTTTTCGTTGGGAAACACCTTGACGACCGGGACCGGCTTGAATGCGATGCCGCGTTTTGCCAGCGTCGGCGCAAGATCGACTTCGACCGCCTGGCGAGAGCGCCAGCCGACCGCGACCCACGGGTTCGAAGGGACGAAATGATAGATCGGATCCTTGGTGACGACCGTCAGCTTGTCCTGCGGCCGCATCTTGTCCTTCATCTCGTAGGCCATGACGGCGCCGCCCAAGCCAGCGCCCATGATGACGATATCTGCCACCGTCTCCCTCCCGCGTTTCCCCTTCGCGCAGCCGCTTTCGGCGCGTCTGTATATTAGAATATCATGTTATTCTAATTTGTCGAGCGCCCCTGCCCTTGGCCTTTCGACCAACCGCAGTCCGGCGCGGAGGCGCGGCCTTCCCCGCTCCCGCGCATTCCGCTAGCTTCGCCGCCGACGCAAGCTCCTCGAAACCCAAACGACTGCCGTGAACCCCGAGCCGCACCCCTTCGCGCGATTCATCGCCGTTCTCGGCCGCGGCAAGTCGTTGACCCGCGCGCTGACGCTCGCCGAAGCCGAGGAGGCGATGGCGATGATCCTCGCGGGCCAGGCGCGGCCCGAGCAGATCGGCGCCTTCCTGATGCTGCTGAGGGTCAAGGAGGAGACGGGCGAAGAGATCGCCGGCTTTGTCCGCGCCGTGCGCGCGACTTTGCCCGAGCCCGCGGTCCGCGCCGATCTCGACTGGCCGAGCTATGCGGGAAAGCGGCGTCGGCCGCCATGGTTCCTGCTCGCCGCGCTGACCCTCGCCGACGCCGGCTGGCGCGTCGCGATGCACGGCCTCGAAGGCCATACCGTCGGCCGGCTCTACGCGCGCGAGGCGATCGTCCGGCTCGGCCTGCCGATCGCGGCGCGCTTCGACGACGCCGCGCGTCTGCTGGAAGCGCGCAATTTCGTCTATCTGCCGCTCGAAGCCTTCAGCCCGCGGCTCGCCGAGCTGTTCGCTCTGCGCGCGATCCTCGGCCTGCGCTCGCCGGTCCATACGCTGGCGCGGCAGGTCAATCCGTTCGCCGCTCGCGCCTCGATCCAGTCGGTGTTCCATCCCGGCTACCTGAAGATCCATCGTGACGCAGCGCTCGCGCTTGGCGAACCGCGCATGGCGGTGTTTCGCGGCGAGAGCGGCGAAGCCGAGCGGCGGCCGAACAAGCCGTGTGAGACGCTGACGGTCGAGGACGGCGCAGCGGGCGAGATGCGCTGGCCGGCCCTGCTTGAAGACCCGCGCGCGACGCCCGACGACAATCTCGATCTGAGCCGCCTCCCTGCGCTCTGGCGCGGCGAAACCCACGACGAATATGCGACCGCGGCGATCGTCGGCACGCTGGCGATCGCGCTCGCGACGCTCGGCGTCGAGCGCGACCCCGCCGCCGCCGAGGCGCGCGCGGCGGCATTGTGGCGCACGCGCGACCGCGCCCGCCTCGCCGCGGCGGCCTGAGCGCATGCGCGCCAAGAGACCGGAATGAGCGAAGACCAACCCCCCGCCGCCGCGGCGACGCCTTACCTGCCGCTGTTCCTGCGCGCGGCCGGTCGCAAGGCGGCGGTCGTCGGCGGCGGTCTCGTCGCCGCGCGTCGGGTCGAGACGCTGGCGCGCGCCGGCGCGCAGGTCTTCGTCTACGCGCTGCGGCTCGACCACGAGGAGTTCGCCCCGCTCGCGACGAGTTTCGCCTTCACCCATGTCGCGCGCGAGCCGCAGCGCGCCGATCTCGCTGGCGCGCTCGTTTGCTATGTCGCGACCGGCGATCCCGCCGACGACGAGCGGCTTCACTCCGCGCTCGCCGGCGCCGGCGTTCCGATCAGCGTCGCCGACCGCCCCAACCTCAGCGACTTCATCTCGCCGTCGATCCTCGACCGCTCGCCGCTGGTCGTCGCGATTTCGACCGGTGGCGCGTCGCCGCTGCTCGGCCGCCTGCTGCGCGCGCGGCTCGAAACACTGATCCCCGCCGCCTACGGCCGCCTCGCCGCCTTCGCCGGCCGCACCCGCGCCCAGGTCAACGACAAGCTCGAATCGCCGGTCGCGCGGCGGCGTTTCTGGGAACGCGCGCTCGACGGGCCGATTGCCGAGCTGGTGCTGGCGCGCAATGAGCCGGCGGCCGAGAAGGCGCTCGCCGCGGCGCTCGAGCGCGCCGCCGAAGACGGCCGAGCGCCGCCGCTCGGCGAGGTCTATCTCGTCGGCGCCGGACCGGGCGACGCCGACCTGCTGACCTTCCGCGCGCTCCGGCTGATGCAAAAGGCCGACGTCGTGCTCTACGACCGGCTGGTCGACCCCAGCATCGTCGACCTCGCGCGGCGCGAGGCCGAGCGCATCTATGTCGGCAAGCGGCGCGCCGACCACGCGCTGCCGCAGGAGGAGATCAGCGACCTGCTGGTGCGGCTGGCGCGCCAGGGCAAGCGCGTGCTGCGGCTCAAGGGCGGCGACCCGTTCATCTTCGGTCGCGGCGGCGAAGAGATCGAGAAGCTCGCCGAACACGGCATACCGTTCCAGATTTGCCCGGGCGTCACCGCAGCGACCGCTTGCGCCGCCTACGCCGGCATTCCGCTGACCCATCGCGATCACGCGCAGGCTTGCGTCTTCGTCACCGGCCACGGCCGCGAAGGCGCGCTCGATCTCGACTGGGGAGCCCTCGTCAGACCCAACCAGACCGTCGCGATCTACATGGGCCTCGATCGGCTCGCAGAGCTGACGCAGGCATTGGTCGCGCACGGCGCCGACCCCGCTCTGCCGGCGGCGATCATCGACAACGGCGCACGGGCAAACCAGCGGGTCGTCGTCGGAACGCTCGCCGACCTCGCCGCCAGGGCGCGCGCAGCAAGCCTGCGCGGACCGACGATCGTCATCGTCGGCACGGTCGTCTCGCTGCGCGACAAGCTGAACTGGTACGCGCCGGAGCGCTCGGACTAACCCTAGCTGTGACCGCTCGGCGGCGCGCAGTAGATCCCGTGAAGCGTCTCCAGCACCGAAACAGCCGCGCCGCCGGCGAGGCGGTAATAGATCGTCTGGGTCTCGCGCCGCGTCTCGACCAGCCTCATCCGCCTGAGCACCGCCAGATGCTGCGACAGCGCCGACTGGCTGAGGCCGACGATGCGCTGCAGCTCGCCGACCGACTTCTCGCCCTCGACCAGGTTGCACAGAACCAGCAGCCGCCACTTGCCGCCCATCGCGCGCAGCAGGGCGGCGGCGGTTTCGGCGTGCGCGCCGAGCTCGGCCGGGTCGATCGCGACGACCCGCCCCGCCCGCGCCTTGGTGGCGACCGCTCTTGCCATCGACGCTCCCCTATATCGAGCCGACGATCTTGACTACACGCAAACGCGCCCCGTCAACAGCCCGGCGGCAGCCCGCGGGGCGAGCGTCAGCCGAAGGCGCAGCCGACGGGTACGCCCATGCGCCGCAAGACGATCGCCAACGGGCAGAACCCGGTGAACGACGCCTGCAACAGATTGAGGCCGACGAAGGCCGTCAGCAACAGCCACCACAGGCTGAACCACAGCGACAGCCCGACGCTGACCAGCACCATCGTTCCTGCGAAGGCCATCACCGCCTTGTCGATCGTCATAACTTCGCTTCTCCCCTTGCTTCAGCTTGCGTGTCGACGCCGCAATCGGCGGTGCAATAGAGCTGGTAGAGCAGGTCGATGAGCTTTCGCACCCGGTCGCTCTCCAACGAATAGTAGATCGTCTGCGATTCGCGCCGGGTTGTGACGACGCGATCGGCGCGCAGACGCGCGAGATGCTGCGACAGGGCAGACTGGCTAAGGCCGGTCGCCTCGCCGAGCGCCGAGACCGATCGTTCGCCGTTCGCCAGCTCGCACAGGATCGTCAGCCGCCGTCGATTGGCGACCGTCTTCAGCAGGCGCTCGGCTGCGCCAGCTTGTCGCTCCAATCCCTCTAAATTCATGCTTGCTAAATTAGAACCTTAGAATATACGTGTCAAGCCTCGCTGGAAGGAAGTCCGATGCGCCGCCTGCTGCTGATCGCCGCTGTCGCCCTGCCACAGGCCGCATTTGCGGCCGATTCGCTTGTCGTCCACGCGGTGGACGTCGCGGACCAGAAGGCGGTCGTGGCGACCGTCGAGCCCGTCCATCGGCTCGTCGCGCGCGCGCGAATCGGCGGCACGATCGTTTCACTCAAGGCGAAGGAGGGTGAGCGCGCCGAGGCCGGCGCGGAGTTGGCGACCGTCGCCGACCCCAAACTCGTGCTGCAGACGCAGGCGCTCGACGCCCGCATCGAATCGCAACAGGCGCAGCTCGACAAGGCCAAGAGCGACCTCGACCGCGCCGACGAGCTGCTGCGCAAGGGCGCCGCGACACAGGTCCAGCTCGATTCGGCGAAGACCGCCTACGAGGTCGCCGAGCGCACGCTCGACGCAATGCGCGGCGACCGCAGCGTGATCGCCCAGCAGATGAGCGAAGGCGCCGTGCTGGCGCCCGGCGCTGGCCGGATTCTTTCCGTGCCAGTCTCCGAGGGGGGCGTCGTGCTGCCCGGCGAGACGATCGCGACCCTCGCCGAGGACAATTATATTCTGCGGCTGCAACTGCCCGAGCGCCACGCCCAGTTCATCCGCGCCGGCGATAAGGTGCAGATCGGCTCGCGCGGCCTCACCGAAACGGCCGACGAAACTCGCCGCCAAGGCCGCGTCGTGACCGTCTATCCCGAAATCCAAGGCGGCCGCGTGATCGCCGACGTCAAGGTCGATGGACTCGGCGACTATTTTGTCGGCGAACGAACGCTGGCTTGGGTTTCGGCCGGCGCGCGGCGCGTCATCATCGTGCCTGCCGCCTTCATCTTCCGCCGCGCCGGCGTCAACTACGTCAGGACCGCCGATGGGGCCGAGATCGTCGTCCAGCCCGGCGAGCGCCATGGCGATGGAATCGAAATTCTCTCCGGCCTCGCCGACGGCGACGCGCTGGTCGCGCCATGAAGCTCGGTCTCTCCGGCGCGCTGACGCGCGCGTTTATCCGCTCGCCGCTCACCCCGCTGCTGCTGCTGGCGGCGCTCGCCGCCGGCGCGCTCGCCCTCTTCTCGCTGCCGCGCGAGGAAGAGCCGCAGATCAGCGTGCCGATGGTCGACATCATGGTGACGACCAACGGCTACAAGGCCCAGGACGCGGTCGAACTCGTCACCCGGCCGCTCGAGGACATCGTCAAGGGCGTCGACGGCGTCGAGCACGTCTACTCGCAGACACAGGACGACAAGGTCGTCGTCACCGCGCGCTTTCTGGTCGGGACCGACCAAGACGTCGCGCTGTTGCGCATCCACGAGAAGATCCGCGCCAACATCGCCGCGCTGCCGAAGGGAATCCCCGAACCGCTGATCGTCGGCCGAGGCATCAACGACGTCGCGATCATCGACCTGACGCTGGCGGCCGACTCCGCCCACGCCGGCCAGTGGAACGACAACGGCCTCTACCAAGTCGCTGACGAACTGCAACACGAACTCTCCAAGGTCAACAACGTCGGCGGGATCTACGTCGTCGGCGGCAGCCCCAGCCAGATCCGCGTCGAGCCCGACCCCGAGCGACTGGCGCTCTACGGCGTCACGCTCAACCAGCTCGTCGACAAGCTCGCCAACGCCAACCGCTCCTTCGTCGTCGGCGCGTTGCGCGAGGACGGCCGCTCGCTGCCGGTGGTCGTCGGCCAGACCTTACAGGGCGTGCCCGACATCGGCCTGATGCTGCTGACCACGCGCGACGGCCGCCCGGTCTACGTCAAGGACGTCGCCAATGTCGTCGTCGGCGCCGCCCAGCCGGATCATCGCGCCTGGACGATGACCAAGCTCGCTAACGGCGAGCTTCAGCGCCGACCCGCCGTCACGCTGGCGATCGCCAAACGCAAAGGCGCCAACGCCGTCGCGGTGGCCGACGACGCGCTGCATCGCCTCGAAATCGTCAAGGGCCGCATCGTTCCGCCCGGCCTCGAAGTCACGGTCACGCGCAACTACGGCGCGACGGCGACCGAGAAGGCCAACGAGCTCCTCTTCCACCTCGGCCTGGCGACGCTGTCGATCGTCGTCCTCATCGCGCTGGCGATCGGCTGGCGCGAAGGCGTGGTCGTCTTCATCGTCATACCGACGACGATCCTGCTGACGCTGTTCGCTTCGTGGCTTATGGGCTACACCATCAACCGAGTCAGCCTGTTCGCGCTAATCTTCTCGATCGGCATTCTCGTCGACGACGCGATCGTCGTGGTCGAGAACATCGCGCGCCATTGGGCGATGCGCGGCTCGCGCGGCCTGGTCGAGACGGCAGTCGAGGCGGTCGCCGAGGTCGGCAATCCGACCGTCATCGCGACCCTGACGATCGTCGCCGCGTTGCTGCCGATGATGTTCGTCAGCGGCATGATGGGCCCCTACATGAGCCCGATCCCGGCCAACGCCTCGATCGCGATGCTGTTCTCGTTCGGCGTCGCGGTCACCGTCACGCCGTGGCTGCTGCTCAATATCGCTGGCCGCCACGCCGCGTCGATCGAGCACGCGGAAGGCCATTCGCACGACATCGGCGCGCTCGGCCGGCTCTACGTGAAGATCGCCGGACCGTTGCTGAAAGGGCGGCGGCGCTCGCAGATCTTCCTCGTCGCGGTCGGCCTCGCCACCCTCGCCGTCTGTGCGCTGTTCGTCACCAAGGACGTGCGGGTCAAGCTACTGCCGTTCGACAACAAGTCGGAAATCCAGGTCGTGCTCGACATGCCGCAGGGAACGGCGCTCGAGGCGACCGACCGAGCGCTGATGGCCGCCGCCGAGCGGCTCGAGACCCTGCCCGAGCTGACGTCGATCCAGGCTTACGCGGGGACGGCGGCGCCGTTCAACTTCAACGGCCTGGTGCGCCACTATTACCTGCGCGACGAGCCGCAGCAGGGCGATCTCGCCATCAATCTGGTCGACAAGTCGGAGCGCAAGCGCGCGAGCCACGCCATCGCCCTCGACATCCGCCATAGGCTCGCCGATCTGCCGCTGCCGGCCGGGACGGCGCTCAAGGTGGTCGAGGTGCCGCCCGGGCCGCCGGTGCTCTCCACCGTCCTCGCCGAAGTCTACGGCCCCGACCCCGAGAGCCGGCGCGCGCTGGCGACCAAAGTCCGCAAAGCCTTCGAGGCGGTCGATTTCGTCGTCGACGTCGACGACAGCTTCCCCAAGCCGGCCGAGCGCCTGCGCATCTCGATCGACCAGCAGGCATTGGAATTCCACGGCGTCGAGGANNGCGACGGCCTCAAGCCGATCGACATATCCGTCGCCCTGCCCCTCTCGGCTCGCACGCCCGACGAGCGTATCCTATCGACGCCGTTGCCGGCCGGCGGCACGGTTCGGCAGGGCGCCAACGTCGAACTCGGCGACGTCGTCAAGCTGACGCGCGAGCCCGCCTCCTATCCGATCTTCCGCCACAACGGCCGCTTCGCCGAGATGGTGACCGCCGACGTCGCCGGCCGCTTCGAGGCGCCGATCTACGCCATGCTGGCGATTCAAGACGAGATGACCAAGCTCGACTGGGGCAAGGACGGGCCGCCGGCAATCCGATATCACGGCCAGCCGGAAAACGACGCCGCGCCGACCCTGCTATGGGACGGCGAATGGGAGGTCACTTACGTGACCTTCCGCGACATGGGCGCCGCCTTCATCGTCGCGATGCTCGGCATCTACCTGCTGGTCGTCGCTCAGTTCGGCTCGTTCAAGCTGCCGCTGGTCATCCTGACGCCGGTGCCGCTGACGCTGATCGGCATCATGCTCGGCCATTGGTGGCTTGGCGCCGCTTTCACCGCGACTTCGATGATCGGCTTCATCGCGCTCGCCGGCATCATCGTGCGCAACTCGATCCTGCTGGTCGATTTCATTCGTCGCCGTCAGGCCGAAGGCGCGGGCCTGCGCGCCGCGCTGATCGACGCCGGCGCGGCGCGGGTCAAGCCGATCGTGCTCACCGCCGCGGCGGCGATGATCGGCTCGGCCTTCATCCTCGCCGATCCGATCTTCCAGGGGCTGGCGATTTCGTTGGTGTTCGGGCTCGCCTCGTCCACCGCGCTGACGCTGCTAGTCATCCCAGCGATCTACGTCTGGTTGCGCGACGACGAGCGCCCCGCCCCCGCGTCGAAGTGACACGAACGAAGAGGAGAAACAAAATGGGTAAGACCGATTGGCCGGAGACGGCGAAGGAGCTCAGCGGCGAGTTGAGATACTTGCGCGCCGGCGCGAGCGACGTGATGAAGGCCTTTTCGGCGATCGCCCAGGCCGCGCTCGCCCCCAAGGCGCTTGACGCAAAGACCAAGGAGTTGATCGCGCTGGCGATCGGAGTCACCTCGCATTGCGACGATTGCATCGCCTTCCACACCAAGGCCGCGGTTGAACACGGCGCGACCCGCGACGAANNGGCGCCTTCACCCAGTTCGAGGCGGTCAAAGCCGCTTCGGCCAACCATGGATGACCCGCGATGATCTTCTCCAATCTATTCGGCAAGCCTGACCCGAACGCGTCGCCGCGCGACATCGGCCACGACGAATTGCAAAAAGCGCTCAGCGAAGGCAGCGTCGCCGTCGTCGACGTGCGCGAGCCGCACGAATTCGCCAGCGGCCACATACCCGGCGCGATCAATTTGCCGTTATCGCGCTTCCGGCCGGAGCAGATTCCGACCGCCAAGCCGCCAGTGCTGATCTGTCAGGCGGGAGCGCGTTCGGCCCGGGCGCTCGCTCAGGCGCATGCGGCTGGCGTCGCGCACGTCCGCCACTACCCCGGCGGCATGTCGGGCTGGCGCGCAAACGGCGGCGAAGTCGAGATCTGAGGCGGTCGGCAGGCCGCGTCTTACGGCGCCAGCCTCAGCGACGCGACGCCAGCGGCGAGCGCGACGCCCGACTGCGTTTCGACCGACAGCGGCTGGAACGTGAATGAGCGATTGAAGCCGGCGACCAGTGCGTTGGCGCCGACCCCCGCCCCCACCGTGACGGAGGCGTCCGCGCCGACGTAGTCGCCGGCCAGCGCGCCGCGCCGGGGGCCGGTGGTCGGGGCGAACACCGCCCAAGCCAGCACGCCGCGGCTCGTCGCGCCGAGGTCGAGGCCGAATTTGCGGATCACGCCATAATAGTGTTCGCGATCGCCGTGGGCCGATCTGAAGAAGCAACTCATCTCCTTCGACGAGGTGATGATCAGGCCCAGCCCGCCCGACACGTCGCATCGCAACGTGCCAATTTTCACCGCGGCTTCGGCAGGAATCGGCGCCGCCAGAGCCGGAAGAACGGCGGCGGCGATCGCGATCGTCAGGCTGCGGATTCCCATCTGACGCTCCTCCATCGTACGGTAGCCGAGCGGCGGCGCGCCTCTTCGCGGACCGAGTCCGCCCCTTCGCGCGGATCAAGTCAAATGACATTTCCGGCGAAATCGGGGCGCCGCTCCCCACCGCCCTGTCTGCAAGCCTTCACGAAATATCGACTCCTCGCACCTAGAACCTCGTTTGGATCGGACTCATCGCGCAGCGCAACGCCTGCCCTTCTCGCGCGGGGGCCGATGGGCGGGCGCGAACGGGAGACGTCGATTGCGAGGACTTTCCATTCTTTTCGTTGTCGCGCTGTCCACGGCCGCTTGCGCCACTGCGGCATCAGCCGCCGGGGTCCCCGGCGTCGCCGACGCGTCAGGACCTGGCGGCGACGGCGCGACCGGCCCGCGCGTCTCGCCGGAGCCCAGCCGCGGCCTCGGCGGCGCCCTCCGGGCGCCAAGCCCTGGCGGGCCGACAGCGGGCGCTCGCTCGCCTCGCGGCGGCCGATCGTTTCGCGGGGCGTCGCCCGGCGCCGGCGACCACGTTCCGGCGATCGATGGACGCCATCGAACGCGCCGCTACTGGTTCGGCGGCGGCCCGATCTTCGTCCCCGAGCCCGGCGGGGACTTCTTCTACGGCGACGTCGATTACGACGATGGCGGCGACCCGACCGGCTGCATGATCTTTCGCAAGGCCTTCTCGAGCGACGGTCGCTTTCTCGGCTGGGCCCAGATCGACCTCTGCGAAGGCCAATAGTGCTCCACTTTCCCGTCGTCGCGATCCGTCTTGCGCGATTATCCTCTCCCGATCGCGCGCCTCCGGATCAATATTCGAGGGGCGGGCGCCAGGCCCATTCCGAACGCGCACGGCCATTCTGACCGCCGGCCTGCAGGCGCAGCATCGCTGTCGACTTCGGTCGGCTCGCCTTCAGACGCCCTGCCGCCGCGGCCCGGCGCGACGCCGGCGCGCGGAGCGGCGGCCGAATTGGGCGCTCGCGGCGCGAGCGCGGATTGCCTGGCGCGACCTGGTTTCCGCAAAGGCCGCTAGGATCGGTCGGCGGCTGGTGGCGATCACGCCTGCGCGACTGCATCTTCCGCCAGCGCCATCGCGAAACAAAATGAATGAAGACGTTCTATTCAGGACGCCGGAGGAACGGCCACGGCGAGGCGGCCTATCGTTCGCCTCTTCGCCGCGTTCGCGCCGGCGCCCGCCGAACAGGAGGATCCCATGCGATTACTGTCGAAGGTTTTCATTTTTTCGCTCGTCGCGGCGGCGCTCGCCGCGCCGGCCTACGCGGGGCCGATGGGCGGCGGCTGGGGCGGCGGAGGCGGCGGAGGCGGCGGAGGCGGCGGCGCAATCCTTCCTCAGGGCGGCGGAGGGGGCGGCGGCCCGCCTGCGGGCGGCGCGGGTCCAGGTCCCGGCCCCGGCAGCCACTTTTCGGGCCCCAGCAGCCAAGTTTCCGGCAGCGGCTTCGCGCCCCATTGGCAGGCGGCGCCGAAAGCGGGCTTCACGCCATCCAGGCCGAAAGCAGGCTTCGCGCCGTCCGGAAAGACGGGCGCCTGGGTCTACGGCCATCCAAACGGCAGCGCCTCGTGGCGGCGCCATCATCACCCGTGGCCAGGCGGCTACGTCTGGAACGGCCCGTACTACTACACCTACGGCGATTATTATTACGATGAGACTGACGTGAACGATTGCTGGGTCTATCGTAAGGCCTACAATCGCCGCCATCAGTTCCTCGGCTGGACGCACGTGGACATCTGCGCCGTCCAGTAGCCCGCTGCGCGCCCGCGCGTTCAGCCGGCGGCGCGCCCCTCGCCGCCCGGCGGACGCGCGAGCGCAATCAGCGACTCGACGACCGCATAGTCCTGGTAGCCGCAGCGCGCGAGCGGCCGCGCCGCGGCGGTGTCGAAGAGGCCGCCGCGGATCAGCGCGTCGTCGATGTGAAAGGCGACGACTTCGCCCAGCACCAGATAGGAATCGATCGCCTCCCCGCGCGCGGTCTTGAGCGGCGTGATTCCGACGACCTTGCACTCAAGCGCGGCGTGCGCCTCGGCGACGCGCGGCGCCCTGACCACCCGGCACGGCGCCATGGCGAGACCCGCATGAACGAATTCGCTCTCGCCGCGCCGAAGCGGCGCCGAGGTGAGATTGACCGCCTGCAAGAGATCGCCGCTCGCCAGATTGGCGACGAATTCACCGCTGTCGCGCGCAAACGTCGCCGAATCCTTGCAGCCTTCGCTCGAAAAGCCGACGATCGGCGGGGCCGAATTGAAGGCGTTGAAGAAACTGTAGGGGGCGAGATTGATCCGCCCGTCGGGCGCGCGGGTCGAAATCCAGCCGATCGGCCGCGGCGCGACGATTGCCTTGAAGGGATCGCGCGGCAGTAGGGTCTTGTCGCGCGCAGAGGTCTCGTAAAACATCAGCGCCTCCTTCTAGAGCGCGAACGCCGTTACGATTTCCGTGAGCGGCGGCCTTGGCCTGTCCTGTGGCTCGACCTTCGCCCTGCCGATGTGGATAAAGCCGGCGACGCGTTCGTGGTCGGAAAGCCCGATCGCTGTAGCGAAGCGCCGGTCGTAGGCGCACCATTCGGTCACCCAGGCTGTTGCGAACCCGAGCGCGTTGGCGGCGATCGTCAGGCTCATGCAGACCGCGCCGGCCGACAGGACCTGCTCCCATTCGGGAATCTTGACGTGCGGGGCGGCGCGGGAGACGACCGCAACCACCAACGGCGCCTGAGCGAAACGCGCAAGTTCGGCCGAGCGCGCCGGCTCAGTCAGGTTGCGGTCGTCGGCGAGTTTGACGTCGAGCGCAATCCGCCCGGCCCGCTCGCGCGCCGCGCCCTCGAAGACTATGAAGCGCCACGGCGCAAGCTTGCCGTGGTCGGGCACGCGGGAGGCAATGGTCAGCAGGGTTTCGAGTTCGGCCGCGGTCGGGCCCGGCTCGGCCAGATTGGCGGGCGAAAGCGAGCGGCGGCGCGAAAGAAGCCTGATCGTCTCGTTCATCGCTGCGATTGCTCCGGACTGGCCGCCCCGCGCGGGGGCGGCCATCCATGACGCCGTTTTCGCCACGCGTAAACCGCCTTCGATCCGCCCTATTGTCAGGCGACCAGCGCGAGGCGCGCCGAGGATTGACCGGCGACGAGGATCGCGGCAAGGCAATCAGTCATGTTTCGCTTGGCGTTTCTTCTCGCGCTGGCGCTCGCGGCGGCGGCCGGCGCGCCTGCGGCGGCCCAGTCGGTCGGCGATCTCGACGCCGGGCTCGGCACGCTGCGTCTGTCGGCGAGCCTTGCCGGCTCGACGACGCCGCTGACCGGCGGGCTGCATTGGCGGCTGTTTTCGGCCCGCGCCGAGCCCGACGGCTCGCGGCCGCTGATCGTCGAATCGAACGACGCGCAGCCGACCCTGAACGCCCCGCCGGGCGACTATGTCGTCCACGTGTCGCTCGGCCTCGCCAGTTCGGCCAAGCGTCTGGCCCTCGGCGCGGAGGTTCGCAGCGAACGCCTGATCCTCAACGCCGGCGCCTTGCGCATCGACGGCGTCCTCAACGGCCCCGGCGCAAATGGCGGAACGCCGATCGATCCGTCCAAGCTGTCGATCGCCATCTACGTGCCCGACCGCAACAATCCCGAGGCGAAGCTCGTCTATTCGAAGGCGCGCGCGGGCGAGATCATCGGCCTGCCCGAGGGCTCCTATCACATCGTTTCGACCTTTCTCGACACGGTCGGCGTCGGGTCGATCGGCGTCGGCAAGGCGGCGGGCGCCGGCGCGGCGACCCCCACCAACTCGATTGTCGCCGCAGACATCAAGATCACTGCTGGCAAGCTGGTCGAGGCGACGCTCCGCCACCGCTGCGCGACCGTGACGATCAAACTCGTCAACGCGCCAGGCGGCGAAGCGCTCGCCAACAGCAACTTCACCGTGCTGACGCCGGGCGGCGACCTGATTCGCGACCTGGTCGGCGCTTTCCCGTCTCTGGTGCTCGGCGAAGGCGAGTATGTCGTCATCGCCAGACACGAGTCGAAGACATACCAAGCGACCTTCGAGGTCCAATCAGGAGTGGACCGCGACGTGGAAGTTGTTGCACAAGAGGGCGCCAAGCCGGAGGAGGCGAAGCCGGAGGAGGCGAAGCCCGAGGGCGTCAAGCCCGACGCCGCCAGTCAGGACTGACGAGAGATGCAGACGTTCTTTGTCCAGATCAAATGCGCGTTGGGCCGGACCTACGAAGCGGCGAGCGCCCTCGCGGAGGCCGAAATCGCCTCGGAGATCTACTCGACCGCCGGCGACTTCGACATCCTCGCCAAGTTCTACGTCGAGCAAGACGTCGACGTCGGCCACTTCGTCGGCCATCGCGTGCAAATGATCCCGGGGATCGTCGACACGCGAACGATCATCACCTTCAAAGCGTTCTGACCGGCGTTGCCCATGCCCGCCGCCCGCGCCCTGCGCCTGTCCGTCTGCCTCGCCCTGTTGTTCGCCTCGGTCGCCGCCGTCGCCGCAGCGGCCGACGAAGGCGGCTATCTGTTCGATGTTCTGCGCGAACGCCCCTACAGGATCGCCTGGGACAAGCTGATGAAGGAAGTGCAGCCGACGCCCGACTGGCTGATTCAATTCAACCGCAATTTCGACGGCGTCAGCGGCGCGCTGAAATCGGTCGACGTCGGCGGCAGGTCCTACCGCCAGGGCTTCGTCTGCAAGCCGCAGGACTGCGGCGACCGCAAATTCGAGGTCATGTTCGACGCCGATGCGACCCACGCCTATGGCGCGCTCGGCGGCCGCAACGACCCGCCCGCCTTCTATGGCGCGCCGCCGCCCGAAGTTCAGGACGCGCTCGCCAAGGATTTCCAGGGATAGTCGCTAGGCGGGCAGCGCGTCGCGGTAGCGGCGCGCCTCGCCCTCGGCGTCGATGATCCGCCAGCTCCCGTCTTCCGCTTCGTCCGCGTAGTTCGGGCCGATGGGCGTCTTGCCGTGCGCGTCGGGCTGGTCGAGCACATAGGTCGGAATCGCCAGCCCCGACAGGCGCCGCCGCAGTTCGCGCATCAGCGCCTGGCCGCGGGCGATCGAAATGCGAAAGTGTCCAGTGCCCGGCGCGAGGTCGGGGTGGTGCAGATAATAGGGCTTCACCCGCGCCTCGACAAAGGCGCGCATCAGCGCTTCCAGCGTGTCGGGGTCGTCGTTGACGCCCTTGAGCAGCACGCTCTGGCTGACCAGCGTCGCGCCGGCGTCGATCAGCCGCCGGCAGGCGGAGCGCGCCTCGGCGGTCAGCTCCCGCGGATGATTGGCGTGCAGCGCAACATAGACCGCCTTGTCGTGGCCACGGCAGAGCGCACGGGCCAGCGCTGCAGTCGCGCGCTCCGGCGCTACGACCGGCAGGCGCGTGTGCCAGCGCAGCACCTTGAGATGCGGTATCGCCGCCAACGCCTGAGTCGTCTCGGCAAGGCGGCGCGGCGACAGAACGAGCGGATCGCCGCCGGTCAGCACCGCCTCCCAAATCTGCGGCCGTGTCCGGACATAATCGAGCGCCGCAGCGAAGTCCTCGGCGCTCAGCCCCTGCGAGCCGGGGCCGATCATTTCGCGTCGGAAGCAGAAGCGGCAATAGACCGCGCAGACCGCGACGAGCTTGATCAGGACGCGGTCGCGATACCGGTGGACGAGACCGTTGAGCGGGCTCTTCAGCGCGTCGCCAATCGGATCGGCGAGTTCGGCCGGGTGGCGGACGAGTTCGCGCGGATCGGGCAGGTACTGGCGGCCGATCGGATCACTTGGATCGTCCGGAGCGATCAGCGCCGCCGCCGAGGGCGACACGGCGATCGCATAGCGCGCCGCGACAGCGGCCGCCGCCCGGCCGCCCTCCGGTGCGAGCAGCCCTGCGGCGACGAGGTCTTCGGCGGACTTCAGAGTGCGTTGGGGCCGGCGCGCGTTCATCGCGGCTGTTTAGGCGCGCGCGCCGCGGAAGGAAAGCGGCGGCGCGAACAGGCGCCTAGCTTCAGACCGCCGCTCGCAGCGCACTGGTTTCGCTCGCAGGATCAAGGTCGCAGACGCCGGCGAGGGCCAGGGCCGCCTGCCCCGCAAATTGGCTCTCAGCGCGGCGCGGCGCGCCGAGACCGCGCGCAGCGCCGTCTCGCTTTCGGCGAGCGCGCGGCCGCGGTGGACAAGCACGGGCGCCAAGGCGCTCGATCTCCCCTGCCCGCGAGGCCCTCGCGCGAAACCGATTCGACGAGCCGCCGCAGCGCCTCGCCGGCCCCAGCAATCGCCCAGGTCGAGCTGGGCGGCCTTGAAAGTTGCGACTCGCCGCTACTTTCACGTGTAGCACGCAATCTATACACGCATCCGCAAGGCGAGGCGCGCAAGCGGATTCGCGCCGCGCGAATGGCCGGAGCTGGGGCGGCGATGGTGCGGACGGCGGGGGTCGAACCCGCACGGCCAAGTGGCCGAAGGATTTTAAGTCCTTTGCGTCTACCGGTTCCGCCACGTCCGCGCCGGACGTGTTGTTTCATATTCGCCGAAGAAATTGAACTGCCGGCTCAGTCGACGGCGTCCTTGGCGATCGGCGGTTGGAAGGCGAGCCCCATATCCCACGGGAAATAGATCCAGGTGTCCTGCGACACCTCGGTAATGAAGGTGTCGACAAGCGGTCGACCGAGCGGCTTGGCGTAAACAGTGGCGAAGTGCGCCTTCGGCAGCATTTCGCGCACCGCCTTGGCGGTCGCGCCGGTGTCGACCAAGTCGTCGAGCAGCAGGATGCCGGCGCCGGCCGACTTCGCCAAATCGGCGCCGATCGACTTGAGCACCTTGATGCCGCCCTGGTCCTTGTAGTTGTGATAGGAGGCGACGCAAACGGTCTCGATCACCCGCAGCTCGAGTTCGCGCGCAACGATCGCCGCCGGCACCAGTCCGCCGCGCGTCACCGCGACGATCGCCTCGAACGGGCCCGCTGCGGAGAGCCGCCAGGCGAGCGCGCGCGCGTCGCGATGGAATTGGTCCCAGGAGACCGGAAAAGCCTTTTCGCGACCCTCGGCCATGCCGTTCGTCCTCCGCCTGCCTGCCGCGCCCTCATTAGCAAGCGCCAGGCCGGCGCGCGAGACGCGGCGACGCTCGTCAACAGCTTTGCCGGCGAGCCGTCAGCGCGACCTGGCGTCGCGGATGTCGGCGAGCATCGCCTCGACCGCCGCCCGCGTCGCCTCCACCCGGGCCGGATCGCGGCCGCGAACGACGATTTGGTTGCGGAACGTCCCATCGGCGTAGGAGGGATAGGAGCCGATGATCGTCTCGCGATCGCCAGCGGCGATGGCGCCGAGCGCCTCGGCGTAGCGCCCCTCGGGGATCGCGCCGGCGTCGATCGTCGCGACGGTCATCTTCGTCCCGGTGTCGATCGACTTGGCCGCCGTGTCGAGCATCGCCTGCATCACCGCCGGAACGCCAGCCATGACGATGACATTGCCGACGCGAAAGCCCGGCGGCGGCGAAACCGGATTGTCGACCAGCGCCGCCCCGACCGGCATCCGCGCCATCCGCCGCCGCGCCGGGTTGAGTTCGCCGCCCTTGTAGCGCTCGCGCATCAGCGCCAGCGCGCGGGGATCCTCGTCGATCGGCAGGCCGAACGCCTTGGCGACCGCGTCGGCGGTGATGTCGTCGTGGGTCGGGCCGATGCCGCCGGTGGTGAAGACGTAGTCGTAGCGCGCCCGCAACGCGTTGAGCGCGGCGACGATCTCTTCCTCGACGTCCGGAACCACGCGCGCCTCGCGCAGATCGACGCCGATCCCGGCGAGATACTCGGCGATATAGCCGATGTTGCGGTCCTTGGTTCGGCCGGACAGGATCTCGTCGCCGATGACGAGCACGGCCGCGGTGACAATCTTCTCGCTCACCCGGGCCCCTCCTCTGCGAGTTCGTAGGCGACGTTCTCGCCGGTGCGCAGGATCTCGCGATAGCCGAGCCGACGCAGCCGCTCCTCGAGCTGCGCGCCGACCTGGAGGAGCGCGAACTCCATGACGATCAGCCGCGGCCACAAGGCGCGCGGCGCCGCGTTCAGGAACGGATCGAGCACGAGATCCTCGGCGCCCTCGACGTCGAGCTTGATCGCGTCGATCTTCGCATAGCCCTCTTCGCGCGCAAGCGTCAGCAGCGTCTTGGCGCGCACTCGGACCTGCTCGACCCGCGCCTCGGCGCTGACGATTCTCACCGATGACTCGCCCTGGTTGTGGGTGTTGACGAACAGCGTCACCTCGCCGTCGACGTCGGCGAGCGCGCAGGAGACCGCCTTGACATTGGCGAAGTCGCTCTGGCGGATATTGTAGGCGAGCCGCTCGAACAGGGTCGGCAGCGGCTCGACCGCGAGGATGCGCGCGCGCCGGCCGGCGATCGCTGCGATCGCCAGCGCATAGCCGCCGACGCTGGCGCCGACGTCGAGAAAGACGAAGTCGCCTTTCAGACGCTCGGCGAGCAGCGCCCGCTCGCGCGGATCGAAATACTGCGGCGTGAACAAGAGCCGCTTCTCGGCGTTGTTGCGGTAAGGATAGAGCCGCATGCGCGCGCCGAGCGAAACCACGTCGACCGGCCGACCGCGCAAGGCCCGCATCGCCAGACCGCGCACGAGGAAGGCGGCGCGCTTGCCGAGCCAGCTCGCCGGGCAGCGGCGGGTCGCATTGAGCGTCATCCTCAGCAGCCGCGACGGCGCGTAGGCGCCGAACGGCGCGGATTCGACGAGACTGTCTCTGGACATCCATTCTCGCTTCGGCGCGACGCCGGCCGTCCTAGCACGGGGGGCGCGCGGCCCGCCAGCCTCGGCCCCGGCCCGGCGGCGAGGGCCCGCGGCGGGGGTTTCCGCGACGTCTTGTGTTGTGCGGCGGCCTGGACGTATTAAATGAACGACTGTCCAGAGGGCGCTTCGGCCGCCCCGTCGAGGCCCGTTCATGACATTCATCGATTCCGCCCGCCTACGCGGCCGGCGCAGCGGCCATATCAAGCTCCATGGTCCCGAGGGCTTCGCCGGCATGCGCAAGGCCGGCCGCCTGACCGCCGAGGCGCTCGACCTGCTGGTCGAACGGGTCAAGCCCGGCGTGACGACCAACGCGCTCGACACGCTCGTCTACGCGTTCGCGCGCGACAACGGCGCCTATCCCGCCCCGCTGCTCTACCGCGGCTTCCGCAAGTCGATCTGCACCTCGATCAACCACGTCGTCTGCCACGGCATCCCCGACGACAAACCACTGCGCGACGGCGACATCCTCAACATCGACGTGACGCTGATCGTCGACGGCTGGCACGGCGACGCGAGCCGCATGTACGTCGCGGGCGAGGCGCCGCGCCGCGCGACGCGGCTGATCGACGTCACTTATGAATGCCTTGCGCGCGGCATCGCCGCGGTCAAGCCCGGCGCGACCGTCGGCGACATCGGCTACGCGATCCAGACCTACGCCGAGAGCGAGCGCTGCTCGGTGGTGCGCGACTTTTGCGGCCACGGCCTCGGCCAGCTCTTCCACGACGAGCCGAATATCCTCCATGTCGGCAGGCGCGGCGAAGGCGCGCCGCTGAGGCCGGGAATGTTCTTCACCATCGAGCCAATGGTCAATCTTGGCGGCTTCGGCGTGAAGGTCCTCGCCGATGGTTGGACCGCGGTCACGCGCGATCGGTCGCTGTCGGCTCAGTTCGAGCACACGATCGGCGTGACCGAAACCGGCGCAGAGATCTTCACCGCCTCTCCCGCCGGCCTCGAGCATCCGCCCTACGCGCGATGAGCGGCCCGTCGGCCAGCGAAGAGGAAGCCCATTATCACGGCCACCGCGCGCGCCTGCGCCAGCGTCTGCTGCAAGCCGGCCCGGAAGCGCTCTCCGACTACGAACTCGTCGAGCTGGTGCTGTTTCGCGCCATTCCGCGCCGCGACGTCAAGCCGCTCGCCAAGGCGCTGATCGCGCGCTTCGGTTCGTTCGCCGAGGCGATCGCCGCCGAGCCTCCGCGGCTCGCCGAAGTCGAGGGGATGAGCGAGGGGGCGATCGCCGAGTTCAAGATCGTCGAGGCGAGCGCCCAGCGCTTCGCCAAGGGCGTGGCGCGCAAGCGGCTGCCGATCGGCTCGTTCAGCGCGGTGATCGACTATTGCCGCACCGCGATGGCGTTCGACGCGCGCGAGGAGTTCCGCGTGCTGTTCCTCGACCGCAAGAACGGGCTGATCGCCGACGAAAGCCAGGGGATCGGCACCGTCGACCAGACGCCGGTCTATCCGCGCGAAGTCGTGCGCCGCGCCCTCGAATTGTCGGCGACCGCGATCATCCTGGTCCACAATCACCCGTCGGGCGATCCGACGCCGTCGACCCAGGACGTCAAGATGACGCTCGACATCGTCGCTGTCGCCGGGCCGCTCGGCGTGGCGGTCCACGACCACATCATCGTCGGCCGCGACGGCCACGCGAGCCTGAAGGGATTGCGACTGATCTGAGCGGCGGCCTCAGTGCAGCGAGAACTGCGCCGCGACCGCGCGAATCTCGGCCGGCCGCACGAGCCGGACATGGGCGATGCGAACCGAGTGCAGTGGACCTTCGAGCGAACGGCCCCAGAAGTCGAGGAACTTGTGCAGCGCCGGAAATTCGGGCGCCATGTCGTAGTCCTGCCAGACATAGGTCTGCAGCAGCGACAGATGGTCGGGCAGCCGGTAGAGAATCTCGGCGGTCGTCAGCGAAAACCCCCGCAGCTGGCGAATGAAGTCGTCGGAAACGGATGACGCCATGGCACGGCCCTCCGGGCTGCGGCGGGGCGGTTCGACCAGAACCGCGACTTGCGCTTCCGCCGATTTGTCATTGCAAGCGTGAAAGCTTGCGCGAAGCTTTCGCGTTGCCCTTTCGACAGCGCAAGTTCCGTGCCGAAACGGCCTGCGATCGCGCGGCGTCGAAAAGCGCGAATTGCCTGCGAAAGCGGCGCCGAGCGATTTCATTTTGATCGCCCCGACAATTGGCTCGTCGCCCCGGCGGCCGCCAGAGCGCGACGCCGCGGCGGCCGAACGCGCGATCGCGCGCATCGTGTCCGAGCCGCATCGGCGAAAGCGGCGGCCGCTCGCACTGCGGCCGGCGAAGTTCGCTCGTTGCCCCTCGGCCCGCGGGACGGCAGTCGTCGACCGTCTTCGGGCGCAGCGGGAGCCGACCCTCTCCGAACGCAAGTTCGTTCGAAAAGCTCGCGTGCGCCTCGCTGTTGCTTGTTCGCGCGCGTTGCGGGCGGGCGCGCTTTCGCCGAAAATTGCGCGCCCTGCCGGGCCCTAGTCGACGCGAACGCGGCCGCCGCGGGGGGCGCCGTCGCCCCGGCGAGGCGGCCGGCCGGCTGCCCAGCGGTTTGAGGATCAAAACGAATCCGGCGATTGCGGGGCGCGCGCGCGCCCGCTAATGTCGCCGCGGAGGAACTGTCGCGCGCCTGGGCGGGCAATCGGGAGCGGCGGGCGGTCGGCGACGGCGGACCGAACGGCGAACGATGGCGCAGTTCCTGCATTAAGAAGGCGGACCTCAGGGGGCGCGTCGCAGAATGGATAATTTCCTGCAGCAGCTCATCAACGGGCTGACGCTCGGATCAATCTACGGCCTCATCGCCATCGGCTACACGATGGTCTACGGCATCATCGGCATGATCAATTTCGCCCACGGCGACGTGTTCATGCTGTCGGCTTTCATCGCGCTCCTCATCTTCCTCGTCCTGTCGCAGGTCGTCGGCATCGCCTCGCTGCCGGTGGCCTTCGTCATCGTGCTGATCGGCGGCATGATTCTCACCTCGGTTTGGAACTGGACGATCGAACGCATCGCCTACCGGCCGCTGCGCGGCTCGTTCCGCCTCGCGCCGCTGATCTCGGCGATCGGCATGTCGACCTTCCTGTCGAACTTCGTCCAGGTGGTCCAGGGACCGCGCAACAAGCCGGTGCCGCCGATGTTCACCAACATCATTCATGTCGGCGGCGCCAGCCATCAGATCGTGCTGCAATACCGCCAGATCGTCATTGTCGTCGTCACCGCGGTCCTGCTGGCCGGCTTCTGGTGGCTGGTGCAGAAGACGGCGTTGGGCCGCGCGCAACGCGCCTGCGAGCAGGACAGCAAGATGGCGGCGTTGATGGGCGTCGATGTCGACCGCACCATCTCGATCACCTTCGTCATCGGCGCCTCGCTCGCTGCGGTCGCCGGCACGCTCTACATGATGTACTATGGAGTGGTGAACTTCGCCGACGGCTTCCTGCCAGGAGTCAAGGCGTTCACCGCGGCGGTGCTCGGCGGCATCGGCTCTATCCCCGGCGCCGTGCTGGGCGGATTGACGATCGGCCTGATCGAGGTCTTCTGGGCGGCCTATTTCTCGTCCGACTACAAGGACGTCGCTGCCTTCTCGATCCTCGCTATCACCCTCATCTTCATGCCTTCGGGGCTGCTCGGCCGTCCTGAAATCGAGAAGGTGTAAGGATGACCGCCGTCGCTATGACGACTGAGACCGCTGGTTTTCCCGCGCGCCTCAAAGACGCCTTGGCCGCCGCCGCTTTGACGGTGTTGCTCTGCGTCCCGATCGTCCTGCTGCACGCCGAAGCCGACATCGACGGAGTGCTCCATCCGATCGCGCGGCCTTGGCCGGTGGCGATTCTCGCCTTTCTCGCCTTTTTCGGCCGACTGGCGGTGGCGAATTTCGCCGAGGCCGGCAAGAAAGAACGCGTCGTCAAACCGACCGAAACAAGCGGCTGGCGCGCGGTTGTCGCCAAACGGCTGCCGGGCGTCGGCCTCGCCGCGCTATTCGTCTACCCGATGGCGCTGCTGCTGATTCTCGGCTCTGGCCGATCGCTGAAGTGGGTCGACAGCTACGGCATCCAGATCCTGATCTATGTCATGCTGGGCTGGGGCCTCAACATCGTCGTCGGGCTTGCCGGGCTTCTCGACCTCGGTTACGTCGCCTTCTACGCGGTCGGCGCCTATGCGTACGCCCTGCTGGCGACCACCTTCGGGCTGTCTTTCTGGATCTGCCTGCCGCTCGCCGGCATTCTCGCCGCATTATGGGGCGTCATGCTCGGCTTCCCGGTGCTGCGCCTGCGCGGCGACTATCTCGCGATCGTCACCCTCGCCTTCGGCGAAATCATCCGCACGATCCTGGTCAACTGGGTCGACTTCACCGGCGGCGGCGCCGGCATCGCCTCGATCCCCAAGATCACCTTCTTCGGCCTGCGGTTCGCCGATACGCCTCACGGCTTCGACAAGTTCTTCGGGATGGAATACTCGCCGCTGCACGGCAAGATGTTCCTTTATTACGTCATCCTCTGTCTGGCCCTCATCACCAATCTCGTATCGATTCGCCTGCGCCGGCTGCCGATCGGCCGCGCCTGGGAGGCTTTGCGCGAAGACGAAATCGCTTGCCGCTCGCTGGGGGTCAACACCACCAACACCAAGCTCACCGCCTTCGCGCTCGGCGCGTTCTTCGGCGGCCTCGCCGGCTCGTTCTTCGCCGTGCGGCAGGGCTTCATCAGCCCGGAAAGCTTCACCTTCAACGAATCGGCGACGATCCTGGCCATCGTCGTGCTGGGCGGTATGGGTTCGCAGATCGGCGTCGCGCTCGCCGCCGTGTTCCTGATCGGCGGGTTCGAACTCCTGCGCGAACTCGACTTCCTGCGGGCGGTGATGTCGGACGGCACCGGCGTGGTCGTGATCTGCCTCGGGACGTTCATCTTCGGCGTGGTCCGTGAGCGTCGTGTCGCCGCCCAGATCACGCTCGCGCTGATCGTCGCGATCCTTGCGCTGCGCTTCTTCAGCCTGCTCCCCGTCGCGATCGTCTCGCCGTTCGGCATGCCGGGTTTCGACCCGGCCCAGTATCGCGGGCTATTGTTCGGACTGGCGATGGTGGTGATGATGGTGGTCAGGCCTCGCGGCTTCGTTTCGACCCGCGTACCGTCGATCTTTCTCAAGGAGCGAAAAGCGGTGTCCGGCGACCTGGTCAAAGAAGGGCACGGCTGATGCGCTGGCAGTCGAACCCTCTGCTGGTCGTCGAACGCCTGACGATGCGCTTCGGCGGCCTGGTCGCCGTCAACGATCTCACGTTCCAGGTCGGCCGCGGCGACATCACCGCGTTGATCGGTCCCAATGGCGCCGGCAAGACGACCGTCTTCAATTGCGTCACCGGATTCTACAAGCCGACCGAAGGCCGCCTCGCGCTCGCCCGCGTCGGGATCGCGGCGGCCGCCGACGTCGAAGCGTTGACCCGCTCGCCGAAAAAGCACGAGGTCAGGGAAGGCTCTGAGATCTACCTGCTCGAGCGCATGCCCGGCCACGAGATCGCCTGGAGGGCCAAGGTCGCGCGCACCTTCCAGAACATCCGGTTGTTCCAGGGCATGACGGTGCTGGAGAACCTCATCGTCGCCCACCACAACATGCTGATGCGGGCGAGCGGTCTCACCGTGCTCGGCCTGTTCGGCGCACCGAGCTATCATTCCGCCGAAACTGCGGCGATCGAGCGGGCCAAGTACTGGCTCGACAAGATCGGCCTGATGGACCGCGCCGACGATCCCGCAGGCGAATTGCCTTACGGCGCCCAGCGGCGCCTGGAGATTGCGCGGGCAATGTGCACGGATCCGGTCCTGCTTTGCCTCGACGAACCCGCTGCCGGCCTCAACCCGCGCGAATCGCTGGAGCTCAACCAGTTGCTCCACGCCATTCGCGACGAGCACAAGACTTCCATTCTGTTGATCGAGCACGACATGTCGGTGGTGATGCAGATTTCCGACCATATCGTCGTGCTCGACTACGGGACCAAGATCGCCGACGGCACGCCCGACGAGGTGCGCACCGACCCGAAGGTCATCGCCGCTTATCTTGGCGTCGCCGACGACGAGGAGCTTGCCAGCGCGGAAGCGGAGATCGGCGCATGAGCCAGGGTGATGTCGCTCGCCCAGCGCCGCGTTCGGGCCCGGCTCCCAAGCCGCTGCTGTCGATCCGCGGCGTCGAGACGTTCTACGGCAAGATCCAGGCGCTGAAGGGCGTCGACATCGAGGTCAATGAGGGCGAGATCGTCACTCTGATCGGCGCCAACGGCGCCGGCAAGTCGACGATGATGATGACGATCTTCGGCAAGCCGCGGGCCCGGCGCGGCGCGATCATCTTCGACGGCCAGGACATCACCAACGTGCCGACGCACAAAATTGCGCGCATGTCGATCGCCCAATCGCCCGAAGGCCGCCGCATCTTTCCGCGCATGACGGTGTTCGAGAACCTGCAGATGGGCGCCTCGATCGACAATTTCGCCCATCTCGAAGACGACCTCGAGCAGGTCTTCACCATGTTCCCTCGGCTCAAGGAGCGCAGCCAGCAGCGCGGCGGCACCCTCTCGGGCGGCGAGCAGCAGATGTTGGCGATCGCCCGCGCGCTGATGAGCCGCCCTCGCCTGCTGCTGCTCGACGAGCCGTCGCTCGGCCTCGCGCCGTTGATCGTCAAGCAGATTTTCTCCGCAATCGGCGAGCTCAACCGCAACCGGGGAATCTCGGTGTTTCTGGTCGAACAGAACGCGTTTCACGCGCTGAAACTCGCCCATCGCGGCTACGTGATGGTCAACGGCAAGATCACGATGCAGGGCGCCGGCCAGGAACTGCTGGCGCGGCCGGAAGTGCGCGCCGCCTATCTCGAGGGGGGCCATTGATGGCCGGTTATTTGTGGGCCGACGCCGACTTCGGCCTTCTCGCCTTTCTCATCCTCGACGGTCTCGGCGCCGCCGCGGCGTTCGCCGCGGGACGGGCGTTGGCGAGCGGCTGGAATCCCGCTTGGCGCATCGTTCCGTCCGCCGCCGCCCTCGCAGCGGCGGTGCAGTTCCTGCATTACGCCCTGTTCCAGGAGGATCTGCTGTCGATTCATTACTATCTCGTCGGGCTCGTTCTGCTGCTCGCCGCCGCATGGATCGGCTTTGCGGCGATGCGATCGCGACAGATGGCGACGCAATACTCCTGGGCCTTCGAACGGTCCGGCCTGACCTGGCGGGCGCGCTGACTTTGCGCGGCGCGGATCCGGAGAAATTCCCCGGCTGCGCTCGGGCCAGGTGACACCCGTCGAAAAACACGCTTTGATCCCGCACAAGGTGGGATCGTTTCCGCCTCGGGGCGCTGTTTGCGCCCAAACACAGGGAGCGTAGTATGAATAGATACTGGTTGACGGGTCTCGTGCTCGCCGCCGGCCTCAGCGTGGCCGGCGCGGCGAACGCGCAGATCACGATTGGCGTGGCCGGTCCGATCACCGGCCCGAACGCCTCTTTCGGCGCCCAATTGACCAACGGGGTCAATCAGGCGGCGGAAGACTTCAACAAGACCGGCGGCATCCTCGGCCAGAAGATCACCATCGAGCCGGGCGACGACGTTTCCGATCCCAAGCAGGGCGTCTCGGTCGCCAACAAGTTCGTCGGCGACGGCATCCATTTCGTCGTCGGCCACTTCAACTCGGGCGTGACCATCCCGGCCTCCGAAGTCTACGTCGACAACGACGTCCTGTTCATCACCCCCTCGGCCACCAACCCGAAGGTCACCGACCGCAAGCTGTGGGACGCCTTCCGCACCTGCGGCCGCGACGACCAGCAGGGCAAGTTGTGGGCTGACCTCGCGCTTGGCCAGTTGAAGGACAAGAAGATCGCCATCGTCCACGACAAGACCCCCTACGGCCAGGGCCTCGCCGACGCGGCGCGCGGCTTCATGAACGCCGGCGGCAAGAAGGAAGTGCTCTACGAAGGCGTCAACGTCGGCGAGAAGGACTATTCGGCGATCGTCTCGAAGATCAAGGCCTCCGGCGCCGACTATCTGATGTGGGGCGGCCTGCACACCGAAGGCGGCCTGATCCTGCGCCAGATGCGCGACCAGGGCATGTCGACCGTCATGATCTCCGGCGACGGCATCACCGACCAGGAGTTCGCCTCGATCGGCGGCCCCGGCGTCGAAGGCACGCTGATGTCGTTCGGCCCCGAGCCGCGCAACAATCCGGCGGCCAAGGAAGTGGTCGCCGAGTTCAAGGCCAAGGGCTACGATCCGGAGGGCTATACGCTCTATTCCTACGCCGCGATGCAGATCTTCAAGGCGGCCGCCGAGAAGGCCAACTCGCTCGATCCGCACAAGGTGGCCGACGTCATGCACTCGGGCATGACCTTCCACACCGTCATCGGCGACATCGCCTACGACGAAAAGGGCGACCGCAAGGACGCCGACTACGTCTGGTACGTCTGGAAGAAAGACCCCGACGGCAAGATCACCTTCCACCAAATGTGATCGCTGCGAACCTCAGGCGTTCGCCTCGAACCTCGAAGCCCGCCGCGAAACGGCGGGCTTCTTTATTGCGAGGCTCCGTTCTCGGGACGGCCCCGTCGCTTCGCCGCTCCCAACGGCGAATCCGCCGGCTTCCGAAATCTTCAGCCCAGCCGCCCGAGGTTGGGAAACGTCTCGATCAGCCACGACGCGGCGGCCTGCATGCCGCCGGTCAAGAACAACACGCCAGTGACGACGAGCAGCGCGCCGGTCGCCTTTTCGAGCCGAGCGAACTGCGAGCGGAAACCGCGCGAGAAGGCGAGAAAGCGCTCCATCGCGAAAGCCGCAACGACGAACGGCGCGCCGAGGCCGAGCGCGTAGACGAACAGCAGCAACGCGCCCTGCCCGACGGTTTCCTGGGCGCCGGCGACCGCGAGGATCGCGGCGAGGATCGGCCCGATGCAGGGCGTCCAGCCGAAAGCGAAGGCGACGCCCATCAGATAGGCGCTCCACAGGCCCGGCGGCCTCTCGACCTCGAGCCGCGCCTCGCGCAACATCGCGCTGATGCGGAAAAGGCCGAGGAAATGCGCGCCCATTACGATGATGCCGATTCCGGCGACGATCGACAGCGCGCGGCTCCACTGACGCAACAGGGCGCCGACCTCGGAAGCGGTCGCGCCGAGCGCAACGAAGACGGTGGCGAAACCGGCGACGAACAGCAGCGAGGCGACGACGATGTCGCGCCGCGCCCGGCCGCCCTCCGTCGTCTGTAGAGTCTCGATCGAGGCGCCGGCGAGGTAGCAGAGATAGGGTGGCGCCAGCGGCAGCACGCAGGGGCTGAGGAACGAGATCAGCCCGGCGCCGAAAGCGGCAGGCAAGGAAATGTCGGCCATGCCCCTTTTTGACCGTCCGCGCGCCCGCGATCAAGCCGCCCGGCAGGCGGACGGCGCCTAATCGCCCTTCGGCGGCCGATAGAGGATCAACACATTGAGATCGCGGGTCGGGGTGAAACTGGCGTAGCGGACCTCGAAGGTCGTCGGCCCGGTCTTCTTCACCCTATCGGCGCAGAAGCTGACCAGCGAATCCGGCTCGCCCTTGTCGATGGTCAGGTTGAAATTGCCGATCGGTCCCGCCCAATTCGCGCCCGTCTTCAGTACATAGGCGATGCGCCGCTCAAACAAAGGCGCCGTGAATTCGCCCTTCGCGTCCGGCTTCTGCGCCTTGCGCGCACCGGCGATGAACTCCTTGTCGACGCAGTAGAGCGCTTCGTAGCGCTTGGCCGCCTCGGGATCGATTTGCGGCCAGCCGACCTCGGCGCCGGTCGTCTCGCCGACGCTCGGGCGATAGCGGTGTTCGACGGCCAGTTCGCGCCCGGCGGGGAACGTCTGGGTCCAGAAAAAGCTCGATCTCAACGTCCAATATTGCGATCTCCGTCTTCACCAGTTCGTCCTGGTCGGCAGGCTTGAGCGCGTCGAGCGTCTTCCACGTCTTGTCGCTCTGCGGCGTGAGCGGCACGCCGAGCGCAGTGAGGCGCTGGGTGATGTCGACGCCCTTGGCGAAGGCCTTCTGCTCGTTCCGGGCGGCGACCGGTTGCCCGTCGATCGCCGTGCGGAAGTCGAGGAAATTGGGCGAGTCCGGCGACGGAACAGATATATTGGTGTCGGATCCCTCCCAGACGATGTCGAGCATCGGAAAGGCGACGGTCGTGGTCACGTCCTGAGCCGAATGATTGAGGAAGCGATAGCGCACGACCATCTCCGAGGCCGAGATCGCAAGATCCTCCGACCGCATCTCGATGTCGGCGCTTTTGGCCAACACCAGGCCGCCGGTCGTCAGTTCTGCGCTCGAATCTTTGGCGGAGGCGGGCGTCGCCGCCAGGAGCGCAAGCGCGGCGGCGAACCGCCATGCGCACGCGCCGACCCCGTCGAGCCGTCGGGTGGAAATTTTGCGCATCGGTTCGCGCTCCCGTTCGCGCCGCGCGCCGCCCGCTGCGCGCAAACGCGTTCGCCGAAGGAATCTATCCGAGCCGCCCGGCGATTTCCACGGCGACGACCGAAACCGCTATAGTGCGCGGACAACCGTCGCACAGTCGGGCGCGGCGGAGTCAGGGAGGCTTCCATGCCGGAGCGCGCCGCGCCGCACGAGGAATTCGACTGCGCCGGACTCGATCCCTATGGCGCGGCGACCCACGAGGTCCTCAACCAACCGATCGAACTCGCCGACTACAATCTCTTTACCGGCGACGCGGCGCTCGCCGAGGGGCTGGCGCGCGAGGGCGGCGGTTGGGCGAACAACGAACTCGCCGTGCTCGGTGCAAAGCTGGGCTCGGCCGAAATCCTCGAGCTCGGCGCGCTCGCCAACAAGAATCCTCCCGAGCTCGACACCCACGACCGCTACGGCCGTCGCGTCGATCTCGTCCGCTACCATCCGAGCTATCACCANNCCGCGGCCCGGCGCGCATGTGGCGCGCGCCGCGCGCTACTACATGCAGGCGCAGGTCGAGGCGGGTCACGGCTGCCCGATCACCATGACCTTCGCCGCGACGCCGAGCCTCGCCAAGGAACCTGCGCTCGCCAGCCATTGGCTGCCCAAGGTCCACGCCCGCGTCTACGATCCACGCAATGTCCCCGCCACCGACAAGCGGGGCCTGACGATCGGCATGGCGATGACCGAGAAACAAGGCGGCTCCGACGTGCGCGCCAACACGACGCGCGCCGTTCCGCTCGGCCGCGACGCGATGGGCGAAGCCTACGAGCTCGTCGGCCACAAGTTCTTCGTCTCGGCGCCGATGTGCGACGCATTCCTCACCCTCGCCCAGGCGCCCGGCGGGCTCACCTGCTTCCTCGCGCCGCGCTGGCGGCCCGACGGAACCAAGAACCCGATCCAGATCGTCCGCCTCAAGCGCAAGATGGGCAACGTCTCCAACGCTTCGAGCGAGACGGAATGGCGCGGCGCGCTCGCCTGGCGCGTCGGTCCAGAGGGACGCGGCGTCGCGACCATTCTCGAGATGGTCGCCGCGACGCGGTTCGACTGCATGATCGGCTCGTCGGCCGGCATGCGCATGGCGGCGTCGCAGGCGCTCGACCATTGCCGGCAGCGCAAGGCGTTCGGCGCCTTGCTGATCGACCAGCCAGCGATGCGCGCCGTGCTCGCCGATCTCGCGCTCGAAGCCGAGGCGTCGCTCGCGCTGACGTTGAGAGTCGCCCGCGCGCTCGACGCGCGCGCGTCAGACGGCCATGAGGACGCTTTCGCGCGGATCGCTGCGCCGCTCGGCAAATACTGGATCTGCAAGCGCGCGCCCGCCCACGCCTACGAGGCGATGGAATGCCTCGGCGGCTCGGGCGCGATGGAGGATTCGCCGATGCCGCGCCTCTACCGCGAGGCGCCGATCAACGCGATCTGGGAAGGCAGCGGCAACGTTCAGTGCCTCGACGTGCTGCGCGCGATCTCGCGCGCCCCGCAGACGCTCGAGGCCTATTTCGCCGAGGTCGACAAGGTGCGCGGCGCCAGCCGCGCGCTCGACGCTCATGTCGCGGCGCTGAAGAACGACATGCGCGACCTTTCCGATTTCGAGGAGCGCGCGCGCGACCTCTGCGACCGGCTGGCGCTCGGCCTCGAAGCGAGCGCGATGGCGGCCGCTGCGCCCAACGCGAGCGCCGACGCCTTCTGCGCCGCGCGCCTCGAAGGCCGCGGCGCGCGCAACTGGGGCGCGCTGCCGAAGGGGCTCGAGCTGGCGGCGATCGTCAAACGCGCGCTGCCGCGCTGAACGCCTCCCCTTGTTCGGCGCTTCGTTCCGCCGCCTGATCTTCGCCCAGCGACAAGCTCCTCTTCCCGAAGCGGGAGAAAGCCGGCGCGAGCGGACGCGATGTCGCTCAGCCCGGCTCTCTCCCCACGTAAACCGCCCGCGGGCGGATCAGCGTCCCCTGCCTGCGCTGCTCCAGCGCATGGGCGATCCAGCCGACCGTGCGGCCGACGGCGAACAGCGCAAAAGCGGCGCCGCGCGGCAGTTCCCATAATGCGCAGCGACGTCCTCGAGTTCGGCCGTCTCGGCGAGCGCGACCGCGTCGACGCCTCGGAGCTAGAGGCGCCCATCCTGGATCAGGGCGATTGCCGATTCGAGCACCGGCGCGCCAAAATTGAGCGCCGCTTTGGCGACCTCCTTCGGCCGGCGGCCACGCCGCCTTTCGACCGCAAGCCGCTCGATTGCATCGGCGGCGTAGAGCCGGCGCCGCGGATCGGCCGCTTCATGCGCGCGGATGAGGCCGCGGCTGACATAGGCATAGAGGATCGCGCGCGCCACGCCGAGCCGCTTGGCCGCCTCCGCCGCCGTCAGGAATCTCGCCATTGGCCGCTTCGATCCGATATTGATCGGAATAATCAAGATTGACGATTTGGTCGAGCGGTCATTCCCTGTCACCGAACGCGCGCCCACGGAACGCGCAACTTGATGGAGGCCGCATGCCCGATCCGTCTCATCCCGCCTCTGCCCCGGCCTCCCGCTTCCTTGCCGCCGCCTGGCGCGCGCTCGGCGGGGATGAGGCCTGGCTCGGGCGCATCGAATATTGCGGCGAAGGCGACTTGCCCTCGGTTTTCGCGGTCAGCGACCTCGCCGCCGCGGCGATCGGCGCGGCCGCGCTCGCGGTCGCCGAGCGCGCCGCTCTCGTCGCCTCGCGGCCGCCGCAGGTCGTCGTCGACCGCCGCCTCGCGTCGCTGTGGTTCGGCTTCTCGATCCGGCCGCAGGGCTGGAAGCCGCCGCCGGTGTGGGACCCAATCGCCGGCGACTATCCCACCGTCGACGGCTGGATCCGCTTGCACACCAATGCCGCCCGCCATCGCCAGGCGGCGCTCGCCGTCCTCGGCTGCGCTGGCGAGCGCAACGCGGTCGCGCAGGCGGTCAAAGGCTGGCGCGCCGATGAACTCGAGGCGGCGGTCGTCGCCAAGGGCGGATGCGCAGCGGCGATGCGCGCGCTCGCCGCCTGGTTCGATCATCCGCAGGGGCGCGCCGTCGCCGCCGAACCCCTCGTTATTTCCGAACGGCGCGAAGCGGGCGGGCGGGCCGAAAGCCCCGTCGATCCCGCCCGGCCGCTCGCCGGCGTGCGCGTGCTCGACCTCACCCGCATTCTCGCCGGGCCGGTGGCGACGCGCTTTCTCGCCGGCTACGGCGCCGACGTGCTGCGGCTCGATCCGCCCGGCTGGGACGAACCGAGCGTCGCGCCGGAGGTGACGCTCGGCAAGCGCTGCGCGCGGCTCGACCTCGAGGACCCTGTCGGCCGCGCGCGCTTCCTGGCTTTGCTCGGCGAGGCCGACGTGATCGTCCACGGCTACCGCCCCGGTGCGCTCGACGCGCTCGGCCTCGACGAAGCGGCGCGCCGCCGCGCCCGGCCCGGCCTCGTCGACGTGTCGCTCGACGCCTATGGCTGGAGCGGGCCGTGGGCAGGCCGGCGCGGCTTCGACAGCCTGGTGCAGATGAGCGCCGGAATCGCCGAAGCCGGCATGCGCCGTTTCGCCAAGGACCAGCCGACGCCCCTGCCGGTCCAGGCGCTCGACCATGCGACAGGTTACCTGATCGCCGCCAGCGTCGTGCGCGGCCTCGGCGAACGCGCCGCGACCGGCGCCGGCTCGTCGCGCCGGCTGTCGCTCGCCCGCGTCGCGGCGCTGCTGGCGAGCGAGCGAGCGGATGCACAAGCGCCGTTCGCCCCGGCCGGCGAAGGTGATTACGCGCCCGAAATCGAGTCGACAGATTGGGGCCCGGCGCTCCGCCTCGGGCCTCCGGCGGCGGTCGAGGGCGCACCGATGCGGTGGGCGCGACCCGCCGGTCGTTTGGGCGCCGCGCCGCCGGTTTGGTGACCTCGTTCGCGGCGCTTGCGGTCCGCCGCTCCCGTTGGCTCAAATGCGGCGGAACGCCGCAGAATGTGCTATGGGGCTTGCGCCTCGCAGCCTCAAGCGGGGCCGAGCCGGCGCGCGGCAGGCCGGATTCGCGTTTGGGCCGTCAGGCGTTGCGGGCGCCTCAGTCGGTTCGGGGGGAGATGGACAGGCGAACACAGGCGGAAATCGACGCCGCGGTCGCCGAATTGTCGTCGCTTGCGCTCGCCGGCGAAGTTTCTGGCGCGCTGGACGTCGTCGATCGGATGATCAAAGTCGCTTCGGGCTCGACCTTCGTCTGGGCTCAGTTCCAGGCGCGGCTGCTGCACGCCGCGATGGACGACCCGCGCATGCCTTCCGAGTTGCTGGCGGCGCTGATCGACCGGTTCCGCTGGGCCGAGCCGATCAGCGCGCTGAGCCGCTTTCATCCCGACCTGCGCGCGCGGGTGGCGACGCGGCTCGCCGCAGCTCAGAACTGGCACGACGAGCTCAAGGCGGCCTCGCGGCGCCTCGACGACGCCGGCGCTGCGGCGCGGTTGGCGTTGCGCCCGCCCGGCCGCGCGGTCGACCCGAAGACGCTGTCGCCCGGCGTGCTGCGCGCGCTGCAAGGCTTTATCGCCGGCGCGCAGCGCTACGGGCCGCTGCTCGGCGGACAGTTCGACCTTGAAGCGACCGAGCGCCTCGCCCAGAACGTCCGCGTCGAGCCGGTCCTGACCGATCCGCTCGCCCATGTCGGAGTCGCCGGTTCGCGTCTGCCCGACGGGGCGCGTTGGGCGATTGCGCTCTCGGCGATGTACACGATCGCCCAGCGCGGCGCCGACGCGACGCTCTCCCCTTTCGCGCCGCCACAGCCGGCTCGCAGTCTGACGATCCTGCGCGACTATTGGGGAGTGGACGCGGACGCGCCGGAAGCGCGGCGAGTCCAGACGATCGGCCGGGTCGACTGGCTGCTCAGCGAGGGCGACCGGGCCGATCCGCGATGCGCCGAACCGGGCGATCCGGAGGCGCCCTTCGACCTGTTGGCCTGGGATCTGGCGCGCGCGGCGATGACCGTCCGCCACGCTTTTCTCGCCGAATGCCTCAGCGAATCCGAGGCCTGGGGCTATCTGCTGGCGATTGCGGTTAAGGCGCAGCAAAATTTCGAATCCTGGCCCGACTTCGGCGACCGCTATCGGCGCGGTCGCATCCGCCGGTCGAATGCGCAGCACGACCGTTACGACAGCATTCTCGCCTTCCTGGTCGACGACTCGCGCTCGCCGTGGCGATCCTTGCCCTGGCGCCTGCGCCTCAGCGAGGAGAACGTGCGCGGCCCGGCGGACGAGGAGCCTGCATCGCGCTGGACCGATACCCTCCTTGCCCTGTGGCGGCGGCACGGCCCCCTGCGGATGCAGGTCGCGGCGGTCGTCCTCGTCGCCTTGGCGGCTGGAGGCTGGCTGGCGTGGCGCGAGACGCGCGCGCAGCCAATCGTGGTCACGCCGATGTCGCCGATCGCCGTCTCGCCGCTCGCCGATCCTGCTGACGACCCGACCTCGGCGCGCGGGGAATTCACCCGCATCCAGGTCGTGTTCGTCGCCGCAGGCGAGGGCNNGCCCGACCGCGCCCTGACGCCCAAACTCCTCGAATCGGCGATCAGGGGCATGCCGCAGGCGCTTGACCTGCCGGCGGGCGCGCATTTCCTCACCATTCAAGCGCAGTTAGACACCGGGGCGACCTCGCCGATCCGTCGATTCGACGTGCCGAACGATCTCCTTCGCCGGCGTTGACGGGAGGCGTCAGCCCGCCCGGCCAGGCCACTGACCACCGGAAGTTCGCGCCGGCGCCGCGGGCCGCGACCGCGGCGCGCTTGATCCAGCCCCTGCGGGAGGCTACACGCCTGCCGACCGGAGGAGAACCATGGGGGCCCGCAATCCGCTGATTGAACGCTTTCGCCAGAATTTTGGCGGCGAGGCGCGGCTCTATCGCGCGCCCGGGCGGGTCAATCTGATCGGCGAGCACACCGATTANNGCAATGCACCTGGATCGCCGCGGCGGCGCGGCCCGAGCCTCGCTTGCGCGTTGGCTCGCTGCGCACAGGCGAGACCCGCGAATTTGCGCTCGACGACCCGGACCCGCGGCCGCGCGGCGACTGGAGCGATTACGTCCGCGGCG
>PLRT01000020.1:0-123 GCA_003164915.1 Hyphomicrobiales bacterium | reverse complement strand
GCCAGCGCGCCGAGAACGAGTTCGTCGGCATGCGCTGCGGCGTGATGGATCAGTTCGCCTCGTGCCGCGGCGCCAGAGACCGGGTGCTGCTGCTCGATTGCCGCAGCCTCGAATTCCGCCTGT
>PLRT01000269.1 GCA_003164915.1 Hyphomicrobiales bacterium | reverse complement strand
CCGCCGCGGCGATCGCCGGCGCGCTGTGGCTGTTCTTCGCCGCGCCGCCGACCGCGCCCGATCCCGCCTTCGTGCGCGCCGTCGCCGCGCTTGGCGCCCATCCGCGGCTGGCGGCGATCGCCGAGGGACTCGGCATCGGCTTCCCGCTGGTCAGGGAGGTCGACGGCGCCTGGGTCCAGCGCACGCAGGGCCTGCTGCTGACCTCCGGCGCGCGTCGACTGATCGACGAACACCCGGGCGACGCCGCTCTGGCGGCGCGCCTGGCGCCGATCATCGCCCGCGATCGCGACATGCTCGCCCAGGACATTCGCCGCAATCGGCCCGACGGCATTCTGGTCAATACGGTCAATCCCCGATTCCATCGCTGGGCGTTGGCCGATCCGACGCTCGCCGCCGCGCTCGCCGATTATCGGCTCGCGACCTCGAGCCGCGCCGCCGACTGGCCGATCGACCTCTATGTCCGCAAAGACGAAATCGGCTTGCGTTCAACATTGTCGGAGCCCGACGCAGCGGCAATTCCGTAACGGCGCCGTATGACGTGCGCGTCCGCGACGCGCGCCGGCGGCCGTCGCGGGGCGCGACGCCAGCGTTATCCACAGGCGTCAATTTCTGAGGTCGGAAGAAGGAGTCGTTTACGGACGTTGCGTAAGGTTCGCTGCGCCGCCATGATGAGCGGTCGGAGTTTCCCGATGATCGGAAAACTGGCTCATGTCAGGAGCCGCAGCGATGTCGTGATCGCGTCGCTCGCCATCACCGGCGTTTCTGTCGTTTGCGCGCTGCTTCTGACCGCCTGTCTGACCCGTTCGCGCAGGGTTGTCGGCGATTTTGGCGCGCTGCGCCTGGCCGCGGAAATTTCCGCCATCGTCGCCTTTTCCGTATCCTTCGCCGTGGTCGACGCGATCCGCCATATCCTCAAGGGCAAGCGCACGGTCGAGCGGCTCGCCATGACCGACGACCTGACCGGCCTCGCCAATCGCCGCGCCTTCGTCGCGGTCGCCGAGCACGCCATCGCGCGTTTCGACGCCGCGCTGCCGCCGCCGGCGCTGCTGATCGTCGATCTCGACCTTTTCAAGCGCGTCAACGACATTTACGGCCATCGCGCCGGCGACCAGACCTTGCAGGCAGCGGCGCAGGCGCTGGCGCGAGCGGTGCGCAGCGAGTTCGACTTCGTCGGCCGCCTCGGCGGCGAGGAATTCGTCGTGCTGCTCGCCGAAGCCGACGAGGAAACGGCGCGCCGCGCCGCCGAAAGCGCGCGGGCCGCGATCGAGGCGTTGCGCGTGGCGACGCCCACCGGCGAGATCGCCGTCACCGCCAGCATCGGCCGTACGCCGCTGGTCGCGGGGGACACCGTTTCGACGGCGTTGCAGCGCGCCGACGAGGCGCTCTACGTCGCCAAGCGCGCCGGGCGCAATCAGGTCGCCATGCTGGAGCCAAACGTCGGCGAACCGTCTGCGACCTTGGGCGAGGGACGCAGACGTCGCGACGCGCCGGATCCGTTGCGCCGTTCAGCCTGACGCGCCGCTCAACCCGCTCGCGCCGCCACGGCGAGAGCGCGCCACCAGCCGTCGTTGGCCGCCCAGTTCCAGTTCGCCGCCGGCGACGGCGACGGCAGCAGCCAGACGCGCGTCGCGCCGATCGTCTCCGCCTGCTCGCCGAATCCGGCGTCGCGGCGCAGGAAGCGGCGCCCGGCGGTCAGGCTGGTGAAGGCGAGGATGGTCGGCGCGCAGGCGCGGATTTTCGCCGCCATCGCCGCGCAGGCGGCGCGCCCGAGCGCCCCCGTCGGCAGCTCCTTGTCCATGCCGCTGACGGTCTTGGCGATGTCGGTCAGGCCGAGGCCGTATTGCGCCAGCAGCGCGAATTGCGAACACTCGAGGCGGCGCGGCGTCAGTCCGACTTCATGCAGCACGCGCCAGAATTTGTTGTGCGGATGGGCGTAGTAGCAGCCGCGGCGCGCCGATTCGGTTCCGGCGGCGGTGCCGCAGAAGACGATCCGCAGGCCCGGCGCGAGCACGTCAGGCAGGATCGGCGCCGGTTCGGCGCGCGCTTCAGATTGTCTGGTTATAGGCGCCGACCTCGGGATTTTCGCGCATCGCGGCGTCGACCGCGGCGAACATCGCCCGCATCCGCGCTTCCGAGACCGGGCTCTCGACCACCACCACCAGCTCGGGCTTGTTGGAAGACGCGCGCACCAGGCCCCAGGTTCCGTCGTCGACCGTGACGCGCGCGCCGTTGACGGTGACGATGTCGCGGATCGGATGTCCGGCCAATGTTTCGCCGCCGGCCTGCATGGCCTTGAAGCGCGCCGTGACGTTCTCGACTACCGCGTATTTCGCCTCGTCGGCGCAATGGGGCGACATGGTCGGCGAGCCCCAGGTCCGCGGCAGCTCTCGATAGAGATCGGCCACCGACTTGCCCGGATTGCGGTCGAGCATGTCGAGCACGGCGATCGCGGTGACGAAGCCGTCGTCGTANNCCGCGGCCGATCGGCGCATTGAAGAAGAAATGGCCGGACTTCTCGAAGCCGGCCAGAGCCTGGAGGTCGCGCACGCGTCGCTTGATATGGGAATGGCCGGTCTTCCAATAGTCGACCGTGACGCCGAGCCGTTTCAGCTCCGGATCGCTGGCGAACAGGCCGGTCGATTTTACGTCGACCACGAAAGTCGGGTTTTTGTTTAGCCTGGCGAGATCGCGCGCCAGCATCACGCCGATCTTGTCGGCGAAGATTTCGACGCCTTCGTCGTCGACCACGCCGCAGCGGTCGCCGTCGCCGTCGAAACCGAGGGCGAGGTCGGCCCGGCTCTCTCGGACCGCCGCGGCCATCGCATGCAGCATGTCGAGGTCTTCCGGATTGGGGTTGTAACGCGGGAAGGCGAAGTCGAGCTCGCAGTCGAGCGGGACGACCTCCGCCCCCAGCGCCGACAAGAGCTGCGGCGCGAAGGCGCCGGCGGTGCCGTTGCCGCAGGCGGCCACGACCTTCAGCTTGCGCGACCATTTCGGCCGCGCCGTCAGCTCGGCGATGTAGCGGGCGGGGAAGTGTTCGACGAATTCATAAGCGCCGCCGCCGCTCGGGCGGAATGCTCCGGCCAGCACGATGTCGCGCAGCCGTCCCATCTCCTCCGGCCCGAACGTCACCGGCCGCGCCGCGCCCATCTTGACTCCGGTCCAGCCGTTGTCGTTGTGCGAGGCGGTGACCATCGCGACGGCAGGGATGTCGAGCGCGAACTGGGCGAAATAGGCCATCGGGGTGATGGCGAGCCCGATGTCGCTGACCTTGGCGCCGCCCGCCATCAGGCCGACGATCAGCGCGCTCTTGATCGCCCCGGAATAGGAGCGGAAGTCGTGGCCGACGACGATCTCTTTGGCGACGCCGAGTTCGCCCAGCAGGGTCGCCAGGCCGAGGCCCAAGGCCTCGACGCCCATCAGGTTGATCTCGCGCTCGTAGAGCCAGCGCGCGTCATACTCGCGGAAGCCGGTCGGCTTCACCATCGGCCGCGTTTCGTAATCGTATGTGTTGGGTTCGAGCTTGGGCTGCGGCTTGGGAAACACGGGCGGCTCTCGGAGGGTCGCATTCGCCCATGCCTAGCCGATCGACGCGGCGAGCAAAAGGGCCCTTTCGCCTACTGGCGCAGCACCAGCATGCCGCCGCGCTGTTCGACGCTGACCAGCCGCTTGAGGAAGCTCGCGCCGAGCAGGTTGATCGACGACGCTCCGGCCGGCATCACCACCGCCAGGACGTCGTCCATGTAGATCGCGCCGAGGCCGACCGATCTGAGCGTGACCGGGCTGGCGAACGCGACGCCGTTGGCGGTGTTCATCTTCCAACGCGGCCGCGAGGGCTCGATCGTCACGCCGAGGCGCGCGGCTGTCTCAGCGGTCAGCGCCACGACGGTCGCGCCGGTGTCGATCATCACGTCGACGTCCTGTCCGTCGATCAGCGCCTTGGCGCGATACTGGCCGCCCGGGTCGGCGGCGATCGACGCCTCACGATAGCTGGGCGCCGTCGGTTCGGCCTCGGCGAGCGTTGCGGGGGCGGCGGGCGCGACGGCGACGGCGACGGCGTCACGGGCGGGGACGCCGCGCGCGCCGCCGCCGCCCGGCGCGACAATCAGCGACGGAGCGGCGAAGGCTGCCGTGATGGCGGCGATGGCGAAGATCAGGGCGTTTTTCAGCATGGTCGCGGTCTGGAGCCGCGTTTGGCGCAGCGGCTCGACGGGCAGACTGCCAACAAGCCGCCAACAAGCGGTTAAATTGGGCGCAAAGAATAGGTTAACGGCGCGCGTTCAAGGCGCGCGCCGCCGTCGAAAGCGGAGTTTCGTAACCAAATCGCCAATCGCCGCAGCGCGTTTGAGCGCAGGCGCGGTCAGGAGAGGCTGATCGGGCGGTCGGGGAAGGCGAGTTGCTCGACCGAGCGCCAGCTCGGCCGGACGTAGTTGATCTCCATCAGCCGGCGCACGCCGACGATGGGGCGCGGCTCGAAGCCGTGCCAGGTGTTCTCGCCGGGGATGAAGATCACCGCGCTGTCGAACTCCGCCGACGCGCTGCCCACCAGCTTCTTGTTCGAGTCGTAGATGTCGGTGCCCCAGCCGTGCGCGTCCGGCCCGAGGCACAAATAGATGACCATCGAGAACAGCTTTTCCGGAATGTCGTGGTGCGGCTCCAGCCAGGCGCCGTCGATGTCCTGGATGTACTCCATGCGCAGGAACGAGCCTTCGACGTCGAATTCGCAGGTCTCGCCGAGCAGCTTGGCGACGTCGGGGCGTTGCAGCGCGTCGCACAAGGCCGCACAGGCGGTGTAGGCCTTGCGCATGTCGGGCGTGAAGAAGCAGCGCTGGGTGTTGTAGGTGCCGCGGGTGCCGTCGGTCTTGCCGAGCCGCGGCGGATCGACCGGCAACGCGAGGATGCCGGTGCACAGGGCTTCCGGATAGATGTCCTTCAGGTTCCAGTGGCGATAGGGGCGGTCGTCCCGTTTCGCCTGCCGAAGGGACCGGATGAAATGCTCGGCGACCTCGGCCGAAGTGATCGGCGGCGGATAGATCATGGCGAACTCCTCAATAAACGGCGCAAACTGCGGCGGCGCGGGGCCGGCGCGGCGCGTCGAAGGCGCAATCTCTCAGCGGGCGAACAGACGGCGCGGCGCCAGATCGATCGCTTTGCGCAACAGCGGCACCGATTTGGCGTAGGCGCTCCAGTGATGGCGCCAGTATTCCCGCTTCACGTACCAGTCGGAATCGACGTAGCAGAGTTGCAGGCTGGCGCGCTTGCCCTTCTGCGGCAGGAAGCCGTGCCACGAATGATCGCAGACGCGGAACATCAGCATCTTGCCGTATTCGGGCGCGTATTCGAAGGCGAAATCGTCGCGGCTGTCGCTGCGCAGGACCCTGAGCTTGCCGCGCTCGTAGGGCCATTCCCAACTGAAGCCGACCAGCACGGTGATGATCTTGTGCTTGGAATCGGGATGCGAGTAGCCCTCGTTGTAGTGGCCGCTGGTGTTGCCCATCATGACGATGCACGGCGGGCACTTGCTGAGGTCGATGTCGAACTTCCGCTCGACCAGGCCGCGGAAGCGGTCGCTGAGCAGCTCGTCGATCACCTTGCCGAAGTTGGGGCCGTACTTGAGGTCGGGAAGACCGTAGCTGCCGCGGTCGGGGATGACCGGCGCGTCGTTGAGCACCGGCTCCTTCAGGCTCTGCGGCATGACGTCTTCGGCGAAGCAATAGTCGTAGGGGTCGTGGCGCAGCTCCGCCGCGGCGATCGCCGCCTCGTTGATGATCGTCAGCGGCGCGTTGTCGTCTCGCATGACACCCTCCATCCCTTCCGTCCCTTTCGCGTCTTACGCCGCTTGCGGGACGGGCGCGCGATCCCCCTCAGAAGGCCGGCCAGTCGGGCTTGTCGATCGCCGTCGCGGCGATTCCCTCCACCTCGATCAACCATTCGGGCCGGCACACCGGCCCCTGCACGATCTGCGTCGGCAGGCTCGGGAACCGCTCGGCGAGGCGATCGCGCACCGAGCAATAATCGCCGCGATCGCGCAGATAAACGATGAGATGGGTCAAGTCGGCGAGCCGCGCCTGGCCGTCGGCGAGCAGAGCGTCGACGTTCTCGAGCGCGCGGTCGAGTTGCTTGAGCACGTCGCCGGGGTGGACGACCCAGCCTTCGCCGTCGATGCTCGCGGTGCCGGACATGAAGATATGGGCGCGGTCGCCGTAGGCCACCCGCGTCGCCCGCTCGAAGGTGACGCCGTAGTCCTTGGTCGCGCAGAGATGGCCGAAATCGTTGAGATAGCTGATTTGGCCCGGCGCGAGGCCGAGCACCGAATAGGCGTCCATCGTCACCACGTCGTAGTGGTGGGCGCAGGTTCCCTCGATGCCGGTCGAAGCGATGAAATGGGTGTCGCCCGTCAACCCTTGGCGCTTGAACACGTCGGTGCGGCTCTTGACCATGTCGGTGTAGAAAACGTCGACGTCGCGGATATAGAGCCAGGTCCGCACGCAATCGTCGCGCAGTGTGCCGCCCTGGGCGGCGAGCCCGGCGATCAGCTCGCGGAACACCTCGCGCGTCTGGTCGGCCGCCGAGGCGGGGCCGACGTCGGCGGCCGCGCACATCCGCGTGCTCCAGAGGTGGCGCCGGCCGCCCATCTCGACGAGGGTGTGGTGGTGGCCGAGCGTGCGTTTGACCGCCGGCGCCTCGCGCTCGACGTGGTAGGCCAGCAGCGACAGCTTGGCGCCGTGGGCCGGCGGCTGCTGGACGATCGACACGGCGACCGGCCCTTCGTCGGGCGCGCTCATCAGTTCGCTGACGCGCACCCGCTCGGCCTGATTCATCGCGTCGCTGAGGAAGATGCGCCGGAAGACGGCGCTGCCGGGCGAAAGGCCCATTTCGGACTTGGCCGCGACGTAGCCTCGCCGCAGCGCCTCGAGCTGATCGGCGAAGACGAGGTCGGGCGCGACGTCGACCGCCAGGTAACACTCGCGCGCGCCGCCTGCGCCGATGAACTCGCGGCCTACGAAACCTGGATGCCCCATTGCGCTGCAATTCTTCTCGAGCCGACGCCGCGACGGCGACGGCGCGCGGCCAGCGTTGCGAATTTGCATAGCCCCGGGGGGTCTTGCCGCTCGTTGACGCAAATCAATCAACCGGGCGAAAAACGCGCGCGTTCTGTCGTCCGCGCGACGCAGCGACGCAAACAAGCAGAGGCGCAATGCACGACGCCAGGTTTCCGAGCCTGTTGGCGCGCGCCGTCATCGGCGCGGCGCCGAAGCCGGCGCTCGACCTCGGCGCTGCGGCGCTGCTTGCGGCGATGCGCCGCAATCATCCCCGCCTTTTTTCCGTGCTGGGCGAATGCCGCAGAACCCGCATCCTGGTCGAGCTGACCGATCCGCCGCGGCGCTTCCTGCTCGAATATGGCAGCGGCGCGCCGACGCTCCACGTCGTCGAGGACGAGGGTGACGTCGCGGCCGACGCGACCCTGAAGGGCGGGCTGGAGGCGATGATGGCGCTGCTCGAGGCGCGGGTCGACGGCGACGCGCTGTTCTTCAACCGCGAACTCGTCGTCGGCGGCGACACGGCGGCGATCGTCACCCTGCGCAACATTCTCGATCGCGAGACGATCGACGTGCTCGACGAAGCTTCGTCGCTGTTCGGTCCCTTGCGCAGGATGGCGCGCGCGGCGATCCTCAATTGGGAGCGCCGCGTCGCGAGGCTGAGCGCCGCCCTGGCGCCGCAGGCGGCGAACTCGGCAGGGGCGGAGACGCACGAAGCGGAAGCGGCAGAGCTGCGCGCCGAGATCGAGGGGCTGAAGACGCGGCTCGCCAAGCTCGAAGCGCGGCAGCGGCGGCGCGAGGGCGCGGCGGCGTGAGAAACATCAACTATCTCGAACTCGTCTGCCCAGCCGGCACGCCGGCGGCGCTGCGCACGGCGATCGACGCCGGCGCCGACACCGTCTACTGCGGCTTTCGCGACTGCACCAATGCGCGCAACTATCCTGGCCTCAACTTCGACGACCAGGAGCTCGCCGAAGGGATCGCATACGCCCATGCGCGTGGCCGTTGGGTGCTGGTGGCGGTCAACACGTTTCCGCGCGCCGGCGACCTCGGCCCGTGGCGGCGCGCGGTCGACGCCGCTGCCGCCGCCGGCGCCGACGCCGTGATCCTCGCCGACATCGGCCTGCTCGACTACGCCTCGCGCCGCCATCCGAAGCTCCGCCTTCACCTGTCGGTGCAGGCGGCGGCGTCCAATCCGCTGTCGATCGATTTCTATCGCGAGCAATTCGGCGTCAGCCGGGTCGTTCTGCCGCGCGTGCTGGCGGTTTCGGAGGTGGCGGCGCTGATCGCGCGGATGAAGATCGAGGCGGAAGTGTTCGCCTTCGGCAGCCTCGGCACCATGGTCGAGGGGCGCTGCTATCTCTCGTCTTACATCACCGGCCGCTCGCCGAGCAGCGACGGCGCCTGCGCGCCGGCGGAATTCGTTTCGTATCGCGAGGAAGGCGGCAAGATGGTTTCGCGCCTCGGCGAGGTGATGACGAACTGCTACGCCAGGAATGAAAACGCCGCCTATCCGACGCCGTGCAAGAGCCGACTGATGGTGCGCGGCGACGCGTCGTATCTTTTCGAAGAGCCGGTCGGGCTCAACGCCGCCTCGATCCTGGCGGAGCTGAAGGGGGCGGGCGTGACGGCGCTGAAGATCGAGGGTCGCCAGCGCAGCCGCGCCTATGTCGGCGAGGTGGTGACGCATTTCCGCGCCGCGCTCGACGCGTTGGCGCGCGGCGAGGCGGCGCCGACTGCGGTGTCCGATCTGCATGCGATCGCCGAAGGCGGCAAGGTGACGCTCAGCGCCTTCAAGAAGGGCTGGCGATGAGCGCGCTGACCCTCGGGCCGATCCTCTACAACTGGAAGCCGGAGCGCCGGCGCGATTTCTATTTCCGGATCGCCGACGAGGNNTCTATCTCGGCGAGGTCGTCTGCTCCAAGCGCGAGCCGCTCTTCGTCGACGACCTGCCGGCGATCGCCGAGCGGCTCGCCGCCGCGGGCAAAAAGGTCGTCTACTCGACGCTCGCGCTCGTCACCACCGACCGCGAGATGGAGGAGATCCGCGCGCGCTGCGGCGACGGAACGACGATCGAGGCCAATGACGTCGCGACGATCAACCTGCTGCACGGCGCGCCGTTCGTCAGCGGACCGTTCATCAACACGTTCAACGAGGCGACGATCGACTTCCTCGTTGCGCGCGGCGCGACGCGCATCGGGCTGCCGGTCGAACTGTCGGCGGCGGCGATCGCGACGCTGGCGCGCCACAATCCGGTCGAGACGGAAGCGCTGGCGTTCGGCCGCCAGGGTCTGTCGCTGTCGATGCGCTGCTATCATGCGCGCGCCTACGGCCTGCACAAGGACTCCTGCCAGTTCGTCTGCGGGCTCGACCCCGACGGGCTCGCCGCCGACCAGCTCGACGGCAAGCCGCTGCTGGTGGTCAACGGCACCCAGACGCTGTCGCACGGCTACGCCGCCGCCTTCGCCGACCTCGCGCCGCTCGCGACGGCGGGGGTGACCCACTTCCGGCTGTCGCCGCAGACGACCGACATGGTCGAGGTCGCGGCTCTGTTCCGCGCCGCGCTCGACGGCAGGGTCGCGCCGGCGGAGGCCGAGGCCAAACTCGCCGCGCTGATCGCGCCGACGCCGCTGATCGACGGCTACATGCGCGGCCGCGCCGGAATGAGCTTTTCCGGCGGCGCGGCGCGCCTGTAGACGCGGTCGCCGACCGCGTCTTCGCGCTGCGGTCCCGTCAATCCCGATCGAACGGCGTGGCGAAGCGCGGACGCACGCGTGGGCCAGGCTCGGCGTCCGCGGGCGGCGCGGACCGGGCGACGCCGGCCGCGGCGGCGAAGAATTCGAGCCGGGCGATCGTCGCCGC
>PLRT01000180.1 GCA_003164915.1 Hyphomicrobiales bacterium | reverse complement strand
CTGGCGCTGGCGTTCGCCTTCGCGCCGGTGGCGGGGCCCCGCGACGCCTAATCGCGCACGAACTCGAAGCGGTCGACGTCGACCAGCCCCATGTCGGTGATCTTCAGATGCGGGATCACCGGCAGCGGCAGGAAGGCGACCTGCAGGAACGGCTCCTGCAGCACGACGCCAAGGCTCTTGGCGGCGGCGCGCAGCGGGATCAGCGCCTCGCGCACCTCCTCGAAGCTCAGCAGGCTCATCAGCCCGGCGACCGGCAGCGCCAGCTCGGCGAGCACCTTGCCGCTCTCGGCGACGACGAAGCCGCCCTCGAGCTCGACCAAGCGATTGACGGCGACCGCCATGTCGGCCTCGTCGGCGCCGACGACGGTGATGTTGTGGCTGTCGTGGCCGACCGACGAGGCGATCGCGCCGCGCTTCATGCCGAAGCCGTTGACGAAGGCGACGGCGAGGTTGTCGTTGCGGCCGTGGCGGGCGACGACCGCGACCTTGACCAGGTCGTGGTCGAGATCGATCCCCCTCAGGCCGTTGGCGAACGGCAGGACGGCGGGCACCCGTTCGGTAATGATCTTGCCGGGCGTGACGCCGATCGCCAGGGTCGAGGGGCCCTGCCCGCGCGCGGCGAAATCCGCCGCCGTCACCTTGCGCGCCTTGACGCTGTTGCGTCCGATCCGCGCGACGGCCGGCCGGCCGGCGAACAGTTCGTCGCCGACGACGCGGCCTGCCGAAATGACCCGCGACACTGCGCAGGATTCGAGATCGTCGAGCACGACCAGGTCGGCGCGCCAGCCCGGCGCGACCAGGCCGCGGTCGCGCAGCCCGAAGATCCGCGCCGCGGAAATGCTGGCGGCGCGATAGGCGGCGAGCGGCGGCGCGCCGAGCGCGATCGCGGTGCGGATCATGTAGTCGAGGTGGCCCTCCTCGGCGATGTCGAGCGGATTGCGGTCGTCGGTGCAGAAGGCGATGTAGGGCGAATTGCGCTCGGTGATGATCGGCGCCAGCGCGTGCAGGTCCTTCGACACCGAGCCCTCGCGCACCAGGATCTGCATGCCCTTGGACAGCTTCTCCAGCGCCTCTGGCAGGTTGGTCGTCTCGTGGTCGGTGCGCACGCCCGCGGCGAGATAGCCGTTGAGGTCGAGGCCCCTGAGCAACGGCGCGTGGCCGTCGATCGGCCGGTCCTGAAAGAACGCGAGCTTCAGCAGACAGGCGGGGTCGCCGGCGAGCAATCCGGGGAAGTTCATCAATTCGGCGAGGCCGAGCGCCTTCGGGTGGGCAGCGAGTGGCAGCAGCTGGTCGATTTCGAGTTCTGCGCCGGAGGTCTCAAGGTGGGTGGCCGGCACACAGCTCGACAATTGCACTCTCAGGTCGAGCGCCGTCGCCAGCGAGGCGTCGAGGAAATACTGGATGCCGGCCGCGCCGAGCACGTTGGCGATCTCGTGCGGATCGCAGATCGCGGTGGTGACGCCGCGCGGCAGCACGCAGCGGTCGAATTCAAGCGGCGTGATCAGCGACGACTCGACGTGCAAGTGGGTGTCGATGAAGCCTGGAACGACGATCTTGCCGGAGACGTCGATCTCCATCGCGCCGCGATACTCGGCCTGGGTTCCCACGATGCGGTCGTCGCAGATGGCGACGTCGCCCGCCTTGAGCTCGCCGGATACGAGATCGAAGACGCGCCCGCCCTTGAGCACGAGATCGGCGCGGAAGCGGCCGCGACCCTGCGCGACGGCCCGGGCGAGGAAGGCGGCGACGTCGTTCATCGGCTCGTACCTCCGAAGCGCCCGGCGGCTTGCCGCGCGCGCGTCAACAACGGATCAGGCGCCTGACGATTGGCCGCGGGCGACGCGGAAGGTCGGGCCGTCGGGGCCGAAGGCGGGTTCGACCACGAAATTCTCGTCGGGGCTCATTCGTCCGAGCGGCGTCGCCCCCTGAGGCGTCACCAGCGTCGCGTTCTCGCCGACGAAGACGATGACCCGCCGGTTCAGTTCCTGCAAGCCCGCCGCCATTCGGCGCAGGTCGTCGAAATAGGGCGGCTTGCGCCAGGCGTGCGGCGCGCTCGGATCGACCTGCGCATAAAGGAAACCGTTGCCGGGAAAGATCGACAGGACGATGCGCGAGCGCTCCGGCTTCCACGCATCGGCGACCGTCGGATCGCTCATCCACAGGCAGAAGAATTCGCGGCATTGCTCGGGCCGGTCCGCGTAGATCGCGCAGCCCGGGCCGGCGGCCCAGTGGCGGCACCACCGCCCCGCCGGCTTGTCGACCGCGGAAATGTGGAACAGCTTGCAGCACATGCCGCAACTGCCGCATTCGCGCCGCTCGGGCGCGGCCGGCCGGGAGACGATCTGGATCATCTCCCTCGCTTAGCCGAAGCGGCGAAGCCGGGCAATTGCGCGCCCGCATTGCCAGTTCGGGCGAAACTTGCTTCAAACGCGCCATGGCCAAGCTCACTCATATCGGCGCGGCGGGCGAAGCGCGCATGGTCGACGTCTCGCAAAAGCCGGCGACCGAGCGCGTCGCGATCGCCGAAGGGCGCGTCGTCATGCGGCCGGAGACGCTCGCCCTGATCCGTTCCGGCGACGCCAAGAAGGGCGACGTGCTGGGAACCGCGCGGATCGCCGGGATCATGGCGGCCAAGCGCACGCACGAACTGATCCCGCTCTGCCACCCGATCGCCCTGACGAAGGTGACTGTCGACCTCGACGGCGACGACAGTTTGCCCGGCGTCGTCGTGCGCGCCGAAGTGAAGACGGTCGGCGCCACCGGCGTCGAGATGGAGGCGCTGACCGCCGTGACGGTCGCCTGCCTCACCGTCTACGACATGGCCAAGGCGGTCGACCGCGGCATGCGCATCGCGGCGGTGCGCCTGGTCGAGAAGCGCGGCGGCAAGTCGGGGCATTGGCGCGCGGAGAGCGACGCGTGAGCCGTGCGGCGTTGATGCCCGTCGAAGAGGCGCTGGCGCGGGTGATTGCGTCGGTCGCGGGCCCGCTCGGCGAAGAGCGCGTCGCTCTTGCCGAGGCCTTCGGCCGCACGCTGGCGCGCGACGTCGTCTCCCGGCGCGTCCAGCCGCCCTTCGTCAATTCGGCGATGGACGGCTACGCGCTCATCGCCGCCGACGCGGCGCGCGCGCCGACCCGGCTGACCGTTGTCGGCGAGGCCGCGGCGGGCCGTCCGCTGGCGCGTCGGCTCGAGCGCGGCGAGGCGGCCCGGATCTTCACCGGCGCGCCGCTGCCGGAGGGCGCCGATGCGGTGGCGATGCAGGAGGTGGCGGAGCGCGACGGCGCGACGGTGACCCTCTCCGCGCCCGTCAAGTCGGGCGATCACGTGCGACGGCGCGGCCTCGATTTCGACGAGGGCGAATTGCTGCTGCCCGCCGGCCGAAGCTTGACGGCGCGCGACGTCGCGCTCGCCGCCGCCGCCGACCATCCGA
>PLRT01000060.1 GCA_003164915.1 Hyphomicrobiales bacterium | reverse complement strand
CAGGAGCCGTTCATCTTCGGCGCCAGCGTCGCCGACAACATCGCCTACGGCGCGCCCGGCGCGACGCGCGAAGCGATCGTCGCGGCGGCGAAGCAGGCCGCCGCCGACGGCTTCATCAGCGCACTGCCCCAAGGCTACGAAACGCCGCTCGGCGAGCGCGGCGTGACGCTGTCGGGCGGCGAACGCCAGCGGCTGGCGATCGCGCGGGCGATTCTTCGCAACGCGCCGATCCTGCTGCTCGACGAAGCGACCTCGGCGCTCGACGCCGAGAACGAAACGCTGGTGCAGGACGCGCTGGAAGCGTTGATGAAGGGCCGCACGACTTTGGTCATCGCCCACCGCCTGGCGACGATCGTCAACGCGCAACGCATTCTGGTGATCGACAATGGCGGCATCGTCGAGGAAGGCAATCACGCCAGCCTGCTCGCCGCCGGCGGCCTTTACGCCCGCCTCGCGCGCCTCCAGTTCGAAACCGGCGCCGCCGCGCTGACCGGCGAGGTCAAGGCGGCGGAGTGAGCCGCGTCCCTTCTTCCCGCTCGGCGGGGAGAAGCCGGCGGATGAGGGGCGGCGCGCGCCTGCGGAGTCGCTTCAATACATGTAACCCGCTCGTCGAGCGCACGCGTTCATGGCTTGCTTGGCGGAGCGGACGCGCGAGAGGCGCCGCGGCAGTCCGAGCGACGTCAGGCTGCCCGACCGACCGGCTCGTCGGCCCGAATTTTCGTTTCAGAACCAAGCAGACATTAGGGCAGCGGGCTCAAACGACCGAGGTTGGCCGGGGGCGGACAGGGGGGTTCCGGACGAAGAGAAGGCCAAGCGGACGTCGAGTAGGCGAGTTGAACGGCAAGACTCGACCCTATCCCAAGGTAACCCATCCGCCGAGGGCCGCCAGGTCGCCAAGGGGCAGGTCCGTTCGCCGATGCGAGCGGAAGCGGCCGTTGCCGCAATGGAGGGCACCCGTTGAGGGGCGTTACAGAGGGGCGATGAACATTAACGGCGCTTGCGACATCGTCACAATCCGGTGCGGGTTCCGTTAACTGCGCCCAGCTACCCAGTTCGCATGGACCGGCATTCATCCATCTACCTGTTCCGAAGTCGGCACTTTGCACCTGCCGGCGATACGGTTGTGAGCGCTGCACACATGGCTGTCGTCGTGAACGTCTATTGCGGTGGCGGCCTCAAGGGTGAGGGTGCGCCCGTCGAGGTATTTGGTCGCGCGGCCACCTTCAGAAACGACGAGACCGGCGACCTATACTTCGGGGTGTGGGGGGCAAGAAATGCATCGCGCTTTCGGCGGACACTTCGGGAGGCGGTAGGGGGCATAATGGTGGTGAAGAGACAGCCACCCGGTCGGCTCGTGTGGTGGCACACCAAACGCAGACCTCCAAAGGGCGACCTGCTCCAGATCGTAGGTCGATAGGCATGGGAACTTTTGAGCCCAGCGGAACTTACGGGGCGGTGGCATTCTTCGCGTTGCTGTGCGCGTGTGCCGCTTACAACGCCTTTGACGCCTATCGTCTCAGGGAGCGGCGACGCTCATTGCGATGGCTTGCGCTGACGCCTGTGTTTGCGGGGCTCGCACTCGCGACATTTCACTTCGCCAACACGCTCTCGATGGGCAGCCCTTGGGGCGGCATCAGCCTTGGAACCGGATGGGAATGCTCCGTTGCGCCCGCCGCCGCCAGGGTCTGCTTCAAAGACGTGCCACCTGCGCTTGAAAGACCAAAGGAAGCGCCAACGCACCCCGGCGGATAGACATATCAGCAGCGTCCTGCAAAGCGAGGATGTGCGAGATGCCAAGCCCGAACACGTACAAAAGGAAGCGCCCGACACGAATCAGTGCGCGCGACGCCATCATTGCCCTAGCTGTTATTGCCGGACTGATCGGCGTGGCGATTTTGTTCGCTCGACGGTCGAGCAACGAGATCGACGTAAGACGGATATACGAAGACCACCCTTTCGACGCGGCCCAAGCAGACCTCGCCTTCCAGGCGCGAGTGGCGGCCGCCTTCCCATTGCAGGCCTCGGAAGACACGCTCGTGAGGGGTCTTTCGAGTGAGGGCTTCCGGGAGGCGTCGCCGAGACGGATGGTCTTTCGCCGCTGGGTTACCAGAAGTTCGCTCACGTGTGGATTTGATGCGAGCGTCGCTTGGGAGGCCGACAATTCGGGGCACGTCACCACTCTAAAAGCCCATTACATACGGGCGCTAGGCTGCGTCGAAAAGCAGTAATGGTTTGGGGTCCAGAGTGAGCCTCTCGGCAAGCGTTCATTTGCAGGCGGCTGACGACTGCATTTCGGTGCCCATCCGGCCTAGGCCGACGGGGTGCTGCTCCGCGGTAATCGTCAGACGAGGGGTGTACAGTCGCCAAGCTGCACTCCTCAGAAGTGCGCTGGCGTGAAGAAGTCGGGCCCGGCTTCTGGGATATCTGTCAAGAGCGCTTGATCCGGCCGGCGACGGAGCGCATACCCCTCTCCGAGCCCGTCGTAGATCGTCCCAGGCACGCCGTTTTCCTTTCTGTTTTCAAGCACGAAAGGTATTTTCAGCTTCAATCGGTCGGCAAGGTCCACTCTCGGCGAAAGTCGCAGACCGTATGTTCGACGATTCAATTCGGGTCGCCGGATGAACGTCCGCAGTCCACCGCGGAGTCGATCCGGCCCGTCACCTGAGTGTCTGCTTCGGAGGAGCACCGACAATCGGCTGAACGACTATATTGGGCGCAAAGCCACCTTCCTGGCAATCCGCGCACAGCGGCCGCTCCCCGCCCAAGGCAGCCATCAGATCGAGCCCCGACAGCCACAAACCTCCGCGCTGGCGAGTCCGAAAACCCGCGCCTCACGAATCAATTTCTTTCTGCAAATCAGAATCACGGGTATAATTCCCGCTCCTCTCCACCGAGCCTTAAGCGGACCTCTCTCATGCCCGACGCCCCCGTCCCCTCCAAACGCCGGCGCCAGCGCGACGAGGCGCGCGGACGGCGGCTGGCGACCGCCGAGCGCCGGCAAAGTCTGTTCGACCTCATCGTCAGCGGCCATTCCTACGAGGCGATCGTCCGCGAGACCGGCCTTCCCATGACGACCGTGCGGCGCGAAGTCGACATGGCGATCGCAGCGCGGCGGCTCGATGCGCCGCAGCGCTACGTTCATCTCCAGGTCGCGCGGATCGAAAAGGCGCTGATGACCGCCGACGCGGCGATCGAGCGCGGCGACGTCAAAGCGGTATCCCAATACCTCAAGGTCGTGGCCGCGCTCGACCGCTACCACGGCCTGGCGGCCGCTCTCGCCGCGCCCGAGCCGGCGGCGCCCTCGCCGCCGCCCCTCGCCGCCCCGGCCCCGCCGCTGGCGCTGACCCACGCCGGCCCACCGCCGGAGACGGACGAAGCGGCGCTCGCCGAAAGCCCACAAAATGGCGCCTAACGCCTTGAAAAGCTTCTTGCGCGTAACGAACCTGCCGCGTCCCGCCCGCCGGCTCAGTCCCCGAGCCCGGCCTCGGCCAGCAGCGTCAGTTTGTGCCGGTAGGAGGCGCGGAAGGCTTCGTCCTCCTCGGGGGTGAAGCGGCAGGCGATGATGCGCTGCACGCCCGTGCGGTCGATCACGCAGGGCACGCTCATCACCACGCCGCTGACGCCGTATTCGCCCTCCAGCATCGTCCCGACCGGCAGCACCGAGCGCTCGTTGCCGGCGATCGCGCGGACGATGCGGTACACGCTCGCGGCGATGCCGTGGTTGGTGTTGCCCTTGCCGGCGAAGATGTCGAGCCCGATCTGCAGCACGCGCTCGCGCACCGCTGCGCGGTCGAGCGGCGGCAAGCCGTTCAGCTCGCAATAAGCGTCGACGTCGAGCCCGCAGACGTTGCAAAGGCTCCAGGGAATGAAGCCGGTCTGGCTGTGGTCGCCAATCACATAGCCGAAGATGTTCTTCGGATCGATCGCCACGTGATCGCTGACGATGCGCATGAAGCGCGCGGTGTCGACGATCGTGCCGAGGCTGATGACGCGCTGCTTGGGATAGGAGGAGAAACGCAGCGCCGCCTGGGCCATCAGGTCGACCGGGTTCGTCACCATCAGCACGATCGCACCCGGCGACGAACGCTCCACATCGGCGATGATCCCGCGAATGACGCGGCTGTTCACGCCGGCGAGCGAATCGCGCGTCTCGCCCGCCTTGAGTTGCGCGCCGGCGGTGACGACGACAATGTCGCTGCCGGCGGCGTCGACGTAGTCGCCCGCGCAGAGCCGCGGGTTCTGCGCGTAGATGAACGAGGTGACGTGGGAAAAATCCCAGATCTCGGCCTGCGCCTTGTTCGCCGCGCTGTCGACGACGACGATTTCGCTCGCCAGGCCCGCGTTGAGCAGGAAGCCCACCACTTCCGTCCCGACCGCCCCCATGCCGATGATCGATATCTTCATCGCTTGTCCCCTTGCCGCGGAATGGCGGGGCGGCGAGGCCCGCTCAACCGAACAGCGCCATGAAGCCCCGCGCCGCAGCTTCGGGATCGTCGGCGGCGACGATCGCCGAGACGACGGCGAGGCCGTCGGCGCCCGCCGCCAGCGCGGGCGCGCTGTTCTCAGGCGTCAGGCCGCCGATGGCGACGATCGGCTTCCGCGTCAGGCCCCGAATGCGTGCGAGGCCGTCGAGGCCGAGCGGGACCGCCGCGTCGCGCTTGGTCTGCTGCGCATAGATCGGCCCGACGCCGAGATAGTCGGCCGCTTCGGCGTCGGGGCGCGTCGCCTGCTCAATCGCCTCGATCGACAGGCCGACGACCTTGTCGGGCCCCATCAGTCGCCGCGCCTCGGCGACCGGCATGTCGCTCTGGCCGACATGCAGCCCGTCGGCGTCGACGGCCAGCGCGATGTCGAGGCGGTCGTTGACGATCAGCGGAACGCCGAGCGGCGCGAGCGCAGCTTTCAAGGCGCGCGCCGCTTCGACGAAGGCGCGCGTCGTCGCCGCCTTCTCGCGCAATTGCACCATCGTCGCGCCGCCCCGCGCCGCGGCGAGCGCGAGGTCGATCACGCTACGCCCTCGCGCGAGGCCGCGATCGGTGACCAGGCAGAGGCGCAGGCTGGCGAGCGCAAGGGCCATTCAACGCGCTCTCACCCGCCTCGCGATCTCCTCGGCCGAGACCGCGTCGAGCGCGTCGATGAAGGCGACGCGGAAGCCGCCCGGACGCGCGGCCTTCTCGGCGGCGATCTCGCCGACGACGCCATAGACCCCGATCGCCGCCGCGGTCGCGACAAACGGATCGCGCTCGACTGCGGCAAAACCGGCGACGATCGCCGACAGCGCGCAGCCGAGCGCGGTGACCTTGGCCATCAGCGGCGAGCCGTTGGCGATCTCGACGACGCGCTCGCCGTCGGTGACGAGATCGACGGGGCCGGTGGCGGCGACGACGCAATTCTGATGGCGGGCGAGCGCGATCGCCGGGGCGCGCGCCGCCTCGGTTCCGTGCGCGCTGTCGACGCCCTTGGGCTTCACCGCCTCCTCGCTCAAACCCGCCGCGCGCGCCGAGGCCATGATCTCGGAAGCATTGCCGCGCACGATCGTCGGCCTCAGCGCCAGCAGGCGGCGCGTCGTCTCGTCGCGAAAACGCGTCGCGCCGACGCCGACCGGATCGAGAACCCACGGCTTGCCGAGCCCGCCGGCGGCCTTCGCCGCTTTCTCCATGCCGACGACCCAGTCGGTCGACAGGGTGCCGATGTTGACGACCAGCGCGTTGGCGATCGCGACGAAGTCCTCGACCTCCTCGGGTGCGTGGACCATCGCCGGCGAGGCTCCGATCGCCAACAGCGCGTTCGCCGCTACGTCCATCGAAACGTAATTGGTGATCGCCTGTACGAGCGGGCGCTCGGCGCGCAGTTTCATCAGCAGCCGCCCGGCTTGGCCGGCGACCTGGATTGCGGCTGGGTTTTGCGGGCTCATGGCGACAGTCTCTCCCGACGATGGATCGGCGTCGCCGCTTCCTAGACCCGCCGCGCTCGAAAAGTCGAGCCCGGCGCGAGAGTCCCAGCGCCCGCCGCGGCGCTCACTGCAGCCACCGCGCCCTGGCTGCCGCCAGGGCGCCGGTCGCGTCGCTGAGGTGGAGCCACTGGTCGACGAACGCCTTCAGAGCGACGTCGCGCGGCATCAGGTAGGCCTTTTCCGAAAAGTCGAACGGCGCGTCGGGATGGATCGCGCACAGAACGCCGGGATGCAGCTTCTGCTGATAGAGCGTCTCGGTCGCGTCGGTGATCATCAGGTCGCCGTCGCCCTTGGCGAGCGCGTCGAAGATGGAGAGATTGTCGCGCCAGACGTCGATGCGCGCGGCCTTGAGATGGGCGCGATCGAACTTCTCGTTGGTCCCGCCGGGATTGACGATCACCGTCACCTCCGGCCGGTCGATCGCGGCGAGATCGCCGAACTTGTCCTTGTCCGCGCAGCGCGCGATCGGCGTCTTGCCGTCGCGCAGGTACGGCGCGGAGAAGAACGCCGTCTTCTGGCGCTCGAGCGTCACGGAAACGCCGCCCATTCCGATGTCGAAATCTCCCGCCGCAAGATCGCGCGTGAGATCCGCCCAGCGCGTTGGCACGAATTCGACCTTGACCCCGAGCGTCGTCCCGAGCGCCAGAGCCGCGTCGATGTCGAGGCCCGCGTAGCTGCCGTCCTCCGCCCGCATGGTGAACGGTGGATAGTCGCCGGTGGTGCCGACCCTGATGACGCCGTGCGCGAGGATATCGTCGAGCCGCGACTGCGCGGCGGCCGCGTCGACAAAGGCGAGGAGCACGGCAAAGAGCAGCGGGAAGAGCAAACCGCGGCGGCGGCGAGGGATCATCGCCAAACTCTGGCCCGCCCGCCCGGCCGGCGCAAGGGCGACGCCGATGCTGACGCAAAGGAGCGGCGCGTTCGACTGAATATGCTGCGGCGAATGACTTTCGGGGGTAGCGTTTTGACGGCTCCGAATCAGCATTGCGGGACAGGAGTCAAGACATGGACGCCAGCGACTTCGTGATCGCCCCAGAGCGAGGGACGAGTCGGGTGCTTTACCGGCGGACGAGCGCAACGGCGCCGCCGGGCGATTGGGACCCGGGATGGCGAAGCGTCGCGATCCCCAAGTTCGTCAAGTTCAACGCGGCGGGATGGTGCGTTTCAGACGGCGACGCCGCCGTCGACACGCGACCCGGTCGCTCGAGCGGCTCACAGCATTCGCCCGTCGCGTGACGACGAGCGAAGCGTTCGCGGACCCCGTCCCGGCCGCGGCGGCGCGCGTCGGCAGCGATCACGTCGGCGGCCCCATCGCCTTGACGAAATCGACGAACGCTCTCAGCGGCGCGGGCACGAGCCGACGTCCGGGGTAGTAGAGGAACGGGCCGGAGAATCGCGACCACCAGTCTTCGAGGATCGGCTCGAGGGCGCCGCGCTCGAAATGCGGCCGCAGCCAGTCCTCGAAATGATAGACGACCCCGACGCCGGCGATTGCGGCGTCGACCAGCAAATCGGCGCCGCCGCCGAGTTGGGCGAGCAACGGGCCCGTCGGGTCGACGCGCAGGATCTCGCCGTCGCGCTCGAATTCCCACGCCAGCGTCGCCCGGCCAGGAAAGCGGCCGCGCAGACAGGCGTGACCGAGCAGGTCGCGTGGGTGGATTGGCCGGCCGCGGCGGGCAAGGTAGGCGGGAGCGGCGGCGGCGGCGAAGCGCTGGACGCGCGGCCCGATTGGCGCCGCGATCATGTCCTGCTCGAGCCTTTCGTCATAGCGGATGCCGGCGTCGCAGCCGGCCGCCAACAGGTCGACGAACGCGTCCTCGGCGATCACCTCGACCGTGATCTCGGGATAGGCGGTGAGAAACGGCGGCAGGACGCGCGGCAGCACCAGCCGCACCGCGCTGATCGGCGCGTTGAGCCGCAGCGTTCCGGCCGGGCGATCGCCGAGCCCCTTGACCCCGTCGAGCGCCGCCTCGACCTCAGCGAGCGCTGAACCGAGCCGCTCGAGCAGGCGCTCCCCCGCTTCGGTCGGCGCGACGCTGCGCGTGGTGCGGTTGAGCAACCGGACGCCGAGGTCCGACTCCAGCCGGCGCACCGCCTCGCTCAGGCTGGAAGCGCTGACGCCGTTCGACCGCGCGCCCTCGCGGAAGCCCTTGGCGCGCGCCACCGCGACGAAGGCGTTGAGATGGCTCAGATCGACCTTCATTGTTCGCTCTTCCGCACAACCTGTCTTGATCATGCCTGATTATCGCGCGAAGGAGCAAACCCTAGCTTGGGGACTTCGGCAAAGGAGACAGATCATGTCCAACATCGACAAGGCCGGGGCGTTCAAGCTCGGCCACCGCATGGTCAAGCGGCTCGGCTACGGCGCCATGCAGCTCGCCGGACCCGGCGTATTCGGTCCACCCAGGGATCGCGGCGCGGCGATCGCGGTGCTGCGCGAAGCGATCGCCGCCGGCGTCAATCACATCGACACCAGCGATTTCTACGGGCCCCACGTCACCAATCAGGTCGTCCGCGAGGCGCTCAGCCCCTACCCTGACGACCTCGTCATCGTCACCAAAATCGGCGCCCGGCGCGGCGCGGACGCGTCCTGGCTGCCGGCGCTCTCGCGCGGGGAGCTGATCCAGGCCGTGCACGACAACCTGCGCAACCTTGGCCTGGAGGCGCTCGAAGTCGTCAACTTTCGCGCGTTCGGCGTTCACGGACCGGTCGAGGGCTCGATCGAAGCGCCGCTGACGGTTGTGGCCGAGCTGCAACGCCAGGGCCTGGTGCGCCACGTCGGCTTGAGCAACGTCACGCCGACCCAGATCGCCGAAGGACGCAAGATCTGCGACATCGTCTGCGTGCAGAACCAGTACAACGTCGCGCATCGGGGCGACGACGCGCTGATCGACGAACTCGCCCGCGCAGGAACCGCCTATGTGCCGTTTTTCCCGCTTGGCGGATTCACGCCGCTGCAGTCGTCGGTCCTCTCCGACGTCGCGCTGCGTCTCGGCGCGACGCCGCTGCAGGTCGCGCTCGCCTGGCTGCTCGCTCGCGCGCCAAACATCCTGCTGATCCCCGGCACTTCGTCGCGTGCCCACCTGCGCGAGAATCTCGCCGTGGCTGATTTGGCTTTGCCTGAGGACGCCCGAGCCGCGCTCGACGCGGTCGCGCATGCGAACGCCGCCTGACGGCGCCTGACGGGGCCGCGCCCGTTGGGCGCGGCGGCGGCTCAGTTGTCCTTCGCCCCTTCAAAGATCCAGGTTCGGATCAGGTCGCGGTCGCAGGTCGACAATTGCTTCTTGCCGTGCGGCATGCGGATGTCGGGGGAAACGCCCCAGTCGAGCATGCGCATCAGGCTGCTGGCGTCGGGATCGCCGGCGATGATCATCGCGCCGAACTTGGTGCCCTTCATAACCGTGTCGTAGGACGAAATGTCGAAGCCGCTCTTCTCGTAGCCTTCGCCATCGGGCTGGTGGCACTTCGAGCACTTGAACTTGAGCAGCGGCAGGACGTCCTCGGCGAAACTGACGCCAGGCTTCGCCGCCTGCGCGGCGCAGGCTTCGCCGGGCAGCAGATCCATCGCCGGGGCGACGAAAAGCAATGTGGCCAGCGCTGTCGCAGCGCCGACAGCGAGCGTGAATCGAGACGTCATGCGAGCCTCCCGTATGACCCGTCGTCAGGCGCATGAACGGCATGCGGCGCGAGTCTGCGCCGGCGGGTTGCGTTGCGAGGCTACGCGCAATTCTGCAAACTGACCCTGCGGCCCGGCGTCGCGACCGGGTCGCGGACGTCGGCGCGGACCGCGTTCGAAGGCCGGCCGACGCGCGACGCGTTGCCGCGGCGCGGCTTCGCCTTCACCGCTCGGTCAGCTTCAGCTCGATGCGGCGGTTGTGGGCCATCGCTTCGGCGTCGGTTCCCGGATCGATCGGCTGAAACTCGCCGAATCCGGCGGCGGCCAGCCGATTCGGCTCGATCCCCTTCGAGATCAGGTATTGTACGACCGCGATCGCGCGCGCCGCCGACAGTTCCCAATTCGATTTGAACGGTCCGCCGGTGATCGCGTTCGAGTCCGTGTGGCCGTCGACCCGCAGGATCCATGGAATGTCTGGCGGGATCTCGCGCTCGAGATCGAGCAGGGCGGAAGCGAGCGAGTCGAGCGACTGCTTGCCCGCCTGGCTGATTTCGGCCTTGGCGGAATCGAACAGCACCGACGACTCGAACACGAAGCGGTCGCCGACGACGCGGATGTCGGGACGCGAGCCCAGAATCTGACGCAGGCGGCCGAAGAAGTCGGAGCGGTAGCGCGCGAGCTCCTGCACCTTCTGCGCCAGCGCGACATTGAGCCGCTGGCCGAGGTCGGCGATCTTGGCCTGCGCCTCGCGGCCCGAGGATTCGGAGGCTTCGAGCGCCTCCTGGATCGCTGCGAGCTGCTTGCGCAGCGCCGAGATCTGCTGGTTGAGAATGTCGACCTGGGCGAGCGCCTTGGCGGAAATCTGGCGTTGGGAGTCGAGCGCGTTGACGGCGGCGGTCGCCTGACTGCGCTCGACCTCGGCCCCCGCCCCGCCCTCGGCGGCGGCGTCGAGCAGCTTCTGGCGCTCGCCCTGCGACGACTCCAGCGTGGCGGTCAGCGCGGCGATCTTGGTCTGATCCTCGCTCTTCTGCGACCGCTCGAGCGCCAGCAGGCTAGTCAGCTCCTCGATCTGCTGGTTGAGCTTCTGCAGCGCGGTGTCCTTGCTGGTCACTTCGCGCGACAGGAAGAACTGGGAGAGCATGAACACCGACAGCAGGAAAATGATGACCAGCAGCATCGTCGACAACGCGTCGACGAAGCCCGGCCAGTAATTCACGCTTTCGAAGCGGCGCCTGTGCGACAACGCCATGGCTGGTCTCCCGTTTGGCGCAGTCTCAGTGCGTCTCGCGTTCGCTGGTCAAGCGCTTGAGCAGCTTGCGGATGTCGTCCTGCTGCGCGGCCTGCGCGTTGACCCAGTCGCGGATCTGCTGCTGCTCCTGGCGCATGTGGCCGACCAGCGACTGGATGCCTTCGGCGAGGCTCGCCATCGCCGCGGCGCTGCGGCGCTGGTCGTAGACTTCGCCAGTCGCCCGCTCGTAGGGCAGAGCCGCCGCCGGCGGCGGGTTCCGCTCGACATGGGCTGCGAGGAAATCCTCGAGCTCCGTGTAGAAACGATTCTGCGCCTGCCCCGCCTGCAGGTCGAGAAAGCCAAGAATCAGCGAGCCGGAGAGGCCGAACAGCGACGAGGTGAACGACACGCTCATGCCCGCGATCGGCAGCGACAGGCCGGCCTTGAGGTCGTCGAACATCGTCGCCACGTCGCCGCCGGTCTTCATGCTGTCGATGACGCCGCTGATCGAATGGACGGTCTCGAGCAGGCCCCAGAAGGTGCCGAGCAGACCAAGGAAGACCAGCAGGCCGACCAGATAGCGATTGAGCTCTCGCCCCTCGTCGAGCCGGGCGCCGACCGAATCGAGAATCGCGCGCGACGTGGTGGTCGACACGCCCCGCTCGCCCGCCCCGGCGTTGATCAGGGTCGCCATCGGCCCGAGCAAGCGCGGTTCGACGATTCGCGCCCCCGCGACCGACTGGGCCAGCGAATTGACCCAGCGGATTTCGCGGAACAGCCGAAACACCTGGCGGAAGGCGAACAGCGCGCCGATCGCCAGCACGGCGACAATCAGCCCGTTCAGTCCCGGATTGGCCGAGAATGCGAGGAGAATCTGCTTGTAGAGGATGAGAACGACGAACCCGACCAGGATGAGGAACGTCGCCATGCCGACGATGAAGATGCGCGGCGACGTCAGGAGTCGGTGTTCCGATGCGGGCGCCATAGCTTGGACCAGGTGAAAGGCTGAGTTTCGCGGCGCACTCTAGCAGAAATGAGGCGGGCGACGCCAAGCCTGCGCCGCCAAGCCCGTCTTACGCTCGCCGGCGCGGGCCTCAGGCGACCTTCTGCTTCGGCTTCAGCCAGCCGCGATTGACCAGCACTTCGGCGATCTGCACCGCGTTGAGCGCAGCGCCCTTGCGCAGATTGTCGGAGACGCACCAAAGGGCCAGGCCATTCTCGACCGTCGGGTCCTCGCGGATGCGCGAAATGTAGGTCGCGTCCTCGCCCGCCGCCTCATGCGGCGTGATGTAGCCGCCCGGTTCGCGGCGGTCGATCACCAGACAGCCCGGAGCGGCGCTGAGGATCTCGCGCGCCTCGTCGGCGGTGATCGGTCGCTCGAACTCGATGTTGACCGATTCCGAATGGCTGATGAAAACCGGCACGCGCACGCAGGTCGCGATCAGCTTGATCTTGGGATCGAGGATCTTCTTGGTCTCGACCACCATCTTCCACTCTTCCTTGGTCGCACCGTCCTCCATGAAGACGTCGATCTGCGGAATGACGTTGAAGGCGATGCGCTTGGGGAACGTCTTCGTCTCGATCGGGTCGGAGACGAACACCGCGCGCGTTTGCGAGAACAGCTCGTCCATCGCCGCCTTACCGGCGCCCGACACCGACTGATAGGTCGAGACGACGACCCGCTTGATGCGCGCACGGTCGTGCAGCGGCTTCAGCGCGACGACGAGTTGCGCGGTCGAGCAGTTCGGGTTGGCGATGATGTTCTTTTTGCCGTAGCCCTTGGCGGCGTCGGCGTTGACCTCCGGCACGACCAGCGGCACGTCGGGGTCCATGCGCCAGGCCGAGGAATTGTCGATCACGACGCAGCCTTGCGCGCCGATCTTCGGCGACCATTCCTTCGACACCGCGCCGCCGGCCGACATCAGGCAGAGGTCGGTCCCCGAGAAGTCGTAGTTCTCGAGCGCCTTGCACTTGAGAATGCGGTCGCCGAACGAGACCTCCTTGCCGATCGAACGCGTCGACGCCAGCGCGACGACCTCGGAGACGGGAAAGCGGCGCTCGGCGAGAGTCTTGAGCATCTCGCGGCCGACGTTGCCGGTGGCGCCCGCCACCGCGACCTTGAAGCCTTGCATGAGAATCGATCCTTTCGCTCGCGGTTCCCTCCCAATTTCCGCCCCTTGCGGGCGGGCTCCTCGACACCCCGCCGGGGGAGGAGCCGGAACGGAAGGCGCAGTTAACCCTTCACGCCGCCTTTCGTGGCGGAGTGCGATTTGCTCGTCGATTTTGTCGCGCGGAGCGTCATCGCAAGGGTCGGAGCTGCGGCGCGGAGGCGCCGGGACGGCAGGTGGAACCACGGCGCGCCGGCGAAGTCAATGCGGCCAATCAAGCCGTACAGCCGATTGGAGCGGCGGGTCCGCCGCATCCGGTCAGGCCCGCGCCAGCCAGGAACGTCAACAATTGACCTCGGAGGCTCGTTGGGGCCCGCGAGGAGCTGGAAATGGCCAGAAGCGTTATGTCGTCCGCAGCGCGTGGTCGCGTTCAGTTTCAAGATTCAGACGCGGCGTTGCATGCCTGGTTCGAAGCCGATTCCCTGCGACGAGAAACTCTGGCCTTCGCCCCATTCACGACCGGCGGCGACGCCGCCCTTCCGCCGGTCGTCGCCAGGCTCGACGCGGCCGAGATCGCCGCGCTGGTCGCCCAGTGGCGCGCCGTCAGCCCGCCGCTCGACGCCCTTTTCCTTCAAGGCGTCGCCCCCGCCGACGCCCTGCGCCGGTTTGGGCTCACGCACTGGTCGATGAACAACCCGCGCGCGGCGAGCGTCATTCTTGCCGCCGCCGCGGCGATGGCGCCGAACGACGCCGCTCTATGGCTCGACCTCGGCTCGACCCTCAACGCCTGCGGCGAGGCGGCGGATGCGCGGCCGGCGTTCGAGCGCGCGCTGGCGCTCGATTCCGGCCTCGCCCGCGCCTGGCTCGGCCTGGCGCTGGTCGCCAACGCGCTTTCCGACTTCGAGGCCGCCGAGCGCGCCTTCGCCACAGCGCTGGCGCGCGACCCGCAGCTGTCTGAAGCCGCTTTCGGCCTCGGCCTGCTGTGTTTCGAGCAGCGCCGCTATGTCGAGGCGATCGCGCATTGGCGCCGCGCGATCGACGCCGGCAGCCGCAACGCGCTCGTTCACGCCGGACTTGGCCAGGCGCTCTTCTTCACCGGCGACTTTTCCGACGCAGCGCGCGAAATGGCGATCCAGATCAACCTCGGGATCGGCGTCGACCAGAAGCTGACCCGCCGCTACGCGCTTGCGCGCTTCCTCGAAACGATGATCGTCGCCGACTCCGACGCCGCCTTCGCCGCCTATCGCGCCGCCTCGGGAACCGACGCCGAGGACGAGGCGTCGGTTGCGCGCACCGCTTTTGCGCTGCTCAATGCTTACGGCCGTCGCGACGCAGCGATTCGCCTCGGCCGAGCGCGGCTCACGCGTACGAGGGACGATCCGATCCAGCGCTACCTGTTCGACGCTGCGGCCGGCGAGAAGCTCGACCGCGCGCCGCGCGACTATCTGATCGCTCATTTCGACTGCTTCGCCGACACGTTCGACAAGCAGCTGGTCGACGTCCTCGGCTACGACGTGCCGGAGAGACTCGCGCGCCTCGTCGCCGCCGCCGGGCGCGACTTGCCGCGCGCGCTCGACCTCGGCTGCGGCACCGGCTTGGCCGCCCATCACCTCAAGCCTGGACGCGCGCGGCTCGTCGGGGTCGACCTGTCGCCGCGAATGCTCGCCAAGGCGGCGAAGCGGCGCGCCTACGACGCGTTGGTCGAAGCCGACATGATCGCCTTCCTCGCCGAGACGGACGAGCGCTTCGACCTCGTCTTCGTCGCCGACGCGCTGATCTATTTCGGCGCGCTCGACGAATTCTTCGCCGCCGCGGCGCGCGTCATGCCCGAGGGCGCGCTGCTCGCCTTCAACGTCGAGACGATCGACGCCGCGCCGTTCGCGCTGCTGCCGTCGGGTCGCTTCGCCCACGAGATCGTGGCGCTACGCGAAGCGGCGTCGCCGTGGTTCAAGCCCTTGGCGGAACTGGCCTCGGTGTTGCGCTCGGAAGCCGGCGCGCCGGTCGAAGGCATGTTGCTGGCGCTCGAGCGCCGCGCCGCCTGACGCCCCTCAGCGGCGCGCGGCCCACTGCGGTCGTGTCACGGCCATCAGGATCAAGTCGCGCCGTACGCCGTCGGCGCCGAGATAGGCTTCGCGCAAGACGCCGTCGCGGCTGAAGCCGAGTTTTTCGTAGACCCGCTGCGCGCGCGCGTTGTGGGCGAAGCAATCGAGCCACAGACGATGCGCGCCGGCGTGTTCGAAGGCCCAGGCGACCACCAATTCGAGAAAGGCGCCGCCGACGCCTTGATCGGGCCGCGCGACCGCGACCCGCTTGATGTAGCGGTTGCCGTGGGGCTCCCCGAGGTCGCGCAGGATGGCGAAGGCGACGCGTTCGCCTTCCGCCTCGCCGACCAGATAGAGATAGTTGACGTCGACCATCATCGCGCGATGCTCGTCGGCGCTCGAGCGCCCGACCCAACGCTCGAATCCCGGCGCCCGCTCGATCGCCATGACGGCGGGAAGATCGGCGGCGACGGCGGGCCGCATCGTGATCTTGGCGTCCATAGGAGGCAAAAACGGCGGCGATTTTTCCCGGCGAAACGCCATTGCGCGCCGCGGCACGATTGTCTATACCCCGCTGGCTCGCGGCGGCCAGGTCTTTTCCGAGCGGCCCGGCGGAGATGGGCGCTTAGCTCAGCGGTAGAGCACTACCTTGACATGGTAGGGGCCAGAGGTTCGATCCCTCTAGCGCCCACCATCTCCATCGCGGACCGATGAGCCCGCGTCGCCGCTGTTCCCCTGGCGCAACTGCGAGGCCGCATAGGCGACGAACACGCCGACCAGGGCTGCCGCCATCCCAAACCAGGTCAGCGCGTAGGAGAAGTGATTATTGGGAAAGGCGAGGATCGTCTCGCCCCCTTCCGGCAACGCCGCCGGGTCGGGACCGGCGTCGGCGTCGACGAAAAACGGCGCGGTCTGCTCGAGCCCCTCTGCCTTGGCGATTGCCGACACGTCGCGCGTGTACCAAGCCCCCGCCGCAGGATCGTCGGCGGGCGTGAACCAATTGCGGCTCTCGCTGGCGCGCATCAAGCCGACGACGGACGTCTCGCCGCCGCCGAGGCCGTCCTTCGCCGCATCCTTCATTTCGTCCGGGACGAAGCCGCGATCGACCAGCACTGTCGCGCCGTCGGCAAGCTCGAGGGGCGTGATCACCAAATAGCCCGGCCCGCCATAGCGCCCACGCGGCTCGCCGAGGGCGCGAAAGACCAGGACTTGCCGGCCTCCATCGAACACGCCCGTGATCCGGACGCGCCGATATTCGTAGTCGGTCGGGTCGAGGCGCGACCAATCGGCTTCAGGCGGCGCATCGACCGGCGCAGCATGGGCGCGAGTCTCGACCGCCGCGATCAGTCCCTCCTTCCAGGCGAGACGCCGCAACTGCCAGTCGCCGAGGCCGATCAGCAGCGCGACGCCGACCAGCGTCGCGACGCCCGGCGCGATCAATGCGCGAACCTGACGGTTCACGGCTCCTCCAGCCGCCCCGGCGCCGCCCGATTGACGTATTGCGAGGCGATCAGGAAGCCTTTGAACGGCCGCAACAGGCCGATGCAGACGGCGACCGCGAGCGGCGCGAAAATGACGGGATAGATCCACAGCGGCGGTTCGTAGGCGGTTTCGACCGCTAGCGCCGCGCCGAGCACCACGAAGCCGGCGATCAGCGACACGAACACCGCCGGACCGTCGCCGGCGTCGGCGAAGCTCAGATCGAGGCCGCAGACCGAGCACCTCGGCGCCACCGTGACAAAGCCGGCGAACAACCGGCCCCGGCCGCAGCGCGGGCAGCGCCCGGCCAAGCCGGTGGCGAAGGGCGAGAGCGTCGGGCCGCCGCCCGCCTCACCCGCCATGGCGCGCCGCCGCTCCCAACAGGCGGCGCGGCCACGCCGTCATCCCGTCGCTCCTTCGATCGTCGCGCCCCACGAGCCCCACACGTAGATGCAGCAGAACAGGAACAGCCAAACGACGTCGACGAAGTGCCAGTACCACGCGGCGAACTCGAAGCCGAGATGCTGCTCCGGCTTGAACTGGCCGGCTTGCGCGCGCACCAGACAGACGATCAGGAAGATCGTGCCGATGATGACATGGACGCCGTGGAAGCCGGTCGCCATGAAGAAGGTCGCCCCGTAGATCGAGTTCTTGAACGCGAACGGCGCGTGCGCGTATTCCCAGCCCTGCACGCAGGTGAAGCTGAGGCCGAGCAGGATGGTCAGCGTCAGGCCGGCCTTCAGCCCGTCGCGGTCGTTGTGCAGCAGCGCATGGTGCGCCCAGGTGACGGTCGCCCCCGAGGTCAACAGGATCAGCGTGTTCAGCAGCGGTAGGTTGAGCGGGTCGAGAACCTCCGTGCCCTTCGGCGGCCAGACCCCTCCTGTGAAGGCGACGCGGCCATATTCGATCGCCTCGTTGGTGAACAGCGACGCGTCGAAGAAAGCCCAAAACCAGGCGACGAAGAACATCACCTCCGAAGCGATGAACAGGATCATACCGTAGCGCAGGCTGATCTGCACCACGCGCGTGTGGTCTCCGGTCTCAGCCTCGTGGACGACGTCCATCCACCACGACGCCATGACATAGAGGACGCCGGCGATGCCGATGCCGAGCAGCGGCAGGCCGAAGCGCCCGAGCGCCATCTCGTGAGCGTGCATCGACAGGATCAGGCCGAGCGCTGTGAGGAAGGCGAAGCACGACCCGACGAGCGGCCACGGGCTCGGATTGACGAGGTGGTAGTCGTGATGCGGCTTGGCGTGCGCGTCGGCCATTCTGGTCCCCTGCTCGTTCCGGGCGGCGTCGCCGCCGCCCGGGCTCAATTCCGCGGGCGCCGAACGGCGCCAGTCTCTCACAGTTTCTCCGCTCCACCCCCGGACTGCGGCGCCGCGATCGCGGCGTTCCGGTTGCGCCGACCGGCCTCGGATCGGGGTTGCGGCGGAAACCTGGTCATGGCGGCGGCAGCAGCGAATGCGCGCCCATCTTGACGATCGCGACGGCGTAGAACAGCGCGGCGAGAAACGCCACGCTGAGACCGACCGCGAGATTGCGCAGGCGCAGATTGCGCGAGGCCGGATCGGAGCGGGAACTTTCGAGAGGCGCATCCATGGCCATGCCGTCACCCAATCGCGTGAACGACCGCCACCGCGCCGCGCTCGGCGATCAACGTCGCGACGAGCGTGAAGAGATAGACGATCGAGAAGCCGAACATCTGCATCGCCGTCCGGTTGGCGGCGGCGCCGTCACGGACGCGGTAGACCCGCGCCGCCATGACGACCATGGCGATGCCGCCGAACGCCGCCGCGACGGCGTAGAGCGGCCCACCGAGCCCGGTCAGCCACGGCGTAAGGCCGATCGGCGCGAGGATCAAGGAATAGACGAGGATTTCGGTCCGGGTGCGCGCCGCGCCCTTGACGTTGGGCAGCATCGGCACGCCGGCGCGCGCATAGTCTCCGCTCTTGACCAGCGCCAACGCCCAGAAGTGCGGCGGCGTCCAGAAGAAGATCACTGCGAACAGCGACAGGATGCCGATCCCGACGCCGCCGCTCGCCGCCGCGTAGCCGACCACCGGCGGCAGCGCGCCGGCCGCGCCGCCGATGACGATGTTCATCGGCGTGCGCCGCTTCAGCCACATCGTATAGACGACGACATAGAAGAAGATGGTGAAGGCGAGCAGGCCGGCGGCGACGAGGTTGGTCGTCACCGCCAGCGTCACCACGGCGAGCAGCGCCAGCGTCACGCCGAAGGCGCGCGCTTCGCCCGGCGCGACCCGGCCGTCCGGCACCGGACGCAGGCGCGTGCGCGCCATCAGCGCGTCGATGTCGGCGTCCCACCACATGTTGAGCGCGCCCGCCGCGCCGGCGCCGACGGCGATCGCCAGCAAGGCGGCGAAACCGACGATCGGATTCACCGGCGTCGGCGCGCACAACAGGCCAGCGAGCGCGGTCCACATCACCAGCGACATCACGCGCGGCTTGAGCAGCGCGAAATAGTCGCCGGGCGTTGCGTCGCCGATGATCGACGGCGATGCGAAAGAAGCGCCGTTCTGGGTCGTCACGCTCATGGAAGCCCCGTCACGATCTGCGTCCGCTTCGCGTCGTCAGTGCTCATAGCCGACGATGCGCGGCAGCGTCTCGTATTGATGGAACGGCGGCGGCGAGGGCAGCGTCCACTCCAGCGTGGTCGCGCCCACGCCCCACGGATTGTCGCCGGCGACGCGTTTGCGCGCGAAGGCCTCGTAGACCGTGTAGAGGAACACCAGCGTCGCGACGCCGGCGATATAGGCGCCGATCGACGAGACGAAGTTCCACTGCCAGTAGGCGTCGGGGTAGTCGATGTAGCGGCGCGGCATGCCCGCCAAGCCGAGGAAGTGCTGGGGGAAAAAGGTGACGTTGATGCCGACGAACAGCAGCCAGAAGTGCAGCTTGGCCAGCCGCTCGTCGTACATGTAGCCGGTCATCTTGGGGAACCAGTAGTAGAACCCGGCAAAGATCGAGAAAACCGCGCCGAGCGACATCGTGTAGTGAAAATGGGCGACGACGTAGTAGGTCTCGTGCAACGCGCGATCGACGCCCGCGTTGGCGAGCACCACGCCGGTGACGCCGCCGACGGTGA
>PLRT01000040.1 GCA_003164915.1 Hyphomicrobiales bacterium | reverse complement strand
GCGCCGCGGTCGCCGCCGTAGGCGGCGCGCTGCGCGCATCCTTGAGTTCGAATTCCTTTCGCGCAATATCGCCTCCAAGCGATCAATGGGCGGCCGTCGCCGAGGCCGGCGGGAGCCTCGTTTGCGCTCGGGCGGTTGGAAGAGGTCTGGCCTCAGCGCTCGTCTCAGCAGTTGCCGACGGCCGATTCGACAGCCTCGACTGGCGACGCGAGGGCCCTGCGGTGGCCGTCCGCTCGCCCGCTTGCCCGACGGGCCGGCTTGGGTCATGGCTGGGACATGGCTCGGCGGCGCTTCTCGTTCGCCAACCTGGCGCGAATCGTCGTTTTCGCCGGGCTGGCGCTGCTCATCATTTTCGCGGCGCTTGTCGCCCTCTACGGCGTGGCGCGACCGGTCTCGACGCTGATGCTCGGCCGGACGGTCATCGGCAAGAGCTACGAGCGCAGCTATGTCAGGCTGGCCGACATCGCGCCGATCGCCGTCGCTTCGGTGATCGCTTCGGAGGACGACGGGTTCTGTCAGAACGACGGCGTCGACTGGGACGCCCTTCACGACGTCATCAGCGGCGCCGGCAAGAACGGCCCCAGCCGCGGCGCGTCGACCATCACCATGCAGACCGCCAAGAATCTGTTTCTGTGGCCGGGACGCTCGACCGTTCGCAAGGGGATCGAGATCGGCATGGCGCTGGTGCTCGGCAAGGTCTGGTCGAAGGCGCACACCGTCGAGGTCTACCTCAACATCGCCGAATGGGGCGACGGCCTCTACGGCATCGAGGCCGCCGCGCAGCACTATTTTCACAAGCGGGCGAGCCAGCTCGACGCGCACGAGGCGGCGCTGCTGGCGACGTCGCTGCCCAACCCGATCAAGCGCAACGCCGCGCGCCCGAGCCCCATGCAGCGTATCCTCGCCGCCCACATCATGGCGCGGGCCAACGACACGGCCGATCGGTTGGATTGCCTGGCGAAGTAGAGACGAGCCAGCGCCTCAGCCGAGTTCGGCTCCAAGAAAATGCCGCGTCTGCTTTAGAGCGTGTTGCAGTTAGGTTTACGCAGCCCTCATCCTGAGCCGCCCGCGGAGCGGGCGAGTCGAAGGACGAGGGCGACGGCGCAAAGCGGGCCGTGGTGCGGGCCTCCGCGGCCGCGCGGGCCTGGAGGCCCGCGCCACTGGCGCCCTGCGAGACGCCCCTCGTCGTTCGAGACGCGCCACTGACGCGGCGCCCCTCACGATGAGGGGCGTTGGAGACCCGGCGGTTCCAATCAAACGCCGCCCGTCTTAGCGCCGGCGCGCACTCGATCCGAAGCTTGTCCCACGGCCATGACGGCGGGCAGTGATTTCGGCGATTGGCGCGAGAGCCGTCGACGAATGCGGATGTCCCCATTGTTGGCTTGGCGGAGCGGAGCGCGAGAGGAATTCGAAGTCAAGGACGACCGCGCCGCGGTCGCCGCCTCCGGCGGCGGCCTTTCAGGCCGTCCTTGAGTTCGAATTCCTCTCGCGCAGAATCGCGTACAAGCCATCAATGAAGAGCTGGCGCTGAGGCCAGCGCCGATCTCGCGTGCGCCTGAGCCGGTGGATAAAACCCCGCGCTTGGCGCCCGCGCCGCGGCGCGCAGGAATCGACCCTGAGCGGACGGTTTTGATCGGGCGAACGAGGCAAGAAATCCGCGCATCATGGAAATCCACGGGCTGTAAGGTCCAAGGGCGCATTGTGAATCTCGCCGATCGCAACGGCGGTGCGCCAGCGCGTTCCGTATTGGAGCTTATGCGACGTCAAATTGGAAACACGCGAACCTCCGGCCCATCCACCTTGAATGCTCTCGGAGTTTTTCGAATCAAATTCTGGACGAAGTTTTTCTCGTCTTCTGTGGGCACGAGGACCATCACAATGTTCTGTGAGATTCTCTCGTTCGGAAGAGCGCCGTTGAAGATTCGAAACGAGTCGACAATCGGTGCCGTTGGATATCGTACTTGTATGTTTATGTCATTGACCGACGCTGGCTGTTTCCAGTGTTTATTTTGAGAACATAGCTCGCGCTTTTCGTTGTCGCTGAGGATGCGGCACGAGTCCTTCCCGGAAATTAGCAGGCCTTCGACAATTCGCCACTCACGTTCGTAAAGGTAGCGGAAGTCTTCGGCATCGGGCGGCGACATTTCCTTAATAAAGGACAGCGCCCGATCGATAGTATTTTTCCCGTGTGCAATCCATTTCATAAGGTCAGCGCCGACAAGCGACTTTCCGTGTGTAAAATTCTGTGTGAAAAATCTCTGTTTCAGCGTGCCGTTTTCGAAGCACTTTTCCGTTTCTGCTATGAGCGCGTAGAAGCTGTCCAACGCAACCATCGCTGCATGTAGGCCGTTCACTATGACAGGACCGTTGTCCTTAAGGCTATCGCCGCCATGGTGGTTTGGAAGATACCACGCCGGACACCCTCCCCACGCGACGACTGTCTCGCGGGCGAACCCTATGCCGTAACGACCGTAGGCAGCGCCATGAGTAGCGAGAAGTTCGAGAGGTATGTCTGTGAAGCAAATCCGGGCGCGCTGCATCACCTCGATCTTCCGCAACTGATTTTCGCCGTCCCGCACAGTGAAGCCGTCGAGTGCGCCTGCGTTGGTGGTTGTCAGCAGGAGACCTCTTTTGATGATCGACGAAAAAATCTTGCGCGCCCGATCCAATGGATCGTGCCGCCAACAATGAAATAGTATTGACCCGGTATGTTCGGTCGGCAGTTGATCGAGCGGATTGGGCATGAATCGCGCGGCAGTCGAGTTGGCAGGGAGCCTATTATACCATACCTGAATGAGGTTAGCTGTTCTGCGTTTGAGCGTGCAAAAATCAAGACATCCGCGACACGCCGTGACGATAAGAATATCAAGCGGTTCCCGGGCGCCAAGATCTGTTGCGAATGTCTCCGCTCATCCGGCGGAGACTGGCGATGCAGTGACCAAGCGTTTGATTATATCCTCTACCTCACCCCAGCGCCTCCGCTCCCGCCGCCTCCGCTCCCTCCGGCGCGACCCATACGAACGCCGGCATCTGATGTCGCGCCCAGGTGAACTGGCGCTTGGCGTAATGGCGGGTGTCGCTCAGGGCCCGCGCGCGCGCTTCGGCGAGCGGCAGGCGGCCTTCGAGATGGGCGATCAGATGCGGGACGCCGTGGGCGCGCATGACCGGCAAAGCGGGGTCGAGCCGGCGCGCGGCGAGCGTCGCGACTTCGTCGAGCGCGCCGCCGTTCAGCATTTCGTCGAAGCGCGCTTCGATGCGCGCGTTGAGCGCCTCGCGCTCGGGGGCGAGGAACAGGCCGGCCCAGGATTCCCTCGGCAAAGCGGGCGCCTCGCGCGCGCCGTGGAAGGCGACGAGCGGCCGGCCGGTCGCCGCGACCACCTCCAGCGCGCGCAGCACCCGCTGGCGGTCGCTCGGCCTGAGGCGCGCCGCGGTCGCCGGATCGCGCGCGGCGAGGCGCGCATGCAGCGCCGGCGTCGGCGCGCCCTCCGCTTCGGCCCGCACATTGGCGCGGATCGTCTCGGGGACGCGCGGGATGTCGGACAGGCCCTCGGTCAGGGCGCGGAAATACAGGCCGCTGCCGCCGACGAAGATCAGCGGCGCGTGCGAATCGGCGAGGATTTCGCGCGCGCGCGCCAGCCAGCGGCCGACCGAGAAATTCTCGGCGCCGTCGATCTCGCCGAACAGACGATGCGCCGCGCGCCGTTCCTCGGCCATGCTCGGCCGCGCGGTCAACACGCGAAGGTCGGCGTAGACCTGCATCGCGTCGGCGTTGACGATCGTCGCGCCGAACCGCTCGGCGAGCCCAAGCGCGACCGCCGATTTGCCGCTGGCGGTCGGGCCGGCGATGAGCAGCGCGCGTTTCATCGCTCTCTTCGCCAGACTTCCGTCGCAGTGCGCATGACCTCAACCCGCCTCCCGGTCCCTTCTCCCCGCCTGCGGGGAGAAGGTCAGGATGAGGGGCGGGGTGATGTGCCGCAAAGACGCCGCCAATCGCCTCGCCCCTCACCCAACCTCTCCCCGCGCGCGGGGAGAGGAGTCGCAGCGCAGACTCAATCCAGGATGTGGCTCAGCACGCCGTCGGCGAGCTTGGGTTCGAACCAGGTCGATTTCGGCGGCATGATCGCGCCGGCGTCGGCGACCGCCATCAGGTCGGTCATCTGCGTTGGATAGAGCGCGAACGCGACGGCCGCCGCGCCGGAGGCGACGAGCCGCTCCAGCTCGCCGAGGCCGCGGCCGCCGCCGACGAAGTCGATGCGCTTGTCGCGACGCGGATCGGTCACGCCGAAGATCGGCTCGATGATGTTCCTGGCGAGCAGGGTGACCGGCAGCCGCGCGACGGGGTCCGGGCTCGCGGCGACTTCGGCGGCGAGCTCGGGTCGCAGCGCGAGCCGATACCAGCGCCCGCCCAGCGCCATGCCGATCTCGTCGGCGCGCGACGGACGCACCGGCTGGTCGCTCGGCTCGACGAGGTAGCGGCGCTCGATCGCCTTCACCACGGCGTCGGGCGTCAGCCCGTTGAGGTCGCGCAGCACGCGATTGTAGTCGAGGATGGTCATTTCGTGCTGCGGCAGCAGCACAGCGAGGAAATAGCCGTCCTTCTCGCCGCGCGCCTGCGCGATCCGCAGCGCCGCGGCCGAGCGGTGGTGGCCGTCGGCGATATAGAGCGCGGGCAGGGCGTCGACGGCGCGGGTCAGCGCGGCGATCGTCGCCTCGTCGTCGATCACCCAGATCTGGTGGCGCACGCCGTCGTCGGCGAGCGCGTCCATCGTCGGCGTTGCCGCAGCGGCGCGCGCGAGCATCGCGTCGACTTCCGGCGCCGACGCATAGGCGAGCATGACCAGGCCGGTCTGCGCCTCGACCGCCTCGATCTGCCGCACGCGGTCGTCTTCCTTCACCGGCGTCGTCAGTTCGTGCTTGCGGATGCGATTCTCGGCGTAGGCGGCGATCGACGCGACCGCTCCGAGGCCGGTTTCAACCCGACCGCGCCAAGTGAGCCGGTAGGCGTAGTAGCAGGGCTTGTCGTCGCGCACGAGCGCGCCGGCGGCGATCATGCGGTGGAAGTTCTCGCCCGCCTTGGCGTAGACGGCGTCGTCATGGGAATCGATCGCCGGATCGAGGTCGATCTCAGCCTTGGAGACGTGGAGAAAGCTCCACGGCTTGCCCCTCGCGCGTTCGCGCGCCTCCGCGCTCGACAGCACGTCGTAAGGCGGCGCAAGAATTTCCGCAGCGCGTCCGGCGGCGGGCCGCAACGCGCGAAAGGGTCTGATCAGGGTCAATCGGGCTCTCTTTCGTCAGGAATGAACCGACAAATTCCGGGCGGGCAGGGGGCGGCCGGAGCGAACATGTGACCCGGTTTCCCCGCATTGACAAGCCCGCCGCCTCGGCGCGCGCCAAGGAGATCGAGGTCGGGCCGCGCGATGACGGCAACGGCGGGGGAGGGGGTCTGGCCCGGCGACGCTAGGGGGTCGAGCCGTGCAGTTCGGCGGTCGTCGCCGCGAGGTTCGGCGCGTCCGGGCCCGGGTTGAAGCCGTCGGTGACGAGGTCGCCGTAGGGACTGATCAGCGATCCGAACTCGGCGGGCGAGAGCAGGGCGACGCCGCGCGCGGTCGGGAAAGGAGTCGGCGCCTTGGCGGCGGCCTTGTCCGGCGTCGCCACCGAAGTCTCGCTTACAGCGGTCTTCGCGGCGACACGGGCGGGGCGGACGGGCGGCAAAGGCGCATTGAGCGCGGCGGCGCGGTCGAGGATCGCCGGTCGCTCCGAAGGCTCAGGCGCGCCCGTTTCGGTCAGCGCCAGGATTCCGCGCGGCGCGCCGACGCCGCGGGTGATGACGCTCGGCGCGCCGCCGCGCGCGAGCAGGGCGGCGACCAGATCGCGGTCGCCTGACGTGTCGGTCGCCGACAAGAAGCCGAGGTCGGTCGGCCGCGCCGGCGGCGTCGGCCCGTCGGCGAGCGCCAATTCGAGCGGTTTGAGCGGCGGCAGCGGCGCGTCGAAATCGGCATCGGCGGCGTCAGCGGGGCCGACATCGGCCGCGCCGGCGTCGGTCTCGGCTGCGGCCGGGCTCGGCTGCGGGGCTGGCGCGTCGGCGCTCGCAACCTGAGCCGGCGCCGGGGCGGCGGCGCGTCCGCCGCGCGGGTTGGGCGCGGCCTCGGCGGCGCTCGAGTCTTCCTCGTCGTCGCTGCCGCCGCCGCGCGCGCCAAACAGCCANNGTCATCGGCTGGCCGTCGGCGGGAATGAACACGGTTTTGCCGTCGGGGAAGAGCTGCGCCAGCGCGACGCGGCTCATGCGCGGCCAGTAGCGCACGTCGCCGCTGTCGATGTGCACCCACGCGCCCGGATAGAAGCCGACCCCGCCCGCCTGCATGCGCATGGCGATGTCGCGGATGGTGGCGGTGTCGACGTCCTGGAAGCGGGCGTCCATCGCCTTGCCTTCCATGTGCTGCGAATATTTGGCCACCTGGCGCGAACGACGGCGCAGCATGGCGTTGGTCTGCGGCGAGCGATAGCCGGACAGGACGTCGATCGGCTGCTTCGACCCGGATTCGCGGTAGACCTCCCAGACGATGTCGAACAACTTGGGGTCCATCTTGGTCGGCTCGTTGAGCCGCCAGTCGCGCAGGAACCAGTTCAGCTTGTCGAGCGTCGCCTGGTCGTAGGCGCCGTCGACCATGTAGGTGAACGAGCCTGTTTCCTTGGTGTGGTCGCTGGTCAGGACGATCGTGCGGGTGTCGCCGTTGGCGACGGCGGATTCGGTCGAGCTCGGGCTCACGGCGAAGCCGAGCAGCATCGGCGCGGCAAGCAGCCGCGCCAATGCGCTTCTACGCCCCGCCGAGGCGCTGATGAGCGAAACAAACCCCAAACAGAAAATCCCTTTTCGATCCCCCGGCGAGCGCCTCCCGAATCGGGGCGCCGTCAAATTGGATTTGCGCCCGCCGCGCTGTTTATGTGCCGCAAAAGCCACATGCGCGCGCAAAACAATCAGCGCGCCGGTATAGTCGCCATCCGCACAGTTTTCAATCTTGACTTGCGCGGGCGATCGTGTCTGCGACGCGGCCGGCAATGCCGTAGATGTCTTCGCGGTTCTGCAGCGCGCCCTCGGCGTCGACGAACTCGGTGAAGTATTCGAGGTGGATCGGGATCGGGTGCGGCAGCGCCACGGTCCGCTGGGTGTCGCCGATCATCGCCTGCAGGCGCGCGCCCCAGCCGGCGCCCATCACCAGATCGGCGAGCCGCATCGGCTGATCGAGCCTGACGCAGCCGTGACTGAACGCGCGACGCGCCATGCCGAACAGGCTGCGCATCGGCGTGTCGTGCAGATAGACCGCGTGCTCGTTGGGGAACATGAACAGGATGTGGCCGAGCGCGTTGCCTTCGCCCGGCGGCTGGCTGACGAACATGTGGCCGCCGATCTCGGCGACCTGATAGCCATGACGCGCGAGATAGTCGGGGTCCTCGGCGAGATGCGGCGCGAGTTCCTTGCGGACGATCGAATCCGGCACGCGCCAGATCGGATTGACCAGGATGTATTTCACCGCATTCGAGAAAACCGGCGTCGGCGTGTCCGGCTTGCCGACGATGACGCGCGCCTGGTGGACGAGGTCGTCGCCGTCCATCATCCGCAGCGTGTAGTCGGGAATGTTGATTTCGATGCGCTCGCCGCCCATGTCGCGCGGCTCCCAGCGCCACATCTCCATGTTCGCTTCGAGCGCCGCGCCGCGACGCGCGGGCGAGACGCTGGCCTTGTCGGCGAGCGGCGGAGCGGCGACGCCGCCCGACAGCGCCGTCGCGGTCGCCGGCGTCAGCGCGCCGTTCGGCGGCAGGCCGTTGGCGCGCTGGAAGGCTTGCACGGCGGCGGCGATCGGAAGGTCGTAGACCTCCGCCGCCGCGCCTTCGGCGGGCACGCCGAGTCGCGCCCGCACCAGCGGCACGCGCGCATCATGCATGCCGAGGGCGAGGCTCGGCCCGTCGGGAATGAGCGGGTTCGCCGGCGCCGCCGAGGCGGTCGACGGCGGCGGGGTCGGGAGGGCGGCGCGCGCCCGCGACAACTGGTCGCGCAGGTCGCGGTAGCCCTTCTGCGGCGGATTGTAATCGGCGAGCGCGGCGTCGGGGTCCGCCGCGGCGGCGACCGCCGCCAGCGCCGCGGCGGGATCGGCGACGATCGGCTTGGCGGTGATCAGCGGCGAGATGCGGGTCGGGACGACGCGCGAGCCGCTCGCCTGCATCGCATAGGCGACGACGGCGGCCGACAGCGTCGCCTCGGCGTCGGCGAGGCGCTCGGGCGTCGCGTCGGCCGGCAGGTCTTTCGGCAGCGTGAAAGCGGAAAGGTCGAGCGCGTCCTCGTCGGCGCGCGCGAGCCGGGCGAGCGCCGCCACGCCGCGCGGATTGAGGCCGTGCGCGTCGGTCCAGACCGGCGCGAAGCCGCGCGCGTCATAGAAGGCGCGGATCGCCAGACGGGCGGCGCGCCAGTCGCCGGCGCCGACCGGACTGGCCTTGAAATCGCGGGCTGCAAGCGCGTCGAGCGCGGCCGCCAGGGCGGCGGCGGTTTGCGGATCGACCCCAGGGGCGCCTTCGCCTTTTGACGCGGCCGGGGGGGCAGGCGCGGCGGCCGGGCTCGCATCGGCGGGCGCGGTCGCGGCCGGCGGGG
>PLRT01000128.1 GCA_003164915.1 Hyphomicrobiales bacterium | reverse complement strand
TGCGCCGCATTCTCAATCCGATGGGCACCGTCGACGCGATCGAGTTCCTGCTCGGCAAGCTGCGCGAAACGAAGACCAACGCCAATTTCTTCGAATCGATGAACACCTGATCGGAAGGTCGTCGTGAGCGAGGCCGCCGCGGAGCAACTGAAAGGGCTGCGGGTCGAAATCGATCGGCTCGACGCGGCGATGCACGCGCTTCTGATCGAGCGCGGCCAGATCATCGATCGCCTGATCGACCTCAAGCATCGCCAGGGCGGCGGGTCGGCCTTCCGGCCGGCGCGCGAAGCGGCGATGATGCGGGCTTTGGTCGAGCGCCACCGCGGCCATCTGCCGCTCGACACCGTCGAGAGCATCTGGCGGGTGATCATCTCGACCTTCACCTATGTCCAGACGCCCTATGGGGTCCACGTCGACGCCTCGCGCGGCGACGCGGCGATGCGCGATTCGGCGCGCTTCCATTTCGGCTTCACCGTGCCCTGTCAGCCGCATTTGAGCGCGGCGGCGGTGATCGCGGCGGTGGCGACGGCGTCGGGCGATCTCGGCATGCTGGCGCTCGATCGCGGGCCGGCGGCGGGCGCCTGGTGGATGGCGCTGGCGCGTCCCGACGCGCCGAAGGTGATCGCGCGGTTGCCGTTCGTCGAGCGGCCCGACCATCCGGCCGGCATGCCGGTTCTGGTGATCGCCAAGCCGCTCGCCGACGGAGCGGCGCGCGACGTGGTGCTGGAGGCGGTGACGCTCGATCGCTGGCGCGGCGAATATCCGCAGGCGATCGCCGAACTCGGCGGCGAGATCGTCGGCAACGCCGCCGACGGCATGGGGCTGTCGCTGTTGATTGCGCGGCCCGGCGGACTGCGCGACGGTTCGGCGGCGGCGGCGCTCGCCGCGGCGGGAGCGGCCGACGCGCGCAGCCAGGAGATCGGGGCCCACGCCGCGCGCTTCGACGGCTCGAAGCTCAGGCCGCGCGGCTAGGGGATGGACGAGGGGACGATGTCGAGCACAGAGTCCGTGCGGCCGGAGCCGCGCGCCGAGGTCATGGCGATCGACGCCTATGTGCCGGGCAAGAGCGGCGTCGCCGGGCTGGCGAAGGTTCACAAGCTGTCGTCGAACGAGTCGCCGCTGGGCCCCTCGCCGCGCGCGATCGAGGCGTTCCGCGCCAACGCCGACGCGCTGGCGAGCTATCCCGATGGTTCGTCGCGGCGGCTGCGCGAGGCGATCGGCAGGCGGTTCGGCCTCGATCCCGAGCAGATCATCTGCGGCAACGGCTCCGACGAACTGATCAGCCTGCTGGCCCATGTCTATCTGCGTCCGGGCGACGAAGGGATCCACAGCCAGTACGGCTTCCTCGAATACCCGATCGCCATCCGCGCCGCCGGCGGCGTTGCGGTCGTCGCCGAAGAGACGGACGAGACCGCCAACGTCGACGCGATGCTGGCCAAGGTGACGGCGCGGACGAAGATCGTCTATCTCGCCAATCCGAACAATCCGACTGGCGCCTATCTGCCGTTTTCGCAAGTCAAGCGGCTGCATGCGGGCCTGCCGGCCAACGTGCTGCTGGCGCTCGACGCGGCCTACGCGGAATATGTCGCGCGCAACGACTACGCCGCCGGCGTCGAGTTGGTCTCGAGCAACGAAAACGTCGTGATGTTGCGCACGTTCTCGAAGATCTATGGCCTCGCCAACCTGCGCATCGGCTGGGCCTATGCGCCCGCGCGCGTCGTCGACGCGCTGAACCGGGTGCGCGGGCCGTTCAATCTGAACGGCGCGGCGATCGCGGCCGGCGCCGCGGCGATCGAGGACGCCGCCCATGTCGCCGCGGCGGCCGCGCACAACGCGCTCTGGCTGCCCTGGCTCGCCGAAGAGATCGGCAAACTGGGGGTTCGCGTGACGCCGAGCGTCGGCAATTTTCTGCTGCTGCATTTTCCGCGCACGCCGGGCAAGACCTCGGTCGAAGCCGACCGCTACCTCAGCGCGCGCGGCTTCGTCTTGCGCGCGGTCGGCGCCTATGGCCTACCCGACAGCCTGCGGATGTCGGTGGGAACCGAAGAGGCCAACCGCGGCGTGGTCGCGGCGCTCGAGGCGTTCATGGCGGGCGGCGGATCATGAGCGAACGCCTCGGTCCGCCGCTCGGCGCGCCGCTTTTCGACCGCCTTGCGTTGATCGGCGTCGGCCTGATCGGCTCGTCGATCGCCCGCGCCGCTCGGCGCAAGAACCTCGCGCGCGTCATCGCCATCGCCGACGCGTCCGCCGAAGCGCGCGCGCGCGCCGAGGCGCTGAAGCTCGGCGACGAGGTCTTCGCCGGCGCCGCGGAAGCGGCGGCCGGCGCCGATTTCGTCGTCCTCTGCGTGCCGGTCGGCGCCGACGAAGCGGTGGCGCGCGCGATCGCGCCGCAGTTGAAGCCGGGGGCGATCGTCTCCGACGTCGGTTCGGTCAAGGGCGCAGTGCTCGCCGCGGTGGCGCCGCATCTGCCCAAGGGCGTCGCGCTCGTCCCCGCTCATCCGGTCGCCGGCACGGAGCAGTCGGGCCCGGACGCGGGCTTTGCGACCTTGTTTGTCAACCGCTGGTGCATTCTGACCCCGCCGGATGGGGTCGATGCGACGGCAGTCGCCAAGGTGCGTGCGTTCTGGGAGGCGCTGGGCGCCAACGTCGAGACGATGGACGCCGCCCACCACGACCTGGTGCTGGCGATCACCAGCCACGTTCCCCATCTCATCGCCTACAACATTGTCGGCACGGCCTCCGATCTCGAAGAGACGACGCGCTCGGAGGTGATCAAGTTTTCCGCCGGCGGCTTCCGCGACTCCACCCGCATCGCCGCCTCCGACCCGACGATGTGGCGCGACGTCTTCCTCAACAACAAGGACGCGGTGCTGGAGGCGCTCGGCCGCTTCACCGAGGATCTGACCGCGCTGCAGCGGATGATCCGCCGCGGCGACGGGGACGGGCTGTTCGCCCTCTTCAGCCGCACCCGGGCGATCCGCCGCGCCATCGTCGAGCTCGGCCAGGAGACCGCTGCCCCGGACTTCGGCCGCCCTCACGGGGAGGACAACGGCAACGGCGGGAGCTGAGGCGGGCTCGCCGCCGCGCCGCTTCCACCAATCTCAGCCGCGCTCGCGCCTGATCCGCGCAGCGGCTTGACGGCGATGGCCCGGCGCGCCCCGCAGGAACCGATGGCGTCAAACTTTGGAATCGGAATGCCGTCCGCGTCGCCGCGCGACCTGTGGGTTTTCGGCTACGGCTCGCTGATGTGGCGGCCAGGCTTCGCCTATGTCGAACGCCATCGCGCGCTGCTGCGCGGCTGGCGGCGGCGGCTGTGCGTCTATTCGCACATCTATCGCGGCACGGCGGAGCGGCCGGGTCTGGTGCTCGGCCTCGATCGCGGCGGAGCGTGCCGCGGCGTGGCGTTCCGCATCGAGGCGGCGCTGGTCGAGGCGACGATCCGCTATCTGCGCGAGCGCGAATTGGTGACGGCGGTCTATCTCGAGCGGGTCGCGCCGGTGACGCTCGCCGACGGGCGGAGGGTTGCGGCGATCGCCTATTTCGCCGACCGCGCCCACGGCCAATACGCCGGGCCGATGCCGCGCGAGGCGCTGCTGAAGCTGGTCAGGCAAGGCGTCGGCCAGTCGGGCTCGAACGCCGAATACGTGCTCGCCACCCGCGACCACCTGCGCGGACTCGGCATCGTCGACGTCGAACTCGAATGGCTCGCCGATCAGTTGCGCGTCGCGTGAGGCGCGGCGGCGGCGAGGTCGTCGAGCGCGGCGCGCCGCTCGGCCGGCGTCTCGGCGAGGAGGTGGAGATGGAACTCCAGCCGTCCGGCGATCGGCGCCAGCGTCTGCGCCAGCCGGGCGACGACCGGTTCGGGGAAGGGGCCGGTGTCGGCGAGCGCGACGATGCGTCGCCTGCCGTCGGGGTCGGTCGCGACGGCGATCAGGGCCGCGTCGCAATAGGCCGGGCAGGCGCGCGCCTGGTAGACCGAGGCGATGTAGCGGCGGCCAGAGAGGCCGCGCCAGGCGCAGAAGCGCGGCGCCAGCGTCTCGTCGGCCAGCGCGGCGAGCGGTTCGGCGTCGGCTTCGGCGAAATAGGGCGCTGTCGGCGGCGCCGGCTCCGGCCATCCGTCGGCCGGGACGGACGACGCAGCGAAAACAGGCGAAACGACGTCGATGCCGAGGGTCGCCATCGGTTCCTCTCCGAGCGGGGAGGAACAAAACTAGAACAAAGGCGCAGATTCGTCAAGCGCCATGACGGGTGTGGGCGGCCAGGGACTCGTCGACCGTCGCCTGTCCCGCCGCCAGCACCGGCGCAAGGAGGGGGTCCTTGGCGACCGCCTGTGCGTTGAGCCGCGCGCAGGCCCCCTCGATTGCGCTTTCGAGTCGATCGATAAAGGCCTCGCGGTCGAGGCCGGGCGGAATCGGCGGCAGATATTCGATCACCGCCACGCCGGGGCGGCGGGTGGAGTTGCGCCGGCCCCAGTAGAGGCCGGTGTTGACCGCGACCGGCAGGCAGGGCGCATTGTTGCCGGCGTAGATCACCGCGACGCCGTATTTGTAGCGCGGCGCGGCGCCGGGGGGCCGGCGCGTACCCTCGGGATAGATCATGATCTGCCGACCGTCGCTGAGCACGACGCGCGCCTTGGCGACGATCTGTGTGAGGGCGGCGCGGCCATGCGAACGGTCGATGGCGATCTGACGCCCGCCGATCAGATAGAGCCCGAACAACGGGATCCACGTCAATTGGCGCTTGAAGATGATGGCGAAGTCGTGCGCGTGGCGAAGCAGCGCGAAGGTTTCGAGGAAAGACTGGTGTTTGGCGGCGAGAATGTAGCCGCCCTGTGGGACGTTCTCGACGCCACGAAATTCGACCTTGAGGCCGCAGAGCTTGTCGAGCAGCCACAGCGAGCTGCCGCTCCACAGCCGCGCCATGAAGAACACGCCGCGGCGGCCGAACAGGATCAGCGGCAGGCCGACGATCATCAGCACGATGATGTTGACGTAGAAGGCGACGTTGAAGGCGAGCGAGCGCAGCGCGGTCATGGCGGTCCGGGACGGCAAGAAAGGCGGGGGTTCAATGGAGCAGGCTGAGCTGGCGGAAGACGATGCGGCGCGACAGCGCGCCGGTCAGCATGGCGATCGCGCCGGCGACGACGGCGATCGCCGCGTAGCCGCTCAGGTCGAGGCGGAAGGCGCCGAACAGCGCCGCGATCTCGGCGCCGGCGGCGGTCCGCCGCGCGATCAGCGAAGCGAGCGCCGCGACGGCGAAGAAGAAGGCGGCGCCGCCGCCGCCGATCCCCGCCCCTTCGAAGCCGAGGCGGAGGAAATGCCGCTGGAACTGGCCGGCGATGTAGGAATCGGCGGCGCCGACGAAATGCAGCACCTCGACGATCTCGCGCGCGCCCGCCATCGCGCCGCGCGTGGCGAAGCCGACCGCGGTTCCCATCGCGACGATCATCAGCGCGAACAGGGCGGCGGCGAAGACGACGATCGCGCCCGCCATCACGTCGAGCCGCGACAGCCACAAGCGATGATCGTCGAGGCTCGCCGCCGGCGCCCCGGCGGCCAGTGCGGCGCGCAACGGCTCGAGGTCTTCGCGATGGCTCGGCTGCATGTGCACGACGATCAGCCGCGGGATCGGCAATTGGCCGAGGTCGACGCCGTCGCCGAGCCAGGGGGCGAGGATCGCCTCCGACTGCGCCTTGGAATAGGCGGTCGCGTCGGCGACGCCGGGCGCGCGCGAGGCGATCTCCGCCGCCGCGGCGACGAGGGCGTCGGCGTCCTCGCCGGCGCGCGGTTTGATCTGGATGGTGACGTCGCGCGAGACGTCGCCGCGCCACGATTGCGACGCCTCGGCGACCAGGATCGCCCCGCCGGCGGTCAGGCAGGCGAGGAAGGTGAGAATGGCGATCACCACCACCAGCGCGCGGCCGGCGATCGAGTCGGCCGGCACCAGCGGCATGTCGCGCTTGAGCTGCGAATCGGCGGGAATCGTCGGCGCCGCGTCGTTCATGCCGGTTCGCCCTCGAACACCCGCAATTGCCTGTCGCCGACGACCAGCCGGCGCGCGTAGCCGAACTGGTCCATCAGCGACAGGTCGTGGGTGGCGATCACCACCGCCGTGCCGGATTTGTGCAATTCGACGAACAGCCTGAGCAGCCGGCGGGCGAGGCTGGGGTCGACGTTGCCGGTCGGCTCGTCGGCCAGCAACAGCTCGGGGCGAACGATCAGCGCGCGGGCGATCGCCGCGCGCTGCTTCTCGCCGCCCGACAGCACCGGCGGCAGCGTGTTCATCTGGTCGCCGAGGCCGACCCAGCGCAGAAGCTCGACCACCTCGGCGCGATAGCCCGCCTCGTCGCGGCCCATCACGCGCAGCGGCAGGGCGACGTTCTCGTAGGTCGTCAGGTGGTCGAGCAGGCGGAAGTCCTGGAACACGACGCCGATCCGCCGCCTCAGCGCGGTGATCTGGTTCTTGCTGAGCGCCGCCGCATCCTCGCCGAAGATGTGGATCGTGCCGCGCGTCGGCTTCAGGCTGAGCAGCATCAGCTTGAGCATGGTCGTCTTGCCGGCGCCGGACGGGCCGGTGAGGAACTGGAAGCTCTGCGGCGCGATCGAAAAATTGAGGTCGCGCAGCACCTCCGGTCCGACGCCGTAGCGCAAACCGACATTGTCAAAGCGCAACAACGGCGACCCTCGCGCGATGGGGGCTTAACCCGGCCTTAACCATGAACGCGACCAAATGCCAAGCCTTCCCTGAGCGCGCTGAAACGAGCTGATTCGCCATGGTCGTCGTCTGCAGCACCTGCTCCGCTACATATCATATTCCCGACGAGATTCTCGGCGACGAGACCTGCCGCTTCCGCTGCGTGGGTTGCGGCCGCAGTTGGGACCTGGCGGCGCGGCCGACATTGGCCGGGTCGCTGGCGCCGATCCGCGGCGCCGCGGCGGCCTGGCGGACCATGGCCGAGGCGCCTTCGCCTCGCCGCCGTCTCGGCGCACGGGCGGGGCGTCTCGTCGCGCCGCTGGCTTTGATCGCCGCGCTCGCCGCCGCGATGGCGGCGGTTGCGGCGCGGGCGGCGGTCGTGGCCGCGCTTCCGGCGGCCGGGGGCGTCTATGCGGCGATCGGGCTGCCGGTCAATGGGGTGGGAATCGCGATCGCCGACGTCAGCGCCCGCCTCGGCGCCGGCGGCGACAAGTCGCTGCTGGCGATCGAGGGGACGCTGGTCAATTTGCGCGGAAGCGAGATCGCCGCGCCGCGGCTGCGCATCGCGCTGCGCGCCGCCGACGGCCGCGAACTCTACGTCTGGACGACGCGACCGCCCAAGAATCGGCTCGCTGCGGGCGAACGCGCGCCGTTTGTCGCCAGGCTCGCCGCGTCGCCGCCCGGCGTCGTCGACGCGCTGGTCAAATTCGCCGCGCCGGGCGATAAGGACTCCCTCGCCCCGGAGGGATGAGGGAAATGAGCGGCCCGCGCAAAGTCGAAGTCCTGTTCTCGGAAAAGGAGATCATCCAGCGCGTGGAGGGGATCGCCGCCGAGGTCGCGGCGGCGAAGCCGAAAGACCTGCTGGTGGTGGCGGTGCTCAAAGGCTCGTTCATGTTCGCCGCCGACCTGTTGCGCGCGATGCACCGCGTCGGACTCGAGCCGCAGGTCGAATTCTTCCACCTGTCGAGCTATCGCGAAGGCATGGTCTCCACGGGCACGGTGAGGATTCTGCGCGACATCGAATCTTCGGTGAAGGATCGCGACGTCGTGCTGGTCGACGACATCCTCGAATCCGGCCGGACGCTGGCCTTCGCCAAGGATCTGTTGGTCGCGCGCGGCGCGCGGCGGGTGCTGGTGTGCACGTTGCTGGAAAAGCGCGGCAAGCGCGAAGTGCCGATCAAGGCTGATTTCGTCGGCTTCGACTGCCCCGACGAATTCGTCGTCGGCTACGGCATGGACGTCGCCCATTCCTATCGCGAGTTGCCCTTCATCGGCCACGTCGTCACCGAGGCCGGCAAGCCGTGAGCCGGGCCGCGGCGAGGTTCGTCGCCCGCTATCAGAGCTTCGCCGAGCTTGGCGGCCCGGCTGATGGCGCGGCGCGGCTGACGGCGCTGCGCGCGGAGCTGGCCGCGCGCGGGCTCGCCGGCTTCGTCGTTCCGCGCGCCGACGAGCACCAGAACGAATACGTGCCGCCGGGCGCCGAGCGGCTCATGTGGCTGACCGGCTTCTCCGGATCGGCAGGCCTGGCGATCGCGCTCGCCGACCAGGCGGCGCTGTTCGTCGACGGCCGCTACACGCTGCAGGCGCCCGCCCAGGTCGACGGCGCGGTCTTCGCCGTCAAGCACGTCGTCAATGAGCCGCCCTCGGGCTGGATCGAGGCGAACCTCGGCGCAGGCGGGAAGCTCGGCTACGACCCGTGGCTGCACACGCCCGAATCGGTCGAGCGGCTGGCGAAAGCCTGCCGCGCCGCCGGCGGCGAACTGGCGGCGGTCGAGACGAACCCGATCGACGCGATCTGGAGCGACCGACCGGGCCCGCCGCTCACGCCGATTCGCATTCATCCCGATCGGCTCGCCGGCGAGCGCGTCGCCGCCAAGCTCAAACGGGTCGGCGCGGGGCTGAAGGACGCCGAGGGCCTCCTGGTCAGCGACGCCCACAATGTCGCCTGGCTGTTCAACATCCGCGGCGGCGACGTCGCCCATACGCCGCTGCCGCTCGCCTACGCCTATGCGCCGCGCGAAGGGCGGCCGACGCTGTTTGTCGACGGCCGCAAACTGAATGACGCGGTGCGCGCGCGGCTCGACCGTTTGGTCGACGTCGCGCCGCCGGATGCGCTGGTTTCCTTCGTGGCCGCGCTCGGCGCGGCGGGCGCGCGCGTCGTCTTCGACGCGGCGACCGCGCCGTCGCGGCTCGTCCAGACGCTCGAAGCGGCGGGCGGCAAGGCGATCGGCAAGGCCGATCCGATCACCCGGATGAAGGCGGTCAAGAACGCGGTCGAACTCGCCGGAACGCGCGCCGCCCATATTCGCGACGGCGCGGCGCTGTCGCGCTTTCTCGCCTGGTTCGACGCCGAGGCGCCGAAAGGCCGCCTCACCGAAATCGACGCGGCCGCGGCGCTCGAGACGTTTCGCCGCGAAACCGGCGCGCTGAGGGACGTGTCCTTCCCCACCATCGCCGCCGCCGGCCCGCACGCCGCGATCGCCCATTACCGGGTCAGCGAGGCGTCGAATCTCGGGATCGACCGCGGACTGTTCCTCATCGACAGCGGCGGCCAGTACGAGGACGGCACCACCGACATCACGCGCACGATCAGCGTCGGCCGGTCGAGCGCCGAATTGCGCGACCGCTTCACCCGCGTGCTCAAGGGCCACATCGCCATCGCGCGGGCGATCTTTCCGCGCGGGACGACCGGCGGCCAACTCGACACGTTGGCGCGCGAAGCCCTGTGGCGCGCCGGGCTCGATTTCGACCACGGAACGGGCCACGGCGTCGGCGTCTATCTCTCGGTCCACGAAGGTCCGCAGCGGCTGTCGAAGACCGATTCGACCGTGCTTGAGACCGGTATGATCATTTCCAACGAGCCGGGTTATTACGCGGCGGGGCGGTTCGGCATCCGCATCGAGAACCTCGTCGTCGTGCGCGAGGCGAAGATCGCCGGCGCCGACCGGCCGACGCTCGGCTTCGAGACGATTGCGTTCGCGCCGATCGATCTCAGGCTGGTCGAAAAGAAGCTGCTGACCCGCGACGAGATCGCCTGGCTCGACGCCTATCACGCCGAGACGCGCGCCAAGTTGTCGCCGCTGGTCGACGCGCCGACGCGCAAATGGCTCAAGGCGGCGACGCGGCGGATCGCCTGAGGCCGGCGCGCCAGCGCAGTCTGTTCATCGCCGCTCTGGCGGGCGGTTCGAAGCCGATCGACAGCAGCCACGCGATCAGGACGATGGCGGCGAGCATGGCGCAGCCGAGCGAGATTCCGAGGTCGTCGACGAGCTTCGGCGAGAATTTCAATATGGCGCCGTAGGCGAGCTGATAAAGCGGCTTGTGAATGGCGTAGAGGACGTAGCTCGTCCTGCCGAGCTGGGCGCAAAGCCAGAAGACGGCCCCATTCGACGGATTGGCCTGTCCGGCGAAAAGCGCGATCGGGAAGAGGCCGACAATCGCGAAGAGTTCGTACGCGACGTTGTCGAGCTGGAGAAACAAGGCGACGGCGAGAAGAGCAAACGCGATCGCGCAGGCGACGTTGGAGCGGCGCCCCTCGACGAGCTTGAACTTGAAAATCGCGAAGCCGACAAGAAACGACGCCGACACTCTGACGAAGCCCGGCAGGAAGTCGTTCCAGCCGTATCCGAAGCCGAAAGTGTCCCTCATGAACGCGTAGGACGCGGCGACGGCGAACAGAACGACGATGAGCGGCAGGACGCGCCGCCCGTATGCGAGGAACGGAACGAGCGCGAAGAACGCGACGTTGACCAGGATTTCGTGGAAGACCGACCACATCGGCGGGTTCAGCGGAAAGATGGTCTCCGGCTGTCCGCAGCCGAAGGCCGGAAGCATGAAGGCGTTCTGAAGGGTCGAGCAGGCGAGGGAGGCGGGCGTCCATTCGACGCTGAGCCCGGAGTGCGGGTATCGCAGAGCCGCCAAGGCGACAGGAAACCCCAGGGCGATGCCGACCGCGAAAGCCGGATACAGTCGATTTACTCGCAGCCAGAGAAACTGCCTGAACGGCATGCCGTTGAGGATGCGGGCGGAGTAGGCATAGGCGATGACGAATCCGCTGAGCTGAAGGAAGAAATCAACCGCGAGATGAGCGTTTGGAACAGTAAAACCGGCAAAGACTCTCGGCATGTGAAGAATTGC
>PLRT01000143.1 GCA_003164915.1 Hyphomicrobiales bacterium | reverse complement strand
CGGTCGAAAGACGGGCGTTCCTTCGGACGTCCTTTGGCCGCGCCCGCTTCGCGGGTTGCTCCCCCCGGATCAAGTCCGGGGGGAGCAAGCCTTGACCCCTCCGCGCGGCTCAGGCTCTTGGCTTTCATGGTCTTTGCTGAGCGAAGCCGGCCCGCAGGGCCGACTTCCCGCAGCAAAGACCATGGATGCGCTTCGCCGCATCGGCGCGGCGCAGTCACCGCGAAGCGGGCGAAGCNNGCCAGAGATGTGTGAAGGTCGTAGCGAACGGGGGAGGGGCAGGGGCGAGGGGTCGGTCGCTTACAGAAACGGACGCTGCTTGGGGCATTGGCGAGCGGGCCGAGCGGCGGCGCGTTTGCGCATCTTGGGCTCGTCATCCTATCACCCCTTCCCCTCTCCCTTTGGGAGAGGGGCGCTACTTCACCCCGCAATCGCTTCGCTCAGCTCCCACAGTTTCGCCGCGACCGCGTCGTCGCGGGCGGCGCGCGAAGGCGTCGCGATCTTGCGCTTGGCGAAATATGCACCGCTGATCGTCGCGACGTCGGGCGAAGAGGCGAGGTAGACGATCGTGTCGGCGCCCTGCGCCGGCGAGACGCCGAAGCGCTTTACGATCGGAAAGAGTCGCGCCGTCCAGCCGCCGGCCTCGTCGCCGAAGCGGGAAGCGACGATGCCGGGATGCAGGCAGTTGGCAGTGACGCCAGTCCCTGCGAGGCGTTTGGCCAGTTCGCGGGTGAAGAGGATGTTGGCGAGCTTCGATCGGTTGTAGGCGCGCCAAGCGTTGTAGCCGCGCGCGCATTGCAGGTCGTCGAAGTCGAGCTTGGCGCCGTAGTGCGCCGCCGAGGCGGTCGAAACGACGCGCGCCGGGGCCGAACCGACCAGCCGCTCGCGCAACGCTCTGGTCAGCGCGAAATACGCCATGTGGTTCAACGCGAAGGTCATCTCCAAACCTTCAGCGGTGACGCGACGGTCGGAGAAGATCGCGCCGGCGTTGTTGATCAGAACGTCGACCCGCGCTTCGCTTGCGGCGATCTCGCCGCCGACGCGCCGCGCCTCAGCGACCAGCGACAGTTCGGCGATATGGGCGCGGTGCCCGCGGCCCGGCGCGACCGCCTCGAGCTCGGCGAGCGTCGCCGCGGCGCGCTTGGCGTCGCGCGCGATGAAGACGATGCGCGCGCCCATCCGCGCCAACTCGACGGCGGCGATCGCCCCGAGCCCCGACGTCGCCCCCGTCGCGACCACGGTCTTGCCCTGCATCGGCGTGCTCCCGGATTGGCCTTCGGGCGCAGCCTACGCCGTTTAGACGCGCTTCTGATAGTCCTTCACGTCGGCGAAGACGATCTTCGGCCAGCGCTCCTGGTCGTAGCGCAGGTTGAACGCGCTGGTGGCGAGAAACACCGGCGCGCCGTCGAGGTCGGCGGCGATCGACGACTGACAGCGTGGTCTGCGATCGGGCGCGCGGCATGGCCGCGTAGACCCAAACCGGGCCTATCGAGTCCTGTGACCGCCCCTCTCGCCAAAGTCGATATGCGGATATCGACCACACAACGCCAGAGACAGGGCTTGCAATTTGGTGACAAATTTGTCACCATGACGTTCATGCGGGACACGCGAAGCGTTTCTTGGCTCCGAGCGGCGCGCAAGGACTTCGAAGCGTTCCCCACGGCTGTGCAGGATGACATTCTCGACGCCCTGGCCGTCGCTGCGGAAGGCGGAATGTCCGGCAACGCGAAGCCGTTCAAGGGCGTCGAAGGTGGCGTGTTCGAGATCGCGGCGCGCCATCGCGGCGACGCGTTTCGCGCGATCTACGCAGTGAAGATCGACGTCGACGTATGGGTGATCCACGCGTTCCAAAAGAAGTCGAAATCAGGGATCAAGACCCCATTGGCGGAGGTCGACCTAATCCGCGAGCGGCTCAAGCGGCTGACGGAGGCGTTGAGATGAGCGAGAAAGAACTGGAGTTGGTGCGCGGCTCGGGGAATGTCTATCGTGACTTTGGCCGGCCTGACGCTGGCCTCGCGCAGGCGCGCGCCGTCACCGCCGCCAAGATCATCCGCATCCTTGACGAACGCGGGCTTTCGTTGCGCGACGCCGAAAGCCTGACCGGCGTCGCCCATTCGGAGTTCTCCCGCATCCGCAATACGCAGCTTCGTCGCTTCACACTGGATCGGCTGATCGGCATTCTCGGCAAGCTGGACCAGGATGTCGAAATGAGCGTCACCTTTAAGTCGCGCAAGCCGAGTGGTCGTGCGGCGCGCGGCCGGGCGGCATGAACGGGCGATAAAGGGAAATGACGCGCGTCGAAGAGCCCACGAGGATAGCGAGGACGGCCCGGCGCAGACAACATAGCTCTGTGGTCAGTGTGCGACTCGGCGCGACATAGACAACGGAGGTTTGTCGCAGCAAACTGAAAATGAGCCGGGGGAATGAATGTCATCAACACTTGTCGCACACGAACAGGCCATTTCGCGGATTTTTAGCAACGACTACGTCTTTAAGATTCCTAGCTATCAGCGCCCATATGCCTGGACGACCGAGCAAGCCCGCGATCTTTTCGACGATCTTGTGGGATTTATGAGAGGTGGCCCAGCCAAGGTTGAGGATATGCCGCCGTATTTTCTTGGCAGCATAGTCCTGATCAAATCAGAGGCGCAGCCGAGCGCAGACGTCGTTGACGGCCAACAGAGACTGACGACTCTTACTTTGTTGCTTTCGGCGATCCGCGCCAATGTGGTCTCTAACGGCGCGGGCGACATCACCCAACTTATCTATGAGAAGGGCAGCCAAATTCTTGGGACACAAGACCGATTTCGGCTCTCGTTACGCCCTCGCGACCAAGAATTCTTTCAGCGCTATGTTCAGCGAGAAGACGGGTTCGCGCAGTTGCTCGTGCTGAATGACCAATCATCGGATAGCCGCAAAAACATCCGAAGCAACGCGCTAATGTTCGATGAGCGGCTCAAGGCTATGACAGAGGCCGGGCGTCTTGCGCTTGCGCAGTTCGTAGTTACACGATGCTTTTTGGTCGCCGTTGCAACGCCAGACCTTGATTCCGCCTACCGCATTTTCTCGGTGCTCAACAGTCGCGGCCTCGATCTTTCCCCAACTGACATCCTCAAGGCTGAGATTCTGGGCAAGATTAGCACTTCAATGCGTGACGCGTACACGCAGAAGTGGGAGGACATGGAAGAGGACCTTGGCCGCAATGAATTTGGAGAACTATTCAGTCATATACGCATGGTATACCGGAAAGCAAAGCCGCAAGGGACCGTGCTGAAAGAGTTTCGCGATCATGTGGTAAATGACCGTACATCGGAAATGTTGGTCGACAATATTCTAATCCCGATGGCAGAGGTCTATCAAGAGCTTACCGATGCCGAATACACGAGCACCGAACGGGCTGAAGCCATCAACGAAAGCCTTCGCTGGCTCAATCGTCTGGAGTTTAAGGATTGGATGCCGCCAGCTCTCGCGTTCGCAGTTCGGCATCGCGGCAAACCAGCCGACATGGATTCGTTCTTTCGCGATCTTGAACGCCTAGCGTATTCGATGTTGGTTACGAAGGTCGGCATCAACGAACGTATCGAACGCTTCTCGCGGCTGACTGGTGAGATCGAAACTCGCGCTGACTTGCAGGTTGAAAAGTCAGCGCTGCAATTGACCCCAGGCGAACAGTTCGCGACGTACACGCGTCTCAACGGCTCTCTGTATGACGTCCTGGCGACCAGGGCGCTTTCGACCGTTTTGCTGCGGCTCGACGCGCTCCTTTCTGGGGGTGGGGCGACCTACGATTACGACACCACGACCGTCGAACATGTGCTGCCGCAAAACCCGCAAGCCGGAAGCAAATGGTTAGATTGGTTTCCCGATCCGGCCGTACGCGCTTCGGTTGTGCACACGCTGGGAAATCTCGCGCTGCTGACGCGCAAAAAGAATAGTTCGGCCAAGAATTATGAGTTTGAGAAGAAGAAGACGGCTTACTTTTCCAAAGGCGGCATCTCGCCTTTTGTCCTCACAACGCAGGTCTTGGGAACTCCGGAGTGGACGCTTCCTCTGGTGACGGGGCGTCAAACTGAATTAATGGCCAAGCTTGAGGGACATTGGCGTCTCAAAGGTCGCAAAGACCTCCTCGCCGAATTAGGTATATCGCCCGTTGCCTCGTAGGTGTTGTCACAGATGTCCGAGAACTCGGGCCCTGCGCCGCGCCTACGCCTTCTTCTGATAGTCCTTCACGTCGGCGAAGACGATCTTCGGCCAGCGCTCCTGGTCATAGCGCAGGTTGAAGGCGCTGGTGGCGAGGAACACCGGCGCGCCGTCGAGATCGGCGGCGATCGACGAGGGATAGGCGTCGACGAACTTGTCGAGTTCTGCGCGGTCTGCTGCGCTGACCCATCGGCAGATCTCGAAGCGGCTCTGCTCGAACGCAATCGGCAGGCCGTATTCGGATTCGAGCCGCTCGGCGAGCACGTCGAGTTGCAGCGCGCCGACGACGCCGACCATCGCGCTCGATCCGTCGTGTGGCACGAACACCTGCACTACGCCTTCCTCGGCCATCTGCTGCAACGCTTCGCGCAGCTTCTTGGCCTTCATCGCGTCGGCGAGCTTGACCCGCCTGAGGATCTCGGGGGCGAAGCTCGGCACCCCGCGGAAGACCAGGTCCTCGCCCTCGCTCAACGTGTCGCCGATGCGCAACAGGCCGTGGTTGGGGATGCCGACGACGTCGCCGGCGAAGGCTTCCTCGGCGAGCGAACGATCCTGGGCGAAGAAGAATTGCGGCGCGGAGAGCGTGATCGGCTTGCCGGTGCGCGTCAGCCTGGCGCGCATGCCGCGCGTCAGCCTGCCTGAGCAGACTCGCATGAAGGCGATGCGGTCGCGGTGGTTGGGGTCCATGTTGGCCTGGATCTTGAAGACGAAGCCGGTCATCTTCGGCTCGTCCGCCTTCACCGTGCGGGTCGAGGCTTCCTGCGCGCGCGGCGGCGGCGCGAATTCGGCCATCGCGTCGATCAGGTTGCGCACGCCGAATTCCTTCAGTGCGCTGCCGAACAGCACCGGCGTCAGGTGCCCTTCGAGGAACGCCTGCTTGTCGAACGGTCGGCAGCCTTCGACCGCGAGCGTCATCTCCTCCATCGCTGCGGCGCGCTCGTGCTCGGGCAGCATCGCCCAGATCGCCGGGTCGTCGGGCCCGGAAACCGGCCTCTCGGCCGCATCCTTGTCGAGCGCGCGCAATGTCTTGCGGCGGATGTCGTAGGCGCCGACCAGCCCGCGGCCGCGCCCGACCGTCCAGTCGAGCGGCGCGGTGTCGAGCGCCAGCGTCTTCTCGATCTCGTCGAGCAGGTCGAAGGGATCGCGCGTCTCGCGGTCCATCTTGTTGATGAAGGTGACGATCGGGATGTCGCGCAGCCGACACACCTCGAACAGCTTGCGCGTGCGCGCTTCGATGCCCTTGGCNNTGGCGGCGTCGATCACCATCACCGCCGAGTCGACCGCGGTCAGGGTGCGGTAGGTGTCCTCGGAGAAGTCCTCGTGGCCGGGCGTGTCGAGCAGGTTGAAGACGCAGCCGCCGTATTCGAAGGTCATCACCGAGGTGACGACCGAGATGCCGCGTTCGCGCTCGATGCCCATCCAGTCGGAGCGGGTCTGGCGGCGGTTGGCCTTGGCGCGCACCTCGCCGGCAAGCTGGATCGCGCCGCCGTAGAGCAGCATCTTCTCGGTCAGCGTCGTCTTGCCGGCGTCGGGGTGGGAAATGATCGCGAATGTGCGCCGGCGCGCGACGGGGCTGTCAGGGGTCATGGAATTTTCAGGAGGGCGAATTCGGCCGCTGCTTTAACTCAGGCGGCCGGGGATGGGAAGCGCCGTCGTCGGCCTCCCGGCGCCGGCAGCCGCAGCGCCGAGGTATGCAGGCCTCGCGCTCGGAGAGGATCAAGCCAGCGATGAGATCGCCGCTGATGACGGAGAAGACGTCGACGCCGATGAAGCCGCCGCTGACCGCCTCGACGCCGGCGCGCCAGAGGATGACCGGCGCGACCGCGACCGCTCTCAGTCCATCGATTTGCCTGCGACGCAACAGTCTCCGGTCTCGTCTGGCGAAGTTACACGGCCTTCTGCAATCGGGGGCGCCGGCTGTTTCGCCGTCGGGCGACGCGGCGCAGCGCCGCTTTGCGAAGGGCGAAGCGTGCGGTCCGCGACGGTCGTCTCAAGACTGCTTTCGACGCCGCGCCGCGGTCGTCGAGCGCGCCCGAGCGCGATTCGAGTGTGGACGGTTGACGCGCTTCACCGCTCAGCCTCTTGCGGGCGCAACGCGCGGGCCATATCGTCACGTTGGACGAGGGCGCGCGAGCAGGGGCGTCGACCGGCGTCCCGCATCGCCCTCGGGGATGGACGATGGATCGCAAATGGTTGCCGCTGAATGCTCTGCGCGCGTTCGAAGCGGCGGGTCAGCACCTGAGTTTCACGGCTGCCGCCAATAGCCTCACTGTCGCGCAGAGTGCGGTCAGCCGGCATGTGATGGTGCTGGAGAACTTTCTCGGCGTCGCGCTGTTCGAGCGCCGCCCGCAGCAGCTTGTGCTCACGGAGGCGGGCCGCCACATCCTGCCGGTGGTGTCGAAGTCGTTCGACCGCATCGATCAGGCGCTCGGCGAAGTCATCAAGGAGAAGGGCCGGCCGAAACGGGTGCTCAAGGTCGCGCTGCCGACCGCCTTCGCCCATCGCCTGGCGATTCCGATCCTGCGCGACTTCCGCGCCGAGAACCCCGGCATCACGCTCGAGATCGTCTCCAAGCCGAGCTCCGGCCCCGAAACCGACGGCGACATCGACATCGCCATCGTCTATTCCGAGCCGCGGGTCGCCGACGCGATCCACGACCTGCTGTGGATGGTGCGCGCGACGCCGCTCTGCAGCCCCAAGCTGCTCGAGAACGCCGACCGCTCTGATCCCGCCAAGTTCATTGCCGCCAACGACCTCCTGCACGTCAAGATCGACGGCCGCTCGCGGCACTTCTTCTGGGAGAATTTCGTCCGTTCGCTCGGCCGTCCCGATCTGTCGGTCGATCGCGGCCTGGTCTTCGACACCGAGCAGCTCGCGGTGCAATACGCGATCCTCGGCGACGGCGTCGCGCTCTCGGACCCGCTGCTGTTCGCCGAGGAGATCAGGGCCGGCCGCCTCGCGCAGCCGTTCGATCTGTGGCTCGACGAAGGTTACGGCTATTATCTGACGACCCACCCCGAGGATCTCAGCAACGAGGCAGTGGCGCTGTTCCGCTCGTGGCTGATCGCGCGCTTCAGCGGCTCGGCGGCGGCGGCGGCCGTCTTCGCCGCGCCGGTCGCGCCTCCGCCAGCGCCGGTCGAGGTCGAGCCGGTCGCCAACGGCGAAGCCAAGGTGCGCATTGTCGCGTCGAAGTGAGCGCGCGCGTCTGCCGCGACCGACGCGGCGCCTAGGTCGGCGGCCCCATGCGAATCGGCGCGTCGAGCGGCGGGGATTGGCGCCCTGATGGACGGCGACCCTAGGGAGCCTGCGCACGCGTCGGCGCCGCCGAGGGACGCGCGCCGAAAGGCGCTGTCGCCGCGCCGCGCGACGGCGGGGATGTTCTTCGCCTTCGGCGTCGGGCTCGGCGCCTGGTCGGGCGCCTCGGCGACGATCGTCGCGCGCCTCGGCCTCAGCCCGGCGACCTACGGCGCGGCGCTGACCCTGTTCACCGCCGCCTATCTTGCGGCGATGTCGTCGGGCGGCGCATTCGCGCGGCGGTTCACCGCCAAGCGGGCGCTGATCGTCGCGGCGGTCGCGTCGGCGCCGGCGCTCGCCGCGCTGCTGCTGGTGGACGACCTCGTCGGTTATTTCGCGCTGCAGACGGTCTACGGCTTTCTCGCCGGTCTGGTCGATCTGACGATGAACGCCGCCGGCGCGCGGATCGAGCGCAGCCTCGGCCGGCCGGTGCTGGCCGGCATGCATGGCGCGGCTTCGGCGGGGGTCGCGCTCGCAGCGGCGGCGGCGGGCGTGATCGCAGCCGGCGGCGCGCCGTGGATCTCGTGCCTGGCCGTGCTCGCCGCGTTGTGGGGGGCGAGCGTCGCGGTCGCCGTCGCGGTTCCCGCCGATCGCGGCGAGACGGTCGGCGCGGTCGCGGTGGGTCGTCGCGTCTTCGCCTCGCGCGCGCTGGCCACGCTCGGACTGGTCATCGGCGCCTGCATCGCTTGCGAGAGCGCGGCGATGGCGTGGTCGGGACTGGTGTTGCGTCGCGAGGCGCCCGAGCTTGCCGCGTTCGCCGGGCTCGGCGCGTCTTTCTTTGCCGGCTGCCAGGCGGTGCAGCGGTTCAATGTCGACCGACTGCGTGCGCGGATCGCCGACCGCTGGCTGATCGTCGGCTCGCTCGCCGTCGCCTCGCTCGGCTTTCTGCTTGTCGCGACGAAGCCGGGTTTCGCGCTGAGCGTCGCCGGCTTTTCAGTGATCGGCTTCGGCACCGGCGCGGTCGTGCCGTGCGGCTTCGCGCTCGCCGCGCGACAACCGGGCGCGACGGCGGCGGCCGGCCTGTCGGCGGCGGCGTTCTTCGGCGCGTTCGCGCGCCTGCCGGCGCCGCTAATCGCCGGCGCGGTCGCCGACGCGCTGTCGCTGTCGGCGGCGTTCGCTCTGTTCGCGCTGCTGCTCATCGCTGCGCTGGCGGCGACGCTGCGCTTCGTCGCGGCGAGGCCGGCGCTTTAGCTGCGGGCGGCCGGCTCCGCCGGCGCTGCGCTCCCTGCAAAAAGACGGGATCGAGGCGGATTAACGGTTGAATCAACTAGTTTATGCAACTATGAGTTGCGTATTGGCGCATCCAAGGGGGTTCTCATGCGAAGCCGACTGATTCTCATCGCCGTCTGTTGCGCGCCGACCGCCGCCGCGGCGGCCGATTTCGGCGCTCCGCCCGCTGTGGCGTACAATTGGACGGGGGTCTATTTCGGCGCCAACGCCGGTCTGGGCTGGGAGGACGCCCAGACCAAATACAGCTATTCCTCAATTCCGGCGCCCGACCCGCCCGGTTTCGACGACATCTTCGGCCCGAGTGGGCCGCTCAACGTCAGCGGCGACAACGCGGTCCAGAGCGCGATCGCCGACGGATACCTTCCCGTCAGCCTTGGCGACCACGCGGCGACCTTTGGCGCGTTTGGCGCACAACTCGGCTACAACTACCAGATGCAACAGATCGTCGCCGGCCTTGAGACCGACCTCGACTGGGCTGGCGGCGCGCGCTCGACCAATTTCGTTGCGCCGACAAATGGAATCATCACCAACGACGGGCGCCAGAAAGCCGGGCTGGACTGGTTGGGAACGACCCGCCTGCGGGTCGGCTACGCCTTCGACCGCGCGCTGATCTTCGCCACCGGCGGCCTCGCCTACGGCGGCGTCAAGGCGGAATCGTCCGCCTCGCAATACGACGGCTTGAACACCGATCTCTTCGCCGGATCGGCCTCGGGCGCGAAGGTCGGATATGCGCTGGGCGGCGGCGTTGAATACGGCTTCGCCCGCAATATGTCGCTAAAGGCCGAGTATCTCTATTATGATCTCGGCAAGGCCGATTACGCGGTCGCCGCGGCCAACGACATCGCCCAGGGCGAGGGGTTGTCCGTCAACGCCAGCCAACGGCTGGACGGCAGTCTCGTCCGCATTGGCCTGAATGTTCGCTATTAATGGTTGGAAGCGTCTTGCTCCCGGCGCCGCGGCCTCTCGGACCGGTGCGCCGGGATCTCGGCGGCGGGCGACATCAGCCCTGCGCCGCTTGGCGTGCGATGTGTTCGATGTCGGCGCGGTCGATGCCGATGTCGTGCAACTCACGATCGGTGTAGGTGGACAACTCGCGCATCGTCTCCCAATACACGCGACGTTCGCGGAAATAACGGCGGAGGAATTCAAAGCTCATGGTCGGCTCCTCATCTTGCGGCCGACGGCGGCGGTGTTTGAACCGGTCGCCGGCCTGAGCCCTTGCGCGTTCCTTCTCTCTAGACCGCCCCGATATAGTTCGGCGCCGCACAAAGGTCAATGCTGCAGCGCGTCATCCATGCATAGGACGCATGCAGTCCTCGCATGCCAGAGCCGCGAATCAGCCAAACTCTTTTGTTTTGCAGAAATTCTTACCTAGTCGTGACAGTTTGGCCGCGTCTGGCTGGATGCTGTCATGTGAAATATGCATGACTGATCCGGTCGGTCGGACGGATAGGCAAGTGATTCGGGCATGGCGGCCGCCCCCAATCTCAGCCGCCTCGCCGGTTGTCGGCGCGACCGGTTTGGGAAACGCGCTTTGTCAGCCACGGATGGCTGAGGGCGCTGGGGCAGTCAGGCCGCCGCTGCGCATCGTCGCTCCGGAATTCGATTTGACTTCGCCGCCGCGCCAGCCTAGAGCACCGCCCGATGTGCGCGCCCTTGGCAGACGGGGGCGCGCTCGTCGTTTGACGCACCCGTGGTTTTCGCCTGGCTCGGCGGAGGCCTGTCGGCGCAGCTTTCGTCCCAGCGGCGGAGGTCGGCGCAGAGGAGGGCGCGTTCCCTGAAACGAGAACCAGAGGAACCGCGATGACGAAGCGCGCCGAAGCGAAATACAAAATCGACCGCCGGATGGGCGAAAACATCTGGGGTCGGCCCCGCAGCCCGGTCAACAAGCGCGAATACGGACCCGGCCAGCACGGCCAGCGGCGCAAGGGCAAGGCGACCGATTTCGGCACCCAGCTCAAGGCCAAGCAGAAGATCAAGGGCTATTACGGCAACATCTCCGAGCGCCAGTTCCACAAGTACTACGTCGAGGCGATGCGGATGAAGGGCGACTCGAGCGCCAACCTGATCGGCCTCCTCGAGCGCCGGCTTGACGCGGTCATCTATCGCGCCAAATTCGTTCCGACCGTGTTCGCCGCGCGCCAGTTCGTCAACCACGGCCATCTCAAGGTCAACGGCCGCCGCGTCAACATCGCCTCGTTCCAGGTGAAGGTCGGCGACCTCATTGAGATCAAGGAATCCTCGCGCCAGATCGCCCTCGTGCTCGAGGCGGCCGCGCTCGCGGAGCGCGACGTGCCCGACTACCTGGAGGTCGACCATGGCAAGGGCACGGCGAAGATGACTCGGGTGCCGAGCCTCACTGAGGTTCCCTATCCGACCCAGATGGAGCCGAACCAGGTCATCGAGTTCTACTCGCGCTGACGCGGCATCGCGTTCCACGAAGTTTTCGAGAGCCGCCTCGTCGAGGCGGCTCTTTTCGTTTGCGGCGGCGCGCCCACGCCTCGGCCTCGAGCGGCCGAACCGCCGCGGCTCAGCGCCCCGTCGCGCGGAACGATTGCGCGAGGAACAACCCGCCGTGGGTCAAGCCGCCGGCGTCGATCCCGTGGCCGACGCCCAACGACAGGTGCCATTGGCTGGGAATGCCGGCGCGCGCGAGATCGTCCATCGCCGCGAACATCGCCTCGAGCGGAATCAGGGGATCCTGGTCGCCGTGGACGAGCAGGATCGGCGGAGATTCGCCCTTGGCGCTCAGCGCTTTCGCTTCGTCGAGCTTGTCCGGACCGACCAACAGGCCCGAATAGGCGACGATCGCCGCCGGCGCGCGCCGGCGGCGCAGGCCGACATGCAGCGCCATCATTGAACCCTGGCTGAAGCCGACCAGCGCGAGGCGAGAATCGTCGAGGCCGCGCCGCGCCAGCTCGGCGTCGAGAAAGGCGTCGAGCGCCGGCCGCGCGGCGACGACGCCGCTCCAGCGCTGGTCCTCGCCACGCGCGTCGTCGGGAGCCAGGACATTGAGCGGGAACCATTGCCGGCCCGTCGGCGCGCCGGCGCAGCGCTCGGGCGCGTGCGGCGAAACGAAAGCCGCGTCGGGCAAGAGCTTCCGCCATTGCCGGCCGAGCTCGATCAGGTCGTTTCCATCGGCGCCATAGCCGTGCAGGAACACGACTAGCCGCTTGGCGGTAGCGACTTCGGGATCGAGGCGCGGGCCGTTGAGTTCAGCGGGCATCGGCGTGCGGCTCCAGCGTGGGGACGATGACGCCCTCTAGCGCGAAGCCGAGCGACGCGCCAGCGAGCCGCCGAGCACGCCATGAACGACGCCGCCGCTGAGGCGGCGGCGTCCTCAGCGCGCGATCGCTTGCGCGCTATGATTGCCCGACCACGCCCGCGCGCCGCTTCACGCCGCGGTAATAGGCCCACAGCAGCCGCGCCGCGACCCCGCGCAAGGGCCGCCAACGCTCGGCGATCCGTTCGAGCCTGCGCGCGTCGGGCCGCTTCCTCAGGCCGAGCGCGAGCCGCGCTGCTTCTTGCAGCGCGAGATCACCGGCGGGGAACGCGTCGGGATGGCCGAGGCAGAACAGCAGAAAGAGATCGGCGGTCCATGGCCCGATGCCCTTGACCGCGACCAGCGCCTCGTGGGCGGCTTCGGCCTCGAGCGCGGCGAGCCCGGCGAGGTCAAGACCGCCCAGCGTCGCCTCGGCGAGCGCCCTCAGCGCGTTCATCTTCGCCTGCGAAAGGCCGCAGGCCTTCAGCTTCGCCTCGTCGGCGGCGCGCACGCTCGCCGCGTCGAGCGTGGCGAACGCCGCTTGCAGCCGCGCCACCATCGCGTTGGCGCTGGCGACCGAAACCTGCTGCGAAACGATGATCGCGACCAGGCCGGCGAAGCCCGGCTCGCGCCAGCGCAAGCTCGGCGAGCCGCCGACCGCGAGCATCGCGCCGACCGTCTTCGGATCGAGCGCCTCGAGCTTGCCGAGCGCGGCGGCGAGCGCCGCCTCGTCGGCGATCGGCGGGCCAGGATGGTAGCGCGGCGGCGCAACGGAGCGTTTGGCGGGCGCGCGCTTTTTTGTCGCCGTGCGGCGCTTCCCGCCGGCCTTGCGCGCCGCCTTCGCGGCGCTCTTGCCGCCGCTCGACTTTTTCGAAACAGTGCCCGCCATTCTCGCCGCTCATCCGTTCGCCGATGCCGTCCGTTCCGACCTTTCGCTTCGCGCCGTCGCCGAATGGCGCGCTGCATCTCGGCCACGCCTATTCGGCGCTGATGAACGCGCGTTTCGCCGCCGCCAACCGCGGGCGACTGCTGTTGCGCATTGAAGACTTGGACCGCTCGCGCTGCAAGCCCGAATACGAGGCGGCGATTCGCGACGATCTCGCCTGGCTCGGAATCGTCTTCGACGGGGCGCCGCGCCGCCAGAGCGAGCATGCCGGCGATTACGCGCGCGCGCTCGACGCTCTGCGCGCGTGCGGCCTCGCCTATCCCTGCTTCTGCACGCGCGGCGCGCTCGCCGCAGCTCGGGCCGGCCGCGATCCCGACGGCGCGCCGCTCTATCCCGGAACCTGCCGCAGCTTGTCGGCGCGCGAGGTCGAGGCGCGGCTCGCCGCCGGCGCGCGGCCGGTCTGGCGGCTCGATTCGGCGCGCACGCGCGCTGCCGCGCCGGCGGATCTCATCTGGCGCGAGTTCGGCGAAGGCGAGACGGAGACGCGTTGCGTCGCCGAGCCTGCCGCCTGGGGCGATTTCGTCCTGCGCGGCCGCGACGTCGCCGCGAGCTACCACCTCGCCGTCGTCGTCGACGACGCGCTGCAGGCGGTCAGCGACGTCGTCAGGGGCCGCGACCTGTTCGCCGCGACCTCGGCGCACCGCCTGCTGCAGGCGGCGCTCGGCCTGCCGGCGCCGCGCTATCGCCATCATCGGCTCGTGCTCGACGCTCACGGCGACAAGATGTCGAAGAGCGCCGCCTCGACGCCGCTGCGCGATCAGGGCGCAGCGGCGGAAGACGTGCGCGCAGCGCTTGGCTTTGCGCCCGGCGCCCCGCGCTTCGTCGCGCGGCTCAGTTGATCTTGGTGGTCGTCGAGGCGCCGGGCGTCGTCGCGCCCGCGGGCGCGGTCGGCGCGGCCGAAGCGGTCGAGGCGGCGGTCGGCGCTTCGGCCATCAATTGCTCGATCCGGTCGCGCTCGCGCTTGAACGCGGCGAGCAGCTTGCCGTCGAACTCGCGCGTGCGGGCAAGCTTGATCCCCATCGGGTCGACGAAGTTGCCGTTGATGATGACCTCATAGTGAAGATGCGGCCCGGTGGCCAAGCCCGACTGGCCGAGATAGCCGATCACTTGGCCTTGCGTGACGCGCACGCCGGGAGCGATGCCGCGCGCGAAACCGGAGAGGTGCGAATAGGTGGTGACGTAGCCATTGACGTGCTGGATCTCGATACGGCGACCGTAGCCGGAGGTGAACTCCGCCTTGATCACGGCGCCGTTGCCGGCCGCGACCACCGGCGTGCCGATTGGCGCGCCCCAGTCGACGCCGGTGTGCATGCGTGTGTAGTGCAGGATCGGGTGATAGCGCATGCCGAACGGCGAAGTCATTTCGCCGCCGGCGACCGGCTTGCGGAGGAGGAACTTGCGCACCGAGCGGCCGTTCTCGTCGTAGAAATCAACCAGGCCGTCGTCGGGCGTCTGGAAGCGGAAATACTTGAACGTCTGGTCACGCACCGACATCGACGCATAGAGCAGCTGCGGATGCGGATCGATTTCGTCGGGTTCGGCGATGAAGGCGGTGATCGAGTCGCCCGGCTGCGTTGCGCGCTGGAAGTCGACGTCGTTGGCGAACGCGCGCACCATTTCGTCGATGATCGGCTTCGGCAGCCCCTGTTTGAGGGCGGTCTCGTACATGCTTTCGTAGAGGCTGAGGCCGCCGTTGTCCGGCTCGGAGTCGCCGCGCGCGCTCGCCTGGCGCGGCAGCGTGACCGGCACATAGGCGCCTTCGTCGTTGATCGCAATCGTCGATTTGAGCTGCTCGTCGGCGTAGACCGAGACGCGCGCGATGAGCGGCGGTTTGCCGTCCCCGGAGTCGTCGTATTGCAGGAGGACCTTCTGTCCCTCGGCGACCGGCGATTCGCCGCGCTTGACGCCGAAGGCGGCGAGAATCGCGTCGGCTGCGTCCTTGCTTGCGCCATTGGCCTGCAACAGGTCCTCGAACGCTTCGCCGTGGCGCAAGACCGCGAGGCGCTCGCGGCTGTCGGGCGGCGCCGGCGTCATCGCCGCGTCGGTGACGTTCTCCGGCACCATCTTGACCTCGATCGAGGCGAAAGGCGCGTTGATCGAGCTGGTGGTCGGATAGGAGAGCCCGCCGAGCGGGTCGATGCCAGCCTGGCTGGTGCGCTTGAGCAGCAGTTGCGGCGGCAGGACGGGGATTTCGTCGCCCGTCGTCGAGGCTTTCAACAGTTCCGCTACCTGGGCCTGGGCTTCGGCGAGCGTCAACTCGCCGGTCGCGGCGGCCGCCTCGTCGGGGGCGAGGTCGCGCTGCGAGAAGGCGACTTCGGCGTCGTCCTGGGCCGGTCCGGGGTCGGGCGGCGCGTCGGCCTTTTCGGCGGCGCCGCTCATCGCCGTCAGCGGGTTGAATGGCGGCACGGCGTCGGCGAAAGCATTGGGCGTCAGCGCCAGCGCGGTCGACAGGATGGTGAACGGCCGCACCCTCACGACTTCCTTGTCGCCGATCTTGATTGTCGTGGGCGCCTTGTAGGTCTGCTTTGCGGCGACCACGTCGATCGGCCTGACCAGCCGGTCGCCCTTGTCGCCGTTGACTCCCTCGGCCTCTTCGTGACGGGCGAGATTGGCGAATTCCGGCGCCTCGGCGAAATTCGACTGGCGGTCGAGGTCGAGATAGAGCGCCGAGCCGATCAGCGCCAAGCCGGTCGCCCCGGAGAGGGCGATGCCGGCGAGCCAGCGCAGTGAGACGCGGCGTCGCTCGCGGCCGTCGATGCGCGGCTCGCCGATTTCGATCGGCGGCTCGTGGCCGAGTTCGACAATCGAGCGAAGCCTCTCGGCCGGCCCGGCGGCGCGGGAGATTCGGGCGGCGGAAGTTGTCACGTCAAATTTCGTCGCTCGCTCGCTGCGCGCTCCCCGCGGCGGCTCCTTCGTACCGTCGCCGCTCCGCCAGCGCAACGCGCCGGCCGGCGCTTCTCGGCTAAAACCGTGGCTGTTGTGCGGCGGATGGGCCGTCGCGGCCGCGGATCGGGCGAATTATCCCCAGGCGAACCGCCGTGCGGGTCTCGATATGCGAACCTTTTGCAAAAACAGTTTGACACCGGCGACGCGGACTCATATACCCACGCGACTGACGGCGGCGGCGCTGTGGCGGCCCGCGCGACGTCGGGATTTCGGGACGATCTCGAGATGCGCTCCTCCCTGCTGGGAAGCGGGGGCAGGGCGGTTTCGGTCGTCTCGTTTGCGGCGAAGCCGCAGGAATTCGGGTCAGCGCGGCGAGCGCGGGGGCGTCAGGCTCCGGCGATTGCAGCGAGGATCCAGTGGAGGAGCGCAAGCTTTTCCGTCGCTATTTGACAATTGCATCGGAA
>PLRT01000197.1:4085-21570 GCA_003164915.1 Hyphomicrobiales bacterium | reverse complement strand
AGGCGAGTTGCCGCGCGGCTTCCGTCTTGCCGACGCCGGTCGGGCCGGAGAACAGATAGCAGCCGATCGGTTTCTCGGGATCACGCAAGCCGGCGCGCGCCAGTTTGATCGCCGAAGCCAGCGCGCCGAGCGCAGCGTCCTGGCCGTAGACCACCCGCTTCAGCGTCGCGTCGAGATGCTGCAGCACCTCGGCGTCGTCCTTGGAGACGGATTTCGGCGGAATGCGCGCCATCGAGGCGATCGTCGCCTCGATTTCCTTGATGCCGATGACCTTCTTGCGCTTGGCCTCGGCGACCAGCATCTGCGAGGCGCCGGTCTCGTCGATGACGTCGATCGCCTTGTCGGGCAGCTTGCGGTCGTGGATGTAGCGCGCCGACAGCTCGACCGCCGCCTTCACCGCCTCCTGGGTATAGCGGATCTTGTGGAACTCCTCGAAATAGGGCTTGAGCCCCTTGAGGATCTCCACCGCGTCGGCGACGCTCGGCTCGTTGACGTCGATCTTCTGGAAGCGCCGCACCAGCGCGCGATCCTTCTCGAAGTACTGGCGGTATTCCTTATACGTGGTCGAGCCGATGCAGCGCAGCGAGCCTTGCGCCAGCGCCGGCTTGAGCAGGTTCGAGGCGTCCATTGCGCCGCCGGAGGTCGCGCCGGCGCCGATGACGGTGTGGATCTCGTCGATGAACAGGATCGCGTCCTTGTGCTGCTCGATCTCCTTCATCACCTGCTTGAGGCGCTCCTCGAAGTCGCCGCGGTAACGGGTGCCGGCGAGCAGCGCGCCCATGTCGAGCGCGAACACAGTCGCGCCCGCGAGCACCTCCGGCACTTCGCCGCTGACGATCTTGCGCGCCAAGCCTTCCGCGATCGCCGTCTTGCCGACCCCAGGGTCGCCGACCAGCAGCGGATTGTTCTTCTGGCGGCGGCACAGCACCTGGATCGTGCGCTGCACTTCGCTCTCGCGGCCGATCAGCGGATCGATGCGGCCGTCGCGCGCCTTGCGGTTGAGGTTGACGCAATAGGCATCGAGCGCCCCTTCCTTCTTCTTGCCGTCGACGCCGTCCTTACCGTCCTTGGCTTCGCGCGCGTCCGCGTCATCCTCCGCGCCGCGCGGGGTGCGCGACGGATCGGACAGGCCGGGACGCTTGGCGATGCCGTGGCTGATGTAGTTGACCGCGTCGTAGCGGGTCATATCCTGCTCCTGCAGNNAAATAGGCGGCGTGGCTCTCGCGCTCGGCGAAGATCGCCACGAGCACGTTGGCGCCGGTGACCTCCTCGCGGCCCGACGACTGGACGTGGATCGCCGCACGCTGGACGACCCGCTGGAAGCCGGCGGTCGCTTTCGCCTCGTCGAGCGTCTCGACGATCAGATTGTCGAGATCGGCATCGAGATAATGCGCGACGTTCTTGCGCAACTGGTCGAGATCGACGTTGCAGGCGCGCAGCACCGCTGCGGCGTCGGGATCGTCGATCAGCGCCAGCAGCAGATGTTCGAGCGTCGCATATTCGTGGTGGCGTTCGTTGGCGAGCGCGAGCGCCTTGCGAAGAGTCTTTTCCAGCGAGCGGGAGAATACCGGCATCACACGCCTTTCATTTCTTTTCCATGATGCATTGCAGAGGATGTTGGTTTTTTCGTGCGTGGTCCATCACTTGGGCGACTTTCGTTTCGGCGACCTCGTAGGTGTACACGCCGCACTCGCCGACGCCGTTGTTGTGGACGTGGAGCATGATCTGAGTGGCTTCCTCGGGGCTCTTGTTGAAGAACGCCTGCAAGATGGCGATGACGAACTCCATCGGCGTGTAGTCGTCGTTGAGCAGCAGCACGCGGTACATGTTGGGCCGCCGTGTCTGCGCGCGGGTGCGCGTAATAACGGTGGCGCCGACGCCGGGCGCCTCAGGCGTGCGTCGCGGTTCGCGCGCCGCGATCGTCGCCGGCCGAATCGCCGAAGCGGCCCGCGAACCCGAGAATATACGAACAAGACGCGCAAACCCGGCGCGAAACCGACTGACGAACGGATGCGGATCGGCGATCACGAGCGACCTCGACAACCTCACGGGCGGCGCGACCGCGACGCTTCGGGGATTCGCCGCGATTCCCCACGAACCTCATCTAGGCGCCATGCGCGTCGGGCGCCAGAGGCCGATGCGACGCAAGCGAGGTTCGCCAATTTGCGGCGGGCGCGCAAGTGCCAATTTCGATCAAGCGCCCACGCCGCGGGCAACAAAAAGGGGCCGGCGTGACGCCGACCCCGACATGTGAGATGCGCGCTTTCTCGCGCTGAGCGCGCGATCCTCGTGGAGCGTCACTTCGCCTGAAGCTTGGCGAGAGCCGCCTCGACCGGCTTGAATGCTTCCGTCGCCAGCTTGACGTAAATCTCATTGAACTTGTTCGCCTGCGCCACGAGCCCTTCGTAGGTCGCCTTCGCGAAGTCGGTCTGAATCTGGACCGCGGTCTCGACCGACTTCGCGCCGAGCAGCTTCTCGAAGGTTGTCGAGCTCGAGGCGAACGCCTTCTTCGAATAGTCCGACGACTCCGTCGCAATCTCCTGCATTCCCTTGGCCACGCTCGCGGCGGCCGCATTGACGGCCTCGAGCTGCTGTTTGCTGAACGTCTGGAAGTCTTCGAACGTCGGAGCGGTCATGGTCAAACCTCGTGCGCTTGGTTGCGGCGGCGGATCCGGACGCCGCGAAGCAGCGGCGTCGACGCCGGCAATATGTGCACTGCACAACGAACTGTCAAGCGAAATGGTGCGCTGCAACAAAACGTCGCATGCCGGGCTCCGACGAAGGCAGGCCGCCTATTATCAATCCGTTAAGCAATATCAATTCGGCGCCGGGAGCGTGGCGCCCGACTCGCTTCTCGTGTCCAAACAAGAGCTTGGCGGGCGACAGAGGAGAAAGGGCGGCTGCGCGTTAACGTCGCCGTAACCGCCCCCGCATAGCGTTTGAACCTGTGTTCGTCGCGCAACGGTCGCTCTGCCGCGGCCGTCGAGCCGGATCAGTTCAGCAGGGCGTCCATGGCGTTGTGTAGCTTTCGCTCTTCCTCAATCCTTCGTGTGGCATCGGCGGCTTGCGCGGCGCTTGCGCTGTTGAGTCTGGCTTCTGTCCCCGCCGATGCGCGCGGCTGGCGGCGCCACCAGCGACCCGTCGCCTACGCCGCGGCGACCGCCGATCCGGCCTTCGCCGCACTGGTCGTCGACGCCAATTCCGGTCGCACGCTCTACGCCGCCAATCCGGATGCGCCGCGTCATCCCGCTTCGTTGACCAAGGTGATGACGCTCTACCTGCTGTTCGAACAGCTCGACAAAGGCGCGATGACTCTGCAGACAGCGATCCCGATTTCCGAGCATGCCGCCGCCCAGGAGCCGTCGAAGCTCGGGCTTCAGCCGGGCGATACGATTTCGGTCGACGATGCGATCAAGGCGATCGTGACGCGCTCGGCCAACGACGTCGCGGTGGCGATCGGCGAAGCGATCGGCGGCGACGAGCCCCGTTTCGCAGAGATGATGACGCGCAAGGCGCACGCGCTCGGCATGTCGCGCACGCTCTATCGCAACGCCTCCGGCCTGCCCAACGACGAGCAGCTCACCACGGCGCGCGACCTCAGCATTCTCGCGCGCGCCACCGAGGAGCGCTTTCCGCGCTACTTCAAGTATTTCTCGACCCACGAGTTCGCCTACGACGGCGAGATCATCGGCAACCACGATCATCTGCTCGGCCGCGTCGACGGCGTGGACGGCATGAAGACCGGCTACACCCGCGCGTCGGGCTTCAACCTGCTCACCTCGGTCCATCGCGACGGCCGCTCGCTTGTCGGAGTCGTGCTCGGCGGCCGCACCGCCGCCGCGCGCGACGCGTTCATGGAGGGACTGATCCGCGACCACTTCGCGGAGGCCTCGAACCGCGGTCACACCGCGCCGATGATCGCCGAAGCGCCGATCCCGCCCGGCCCGCCGGTGCAGCTGGCGAGCCTCGCCGCGCCTGCCGCCGCCATTCCCGCCCCGCCCTCGCGCAGTGCGACTGGCCAGATCGAGGAAGGCGACGAAGACTCCGCCGAAGAGGCGCCGACCGCGCCGCCGCCGCCGGCCGCCGCAAAATCCGCGCCGACCGCCGCCACGGCTGGTGCGCCCGCCAGGCGTTCCGCGCCTGCCGCGGTCTCCGCCGCCACACCGGCGCAGCTCGGTTGGGTCAGAGGTCCCGATCCGGTCGTCAAATCCGCTTCGAGCGACGCGGCGCTGGCCGCCGCGCTGCGCGCCAAGGCGGCGACGACCGTCGCGGCCGAGACCGCGCCGGCTCCCACCGACAAGGGCGGCTGGATCATTCAGATCGGCATTTCCGACGACGCCGCCAAGGCCAACGATCTGCTTGCGCGCGCGCGCGTGCGCAGCGGCGGCCCGCTCGCTCAGGCTCGTCCGTTCACCGAGAAGGTCGCCAAGGGCGGAGACATATTCTATCGCGCCCGCTTCGCCGGGCTCGACTCGGAAGCCGCCGAAACGGCTTGCCGTTCGCTGAAGAAGGGCGGATTCGCTTGTTTCGCCGCACGCGACGACTGAGGAGCGTCACCCGTGTCGCAGCAGGACGTCCTTGGCTTCGTTGACCTGCGCCGCCAGGGCGGTCGATCCGCCATGGTCTGGATGAAGCTTCTGCATCAGCGATCGGTGGGCGCGAACGATTTCCTCGGCGTTCGCGCCTTGCGGCAGGCCCAGGATTTCATACGCTTGGTCGCGCGTCATCGCACCGCTGCGATCGCTCCGCCGCCGCGCCTCGCCCTCACCCTCGTCTGCCTGACGCCAGCCGGCAAACCGGCGGTCGAGATAAGTTTCCAGTAGACGCGCGCCTTCCGGGTCGTCGCGCAGGCAGTCCCGATAGAGCGTCAGGCATTCGCCTCGCGCCAGAGCGTCGAGCGCGCGTCCGGCGAAAGCGCCGGCGAGCGCGCGGCCGCTCAACGCGCCGCTATCCTGGTCGAGCCGCATTTCGATCGTCGCCGAGCGCGCCGTCGTCACGCGGCCGCTGCGTCGCCCGAGCCCGGCGGCGCCAAGCACCGAGGCCAACCGCCCGCCCCGACCGATCAGCCCGAGGCTCGCGCCGACGCCCGCCACGCCGATCGCGGCGGCGACTTCGCCGCGCAGAAGCAACAGACCTGCGACCAGCAGGACGAGCGCCGCGCCGGCGTTGCGCGCCAGCGCGACCGCCGCCGCGGGGCTGAGCTGGGCGAATTTCCGCAGCCCGCCCAGCAACAGAAAGAGGATGAGAACGCCGGCGATGAGAGAGGGCATGGGCCAGATCGGATCACGAAGGCGCGGCGCGCCTGGGGTCTCTTGTCACGCTTCGCGCAACTGCGCCAGCAACGCGCGCGCTCCGCCGTCGCGCTCAGCTTGCGCCGCCAGCGCCGCCCGGCCGCCGGCGGCGTAGACCGCGGCCGCCTTGAGCAGCGCCTCGAGCCGCCCCGCGGCGCCGGCGTCGAACGTTTCGTAGGCCCCGCCCGTCAGGCGGGCGATCTCCTGGAAGGCGCGGCGCGCCAAGGGGTCGCCGCCCTCCTGGAACATGAACGCCTTGACCCCGGTGAGCGCCAGTTCTCCGGCGGTCGCTAGCAACGGATCGATTCGCTCCTCCATCGCGTCGCCGATGAAGACGAGAACGCCGACCCGCGCCCGCCGCGCCTCGTCGCGCGCGTGGGCGAGCACGCGCCGCATTTGCGTGGCGCCGCCCGCGACCGAGATGCGGTTCATCAGTTCGGCGAGCCCCGCGCCGCCGGAGACGAAGCCGGTTGCGCGGCACTCGTTGAGTCCACGGAAATAGATGAGCTGGACGTCGAGGCCGCCGAGCCGAGCCGCCGCGTCGAACATGCGGCTCTGCAGCGCCTGCGCCATGTCCCAAGTCGGCTGGCGGCTCATCGTCGCATCGAGGGCGAAGATCAGCCGGCCGCGCCCGCTCGGCGGCGGGGCCGGCGCGCGCCGCGCCGCCTCGACGAAAGCGTCGATCGCCGATCCGCTTTCGCGAAGCCGCGACGGGACGCGATCCTCATCGCCCATGACAAATTCTCCCGGCGCGAAGCGCCGCCCTTAACATCGGTCGCTGCGCCCTCCGCCGCAAGACCAGCGCGGCCGCCCTACAACAGGCCGAGCGCGCCGAGCGTCCGTCGCAACGCCTCCGGCATCGCCGCCGCGCCCTTGGCGGCGGAGGAAAGATCGGGCGGCGCGTCCTTGACGGCGAAATAGCGCCAACCCTGAAAGGCGCGCATCGGCCGCGGCGCCACCGCGACGACCGTGGGCTCGAGCCACAGGCGGCAGCGGCCGATTCCGTCGGCGTCGACGAACGGTTCGACCTCGTCGAGCTTCTGGCGCGCCGAGATCAGCCCTTTGATCACCCAATAGAGCGAGCCGCCGTCGACCAGCTCCTGGGCGCGTTTGGGAACCATGCGCGTGACATGGGCGTGCTGGGCGCGCTCGCCGCGCGCGCGGCGTTCGGCCATGCGGTCGGCGATCCACTCTTCGAGATCGGCGATCGATTCCGCGCCGACACAGAGCTTGACCAGATGCAGCGTCATCGTCGCCTTATCGCAAATCGGCGGCCGCCGGCGAAGCGGCGCGCGGTCGCGGACGCCCCGTGTCGACGACAATGCTCGATCCAACAGGAGGATATGAAGATATCCTCGCCTGTCGTAGCAAGATCGCAACAGCGCCGTCGCCGAGCGGCGGCGATGTCCGGCGATAGGCCGAGACGACCGATCAGGCCGTCTCAGCCGGCCGCGAAGCATCCTATTCCTCGGGCTCGCAATCGAAGCGCAGCGGATAGCCCTTGGCCGCCCCCGCTTCGGTCGCGCGCGCCGCCTTGGTTTCGGCGACGTCGCGCGCGTAAACCGCGACCACGCAGGCGCCGAGCCGGTGCGCGGTCATCATCACCGCCTGGGCGCGTCCCTCGCCAAGCCGGAATTCCAACTTCAGCACCGTAACGACGAAGTCGCGCGGCGTGTAATCGTCGTTGAACAGAATCACCTTGTGCAGGCGCGGCCGTTCCGTCTGGACTTTGGTCTTGGCCCTGGGAACGGCGACGATACCGCTCATCGCCCGGCTCCTTGCGGTTTGGCCAGTGCGCATTTTCGCATGCGATACGGCGATCGTCTACGCGGGTCGCCTCAGCGATATCGAATCCGGCGTTGACAGTTCCGGCATTCGGTCCGGCCATCGCAGCCGCCCGGGCTGCGCTCGAACGCAGATTCGAGCTCGCTTTCCGGCAGCGGTCGGCTGTGGAAGTAGCCTTGGGTTTCGTCGCAACCGGCCGAGCGCAGCAACTCGAACTGCTCGCAAGTCTCGACGCCTTCGCCAGTCAGAGCCAAACCCAGTTCTTTGGCGAGACGCGCCGCCGAGCGGATCACGGCCGCGCAGCGCGGATTGATCAGCGCGTCGACGACGAAAGCGCGGTCGATCTTGAGCCGGTCGAGCGGCAGCCGGGCCAGCGCGCGCATCGACGACCGATCGCCGCCGAAATCGTCGAGCGCCACGGTGACGCCTTGGGCGCGCAACCCGTTCAGCGTCGCGGCGGCGACGGCGAAGTCGTCGATCAGGGCGGATTCGGCGATCTCGATCTCGAGCCGGCGCGGGTCGATGCGGCCCTGGTCGACCAAGCGACCGACGCAGTCGATCACCTTGGTCGACCGGAGCTGCGCCGCTGAAAGGTTGACGGCGACCCTTAGCCGGCTCGGCCAGGGGGCGGCGGCCCGCGCCGCCTCGATCAGCGCCCACACGCCGATGTCGTCGAAACCCGGCATGCCCTCGGCGTCGGCGATGAAACTGCCCGCGGCGAGATCGCGCATGCCGGGTCGGCGCCAGCGCAGGAGCGCCTCAAATCCGGTCGTCGCGCCGCTGGCCACCTCCACCAGCGGCTGGAAGTCGAACCGCAGTTCGCCTTCGCTCAGCGCCCGCCGCAATGCCGCATCGAGGCCGCTTGCGCCGGGGCGCGGCGAAGCCTCCCACGCCGGCGGATCGAACCCCGATGGATTCGGCTGCAACGCGTGCATCGTGAACTCGTCTGTAGGAAGAAATACACGTCATAGTTGCATCAGCTCCTCAACGAACCGTTAATGGTTGCGCTGGAACTGGCCTCTATGTCTCGTCGACCGTCACAAGACGCTGGCCTTGCTCGACGATGTCGCCGAGCGTAACGGCGAGGCGGGTCGCCCGGCCGGCGCGCGGGGCCAGCAGCGGATGCTCCATCTTCATCGCCTCGACCACCGCGAGGCGCTGACCGGCGGCGACGGAATCCCCCTCGGCGACCGAAAGCGCGATCACCCGCCCATGCATCGGCGCGACCACGTCGCCCGATTCTTCCCCGCCTCCGGCCGCCGCGCCGGCGAGCGGATCGACGCGTTCGACGATGATCTGCCGGCCGCCGCTGAGCACATAGGCGGCCTGGGCGACGCGCGTCACCAGCGGCGTCGGCCCTGTCTCCGGGACGGCGCGACCGTCGGCGAAAGCGAAGGCGCGCGCTCCACCCGCCTCGATCGCGGCCAGCCGCTCCAGCCGGCCGTCGACCAGGAATTCGCAACCGACCCGGCGCGGGGCGAGCAATTCGAACGAATCCGAGACGCTCCACGGGTCGGCGGCCTCGCCTTTGGGCGCCGCCGCGATCAGCGCCGCGGCGCCGGCGACGACCGCTCGCGGATCGGGCGGACGCGGCTCGGCGCCAAGCGCGGCCGCATGAGCGTCGATGAAGCCGACGTCGACGCCGCCCATCGCCACCGCCGGATCGGCGAGCAGCGCGTCCAAAAAGCCGAGGTTGGTCTTGGGGCCGACCACCAGCGCGTCCGCCAGCGCCGCGCGCAGCTTCGCCAGCGCTTCGCGTCGCGTCGGCGCGTGGGCGATCAGCTTGGCGATCAACGAATCGTAGAACGGCGTCACTTCGTCGTCCGCTTCGACGCCCGCGTCGACCCGCAGGCCGGGACCGGGATCGAGCCGCAGCGCGACGATGCGGCCGGGGCTCGGCAGGAAGCCGGTTTCGGGGTCCTCGGCGTTGAGCCGCGCCTCGATCGCCCAGCCGTCGCGGCCGATCTGATCCTGCGTCCGCGGCAGCGGCTCGCCGGCGGCGACGCGAAACTGCCATTCGACCAGATCGAGTCCCGTCACCGCTTCGGTGACCGGATGCTCGACCTGCAGCCGCGCGTTCATCTCGAGAAAATAAAAGCCGCCGGCCCCTTCCCCGCGCGCCGGATCGACGAGAAACTCGACCGTGCCGGCGCCTGCGTAGCCAACCGCGCGCGCCGCCGCGACCGCCGCCTCGCAGATCGCCGCGCGCGTCGCCTCGGCGAGGACAGGCGCGGGGCTCTCCTCGACCACCTTCTGCCGGCGCCGCTGCAGCGAGCAGTCGCGCTCGAACAGATGGACGACGGCGCCGTGGCGGTCGCCGAACACCTGCACCTCGATGTGGCGCGGCTCGGCGATGAATTTCTCGATCAGCACCCGCGGATCGCCGAAGGCGTTGGCCGCCTCGCGCGACGCCGCTTCGAGCGCCGCCTCGAACTCGACATGGGCGTCGACCCGGCGCATGCCGCGCCCGCCGCCGCCGGCGACCGCCTTGATCAGCACCGGATAGCCGATCTCGTAGGCTTTCTCCCTGAGGAACTTCGAGCCCTGGTTGTCGCCGTGATACCCGGGCGCGACCGGGACGCCGAGCTTGGCCATCAGCGCCTTGGCGGCGTGCTTGAGACCGAGCGCGCGCATCGCCGTCGGCGACGGGCCGACGAAGGCGACGCCCGCCTGGCCGCACAGATCGGCAAAGTCGGCGTTCTCGGACAGGAAGCCGTAGCCGGGATGGATGCACTCGGCGCCGACGCGCTTGGCCAGCGCGACGATCGCCTCGCCGTCGAGATAGCCGTCGCCGCCCTCGCCGATCTCATGCGCCTCGTCGGCGAGGCGGGTGTGCAGCGCGCCGCGGTCGGCCGGCGTCGCCAGCGCGATCGTCCTCAGGCCGAGCCGCCGCGCGGTGCGCGTCACCCGGCAGGCGATCTCGCCGCGATTGGCGATCAACACATTGGCGAACATCGAACCGCCTCCCCCGCCGGGCAAGGTTATAGCGGCCGAAGGATGGATATCCAAAGGCCGCGCCCATGGCGAGAGCCCGCAGGCGCGACTATCTTCGTCAGGTGACGGAATCCGGCGCCCTTGAAACCTTCATCGACCAGCATCGACGCCTCTTCGTCCTGACCGGCGCCGGCTGCAGCGTGAACTCGGGCATCCCCGACTATCGCGACGCCGACGGCGCCTGGAAGCGTTCGCCGCCGGTGACTTATCAGGCCTTCATGGGCCTGGAGGCGACGCGCCGGCGCTACTGGGCGCGCAGCCTGATCGGTTGGAAGCGAATCAGCCGCACCGCGCCGAACGCCGCGCATCGCGCGCTGGCGCGGCTCGAGGCGTTGGGAAAGAGCGAGATCCTGCTGACCCAGAACGTCGACCGACTGCATCAGGCCGCCGGCAGCGAAGCGGTGATCGACCTGCACGGCCGCATCGATCGCGTCCGCTGCATGGACTGCGACCGGGTCTCGCCGCGCGCGGAACTGCAGCAACAGCTCGAACAGCTCAACCCCGACTGGCCGGCGCTCGAAGCCGCCGTCGCCCCGGACGGCGACGCCGATCTCGACGGGCTCGATTTTTCGACCTTCTTCGTCCCCGCCTGCGCGCGTTGCGGCGGCGTGCTCAAGCCCGACGTCGTATTCTTCGGCGAGAACGTGCCGCGCCCGCGCGTCGAGACCGCCATGCGCCATCTCGACGAAGCCGACGGGATGCTGGTGGTCGGCTCGTCGCTGATGGTCTATTCGGGCTTTCGTTTCGTCGAAGCGGCGGCCCGCGCCGGCAGGCCGGTCGCCGCGGTCAACCTCGGCCGCATCCGCGCGGATCATCTGCTGGCGCTGAAGGTCGAGGCGGCCTGCGAGGAGGCGCTGGCGTTCTTGCTGTGACCATCACGCAACGGCGGGGCGCAGGTTGCGGCCAGCGGCCACAATCATTGAGCCGCGCGCTGACTTTTCGGCGCGGTCGGCGAACGCGCCAGCGTCTCGAAGAGGATGAGCGTTCAAAAGAGACGCGGTCGACGACCGCGTTTACAAGGAGCGCGAGCGCCCCCTACATCCTGAACACGCCGAACCGGGTCGGCTCGATCGGCGCGTTGAGGCAGGCCGAGAAGGCGAGGCTCAACACGCGCCGCGTCTCGGCGGGCGCGATGATCCCGTCGTCCCACAGCCGCGCGGTCGCATAATAGGGCGAGCCCTCCGCCTCGTAGCGGGCGCGGATCGGCGCCTTGAACGCCTCTTCCTCGTCGACTGGCCACGTCTCGCCCTGCCCTTCGAGCGCGTCGCGCTTGATCGTCGCCAGCACGCTCGCAGCCTGCTCGCCGCCCATGACGCTGATGCGCGCGTTCGGCCACATGAACAGAAAGCGCGGGCCGTAGGCGCGGCCGCACATGCCGTAATTGCCGGCGCCGAACGAGCCGCCGACGATCAGCGTGATCTTCGGCACGGCGGCGCAGGCGACGGCGGCGACCAGCTTCGCGCCGTCCTTGGCGATGCCGCCCGCCTCGTATTTGCGCCCGACCATGAAGCCCGAGACGTTCTGCAGGAACAGCAGCGGAATTCCCCGCTGCGCGCAGAGCTCGACGAAATGCGCCCCTTTGAGCGCGCTCTCGGAGAACAGCACGCCGTTGTTGGCGACGATTCCGATCAGCATTCCCGAGAGCCGCGCGAAGCCGGTCGCCAGCGTGGTTCCGTAGCGGGCCTTGAACTCGTCGAACTCCGAACCGTCGACCAGCCGCGCGATCACCTCGCGCACGTCGTATTGCTTGCGCAGGTCGACCGGCACGATCGCCTCGATCTCGTCGACCGGGTGGAGCGGCTCGCGCGCCCGGGCAAGGTCGAGCGCCGTCTTCGGCGGGCGGTTGAGATTGGCGACGGCGCGGCGCGCCAGCGCCAGCGCCTGCGCGTCGTCGCGCGCCAGCGCGTCGGCGACGCCCGAGACCCGCGTGTGCAGGTCGCCGCCGCCGAGCTCCTCGGCGGTGACCGTCTCGCCGGTCGCCGCTTTGACCAGCGGCGGCCCGGCGAGGAAGATCGTTCCCTGATCGGCGACGATGATCGTCTCGTCCGCCATCGCCGGGACATAGGCGCCGCCGGCGGTGCAGGAGCCGAGCACGACCGCGATCTGGGCGATCCCTTTCGCCGACATGCGCGCCTGGTTGTAGAAGATGCGGCCGAAATGCTCGCGGTCGGGAAACACCTCGGCCTGATGCGGCAGGTTGGCGCCGCCGGAATCGACGAGATAGACGCAGGGCAGCCGGTTCTCCTCGGCGATCTCCTGCGCGCGCAGATGCTTCTTGACCGTCAGCGGGTAATAGGCGCCGCCCTTGATGGTCGGGTCGTTGGCGACGATCATCGCCTCGCGGCCGTGGATGCGGCCGATCCCCGCCACCATGCCGGCGCCGTGCACGTCGCCTTCGTACATGCCGCAGGCCGCCAGCGCGCCGATCTCGAGGAACGGCGAGCCGGGATCGACGAGTCGCGCGACGCGGTCGCGGGCGGCGAGTTTGCCGCGCGACAGGTGGCGCTCGCGCGCCTTGACCGAGCCGCCCTCGGCGGCCGCGGCGCGGCGCGCGGCGAGTTCGTCGATGAGCGCGCGCCAGGCGGCGCGATTTTCGGCTTCGGCGGCAGGTTCGGTCGTTGGCGGAGCGGCGATGACCGTCATCTCGAACTGTCCTCCGGCGTCCCCAGGCCTGGAACGGCGACGTCTTCCCCGTCGGCGAGCGTGAGTCGCGGCGCCGCAGCGGATTGCAACGCGGTCGAGGGCGCAGCCCTGCGGATCGGCCGCGTGTCGTGAATGGCGGCGTAGTCGATGTGGCGTATGCCGGCTTCGTCGATGCTGTGGATGTCCACATACTCATGACCCGGCCGCACGTCCTGGGAGGCGAAGGTGTGGCGCGCGTGCACGGTCTGCGCCGAAGTCTCGTCGAATCCGGCGATGCTGATGATGAAGTTCGTCTCGCTCGCCATGAGATCGTCCATCGGCCAGCCGAACAGCGGGCTCTGCGCGTCGATCGGGTGGAACAGCGTCCAGCTCAGCGCCAGCACCGGGTTCTCGTTCTTGACCAGGCGCAGCGACTTGAAGCCGACGAAGCGCCGCCCCTCGCGCGTTTCGGTCCCGCTCAGCATCCACAGCTTCGCCGTCGCCTCCGAGATGAAGGCGTTGCGCGCGTTAGCGAGGCGGAAGATCAGGGTCGGCACGCCGTTGTGCTCGGCGACCACCGGGTTGCGGGCGAAGATCAGCCGCGCGCGCGGCCGCGAGAAGCGGGCGAAGGTGAGCCCGGTCATCAGCGCGATCAGAACCACCGCGACCAGGCCTTCGACGGTGGCGATCGAATGGGCGTACAGCGTCTGCGGATGCATGTCGCCGTAGCCGACGGTCGAACTCGTCTCGACGCTGAAGAAGAACAGGTCGTAGAAGTTGCCGAATCGCGCGTTGGCGATCGGGGCCTCGCCGAGCGCGTAGAGGCCGGCGAACGCGAGGTTCAACGCGACGAAAATCCCGGCGATCACGGCGAAGAACGCCGGCCAGCTGATCGTCATCGCGTTGTGATAGAAATCGATCCAGAAGCCGTGTTCGAGGCCGTCGGCGATGATGCGCCGGCCGGAAAGGTTGCGCAGCCGCGCGCGCGGCGTCCGCCGCGTGCGCAGCGCTTTCGCCAGCGCCAGCGCGAGACGGGCTAGAGCGCGTCGTATTTCTCGATCCGCCATGCCTCCGCCTCGGCGTCGCTCGTCCACGCCTTCCAGGCCGGCAGCGCCGCCATCGCCGCCATGTAATCGCGCGCGCCGCGAGAAACCGGAATGTCGTAGATACGAAAACGGTTGACCACCGGCGCGAACATCGCGTCGGCGGCGCTGAAACGGCCGAACAGGAACGGCCCGGCCTTGCCGAAGGTCTTGCGCGCATGCGACCAGGCCGCGTCGATCCGCGCGACGTCGACCTCGACCGCTTCAGTCAGCGCGATTGTGCGGACCGGGCGGACGAAGTTCATCGGACATTGCTGGCGCAGCGCCTGGAAGCCGGCGTGCATCTCGGCGGAGAGGGCGCGCGCGTGGGCCCGCGCGGCCTTGCCGCGCGGCCAGATCGCCTTCTCGGGNNTCGAGGATCAGCGACCGCGTCTGAGGCAGGTCGAGCGGGATCACGGTCTCCTCGAACGGGATTTTGAAATGCGCGAGCAGCATCCACGCGCGGAACGACCACGACGAATAGGCCTTGTTGGCGACGATCAGCTTCAGCGGCATCCCGGCCTTCCTTTCCCCCGCGCCTGTTTCCTGGGGCTCGCCGCCGCGGGCTGTCAAGGGCGCGGCGGCGGCGCTTGACCCTGCGCGATCGCCGCCCCATGACGCCGCCGATGACCAGCGCGCCCGCCGGTTCCGATTCGCCCAGCCTCGAAGACGTCATCCTCGCGCTCTGCGCCGAGGCGGGTCCCGGCCGATCGATCGATCCGACCAACGCCGCACAATCCTACGCCGCGGCGCGCGGCGAGGACGCGCTCGGCTGGCGCAGTCATCTCTCTGCCGTGCGCGCCGCCGCGGTCCGCCTCGCCCAGGCGGGCCGGCTGGTCATCTTTCGCAAGGGCAAGCCCGCCGATCCGCTCGACTTCCGCGGCGTCTATCGCCTCGGCTCGCCCCGGATCGAATAGGCTTCAGGGGCCGGGCAGGAACGCGTCGGTCCGCCCGGAGAGGCGGTAGGCGGCGAGGCCGATCCACTCGTGGACGGCGAGATCGAACAGCTCGAGGCCGCGCGGCAGGTTGACGTTCAGGCGCCAGTCGNNACGATCGCCGCTGTAAAGCGCGCGTTCTCGTCCGTGTTGCGCGAGCGCGGCTCGAGCGTGACGCGCTGCGGGTCGACGCCCAGAGCGACGAGCAGGCTGCGACCCTCCTCCGCCTCGCTCGACGGCCGGCCGAGCAGCGAACTGCTGCCGCCGCTGTAGACGATGCGCGCCGAAGGGTAACGGCGGGCGAGAATCGCGGTTTCGGTGAGACGCTCTGCGCCCTCGTCGAAAGTCGTCTGGCCGCGCGCGCGGCTGATCTCGTCGTCGATCGCGCCGCCGAGCACGACGATTCCGTAGGGCGCCGGCTGGTTGGCCGGCGGCTGCGGAAAGCGGTTCTCGAGCGGCCCGATCAGCAGCGCGCCGACCGGCGCGGCGCCGATGACGAGCAGCAGAGCGAGGCAGACAAAGGCCAGAAGCTGACCTCTGCGGCGCGACGAGAATGCGGCGCCGATCAGCGCGCCGAGAATCAGCAGGGCGCTGGGCGCGGCGAGGAACCACAGCGCCTTTGAAGCGATAAAGAACATTCGGCCTGCCCCCTCCGCTCGGGAAGAAACCCAAGAATAGCGGCCGGATCGTGACGCTTGCGGCAAATGCGCCAGGGCGCGGCGGCTTGTTTGGGCTCGCCGCTTCGCCTAGCGTGCCCGCGCCGCAGCGAGGGAAGCATGCGTTTCAGCCCAACCATCATCGAATCCATCGGCGCCACCCCGCTCATCAAGCTGCGGGCGGCGTCGGCGGCGACCGGCTGCACGATCCTTGGCAAGGCCGAGTTCATGAACCCCGGCGGCTCGGTCAAGGACCGCGCGGCGCTGGCGATCGTGCGCGACGCGATGGCGCGCGGGGAGTTGCGACCCGGCGGGGTCATCGTCGAGGGCACCGCCGGCAACACCGGCATCGGCCTGGGCATGGTCGCCGCCGCGCTGGGCTTTCGTAGCGTGATCGTCATCCCCGACACCCAGTCGCAGGAGAAGAAGGATACGCTGCGGATGGTCGGGGCCGAGCTGATCGAGGTGCCGGCGGTCCCCTATTCCAATCCCAACAATTACGTCAGGTATTCAGGTCGACTGGCTGAAATGCTTACGAAAACCGAGCCTCATGGAGCGGTGTGGGCCAACCAGTTCGACAATGTCGCCAATCGCCGCGGCCATTACGAGACGACCGGCCCGGAAATCTGGGAGCAGACCCAGGGGCGCATCGACGGTTTCGTCTCGGCGGTCGGCACGGGCGGCACGCTCGCCGGCGTCGGCATGGCGCTGAAGGAGCGCGACAAGCGGATCAAGATCGCCCTCGCCGATCCGTTCGGCGCGTCGCTTTACGAATATTACACCCGCGGCGCACTGAAGAGCGAAGGCTCGTCCGTCACCGAGGGCATCGGCCAGTCGCGCATCACCGCCAATCTCGAATCGGCCCCGGTTGATTTCGCCTACCGCATCGCCGACGACGAGGCCCTGCGCATCGTGTTCGACCTGGTCGAGCAGGAGGGGCTGTTGCTCGGCGGCTCGTCGGGGATCAACATCGCCGGGGCAATCCGCTTGGCGCGCGAACTCGGTCCGGGCGGCACGATCGTGACGATGCTGTGCGATTCCGGCGCGCGCTACGCCTCGAAGCTGTTCAATCCGACCTTCCTGCGCGAGAAAAACCTGCCCGTGCCCGGCTGGCTCGCCCGCCGCGCCGTCATCCCGCGGGCGTTCGTCTGATGACTGCGCTGTTGTTCCGTGACGAGCCGTACGCCCGTGAGGCCGAAGCGCGGGTCGTCGCCGCTTCGCCGGCCGGCGTCGCGCTCGACGCGACGATCTTCTATCCGCGCGGCGGCGGCCAGCCGGGCGACCGCGGCGTCTTCGTCCTCGCCGACGGCGCGCAGATCGCCATCGTCGACACGGTCTACGACGCCGACCGGACGACGATCCTCCACGCGCCGGCGGAAGGCGCGCGGCTGCCCTTGATCGGCGAACGCGTCGCGCTGCGGCTCGACTGGGAGACGCGCTACAAGCGCATGCGCGCCCACACCGCCCTGCACCTGCTCAGCGTCGTCCTGCCCTACCCGGTCACCGGCGGTTCGGTCGGCGACGGCGACGGGCGGCTCGACTTCGATTCCGGCGACGCGATCGTCGACAAGGCCGAGGTCGAGGCGCGCCTCAACGCCCTGATCGCCTCCGACTCCGAGGTCAGGACGCGCTGGATCAGCGACGAACAGCTCGCCGCCAATCCGGGCCTGGTCAAGACCATGTCGGTCAAGCCGCCGACCGGCGCCGGCCGGGTGCGGCTTGTCGAGATCGTCGGCCTCGACCTGCAGCCTTGCGGCGGAACCCATGTCGCGCGCACCGGCGAGATCGGCCGCGCCGTCGTGGCCGGCGTCGAGAAGAAGGGCCGGATCAACCGGCGCGTGCGCATCGCCCTCGCGCCGGCGGGCGTCTGAACGCGCCCGGCCGAAGGGAGGTCAGACCATGACCCGCGAGAATTTCGTCACGACCGATTGGCTCGCCGCGCACCTCGGCGAGCCNNGACCCGCTGGCGTTCGCCGACGCGATGACGGCGCTGGGCCTGGGCGACGGCATGCGATTGGTCGTCTACGATTCGCTCGGCCTGTTCGCCGCGGCGCGCGTCTGGTGGACCTTGCGCGCTTTCGGCGTCGACGAAGTCGCGATCCTTGACGGCGGCCTGCCGC
>PLRT01000197.1:0-4065 GCA_003164915.1 Hyphomicrobiales bacterium | reverse complement strand
CGGCCCAGGTGGTCGACGCGCGACCCGCCGACCGGTTCGAAGGGCGCGCGCCCGAGCCCCGGCCGGGATTGCGCAGCGGCCACATCCCCGGCAGCCTCAACCTGCCGGTCGCCGAAATCGTCGAATCGGGCCGACTCAAGCGCGGCCCGGCGCTCGCGGCGGCGTTCGCCGCGCGCGGCATCGACCTCGCCAGGCCGATCGTCACCACCTGCGGATCGGGCGTCACCGCGGCGATCGTCGCGCTGGCGATCGAGGAAGCCGGCGGCGCGGTCGCTGGACTCTACGACGGCGCCTGGGCGGAATGGGGCGCGCGCGCCGATTGCCCGGTCGCGAGCGGACCCGCTTCGGCGCCCTGACCGCGCCTCAGCCGCCACCCCGCTCCGGCCCGCAGACCGAAATTAAAAGATTTCTTAGTTCAGCTCTGCGGACCAAGGTCTATCAATGGCCAGGGGGGTGAACGACCTTGAAGGGTCCGCCCAAGCGGACACAGGGAGGCGTCATGCGGCTGACAATTGAAGTTCTCGAAACGCTGGGCTGTCCGGAAGGACGCCGCGACAAAATGGTGTTCGACGATAAACAGCAGGGCCTGGGCGTCCGCGTCACCTCGAGCGGACGCAAGACCTATCTCGCCCAATACACTCGCGCCGGGGTCCGACGCCGGATCCCGCTCGGCTCCTGCTCGGCGATTTCGCTCGACGACGCCCGCGAAGCCGTGCGCCGCATCATGACCGAGGTCGCCAATGGCCGCGACCCGGCCCTGGAGCGCAAGGCGGCGCGCCTGGCCAAGGCGGCGGACCCGTCCGCTCCGCCGGCAGTCGACGCCTGGTTCGATTGAAGGGGTCGGTCACCGCCGCCGTCGGCGGACGCCGACCGAGTCAGTTCTGCACCTGGCCGGACGCCTGCTCGATCCGGACCTCGGCGTCGACCTGAGCGTCGGCGCCGGCGGAATGCGCGGTGCGGAACGGCGCCGCGCCGAGGCCGTCGAAGCCGATCGCGACCCGCACATAGCGCGCGTCGGGGCAGATCTTGTGGACCGCGTCGAAGGCGACCCAACCGAGGCCCGGCGCCTCGGCCTCGGCCCAGGCGAACAGCCCCTGCGGCGGCGGCGAATCGGAAGCGAGATAGCCGCTGACGAAACGGGCGGGGATTTCGAGCCAGCGCGCGCAGGCGATGAACACATGCGCAAATTCGCCCGCGTCGCCGCGCTGCATCGCGAAGGCTTCCGCCGCGCCGCCATGCGTCGCCTGCGCCGAAGTTTCATAGGCCATCGCCTCATGCACCGCCGCCATCAGCCGGTGCAACTGTTCGAGCCGGTCGGTGGTCGACCCGACCGCGTCGGCGGCGAATTCGCGCAGCGCGCCGTTGGCCTGGGCGAACGGGCTCGCGCGCAGGAACATCGCGCCCGGCAGCGGCTCGACCGCGCCGCGCACCACGCCGACGGCGTCGCCGGTCTCGACCTCGCCGACCGCCGAGACGACGAAGCGTTCGATATGACTGGGATGGGTGAAGGCGTGGACGATGTTGCCGAGCGAATCCTCGCAGCGTCGCAACGCTCCATCCACGTCGACCGACAGGCGCCAGCGCAGCACGTATTGCGAATCGAAGCTGCGCGGCGTCAGCCGCAGGTTCTGCACCAGCGCGCGCGCCGGCGGCGAGAAAGCGAAGGTCGTGTGATGGGAAATGAGGATGCGCATTTCGGGTTGCTTCGCTGCCGGGCCGCCGCGATCAGACGAACAGGTACTGCTCGGAGATCGCTGCGGCGAGACGGGCGTTGTCCTCGATGAAGTCGGTGATGAACTCGTGCAGGCCGTTCTGGAAGATGTCGTCCATGCTGGAGCGCTCGAGCGAAGCCAGCGTCGCGCGCGCCTGGCGCTGCGCCACGCCGGAGCGTCCGTCCTCTCGCGCCAGCGAATCGAGCGAGGAGTCGATCCCGACATAACACGCAATCAGCGATCGCGGCATCGCCGTCTTGAGAATGAGGAGATCGGCGATCAGCCACGGCTTGACGCGATCGCGATAAACCCAGTGGTAGGCGGTCGCCGCCGAAACCGCGCGCAGGATCGCCACCCATTGGAAGTAGTCGAGCGAACCGCCGACCGTTTCGTTCGACGGCAGCAGCAGATGGTACTTCACGTCGAGCAGGCGCGCCGTGTTGTCGGCGCGCTCGACGAAGACGCCGAGGCGGTTGAACCAATAGGCGTCGTTGCGCAGCATGGTGCGGTAGCAGGAGCCGTCGAAATCGAGCGAGGCCTTCTTGACGTAGTCGAGAAAGCGGGTCAGCGCCTCGCGGTCGAGATCCTTGCCCGGCCGGCGCTTCGCCTCGAAGCGCTTGAGCTCGAGCCAGGCGTCGTTGATCGCCGTCCAGGTCTCGACGGTCAACGCGGTGCGCACCGCGCGGCCGTTGGCGCGCGCGTTCTCCAGGCAGTTGCAGATTGAGGACGGATTTCCGCGATCGAAAGTGAGGAAGTCGATCGCGCTCGCTTCTTCGATGCGCTCGCACCCGGCGATATAGGCGTCGTAGGCGCCGACCGCGTTGAGCGTGCCCTCCCATTCGACGGCGGGGTCTTCGACGCCGGAACGCGGCAGGTATTCGAGCCGCAGCGTCGCCTCGATCATGCGGGCGGTGAAGTCGGCGCGCTCCATCTGGCGGGCGAGCCAGAACAGGTTGTCGGCGGTGCGGGCGAGCATGCGCGTCAGCCTTCCAGGCCCGGTTCGTCGTCGACCACCCAGGTGTCCTTGGTGCCGCCGCCCTGGCTCGAATTGACCACCAGCGAGCCCTGGGTCAGCGCGACCCGCGTCAGCCCGCCCGGGACGATGCGGACGCCGTCGGTCCCCGTCAGCACGAACGGCCTGAGGTCGACATGGCGCGGCGAGACGCCGCCCTCGAACGAGGCCGGGCAGGTCGAGAGCGCCAGGGTCGGCTGGGCGATGTAATTGGCGGGGTCGGACTTCAGCTTGCCGGCGAACAGTTCGCGCTGGGCGACCGTCGCGTGCGGACCGACCAGCATGCCGTAGCCTCCCGAGCCGTTGACCTCCTTGACGACCAACTGGTCGAGCCGCTCGAGCACGAATTTCAGCGCGTCGGGCTCGCGGCAGCGGTAAGTCGGCACGTTCTGCAGGATCGGCTCCTCGCCGAGATAGAATCTCACCAAGTCGGGAACGTAACTATAGATCGCCTTGTCGTCGGCGACGCCGGTGCCGATTGCATTCGCAAGCGTCACGTTGCCCGCTAAATAGGCGCCGAGCAGACCCGGCACGCCGAGCAGCGACTCCGGATTGAACGCCGTCGGATCGAGAAAATCGTCGTCGACGCGGCGGTAGATGACGTCGACCCGCTTCGGACCGAGCGTCGTGCGCATGTAGACGACGTCCTCGTCGACGAAAAGGTCGCGCCCTTCGACCAGTTCGACGCCGAGCTTGTCGGCGAGGAACGAGTGCTCGTAATAGGCGGAATTGAAGGCGCCGGGGGTCAGCAGGACGATTGTCGCCTCCGCGCCGGGGCGCGGCGTGGCCGAACGCAGGCAGGCGAGCAGCTGGTCGGGATAGTCGTCGACCGGCGCGACGCGGTGTCGGGCGAACAGATCCGGCATCAGCCGCATCGTCACTTCGCGGTTCTCCAGCATGTAGGAGACCCCGGAAGGCGTGCGCGCATTGTCCTCGAGCACGTAGAACTCGCGCTCGCCGACCCGGACGATGTCGATGCCGGCGATCAGCACCCACAGGTCGTGGGGCGGCCGGCGGCCGATCATCTCCGGCCGGTAGTAGGGATTGCGCAGGACCAACTCGTCGGGGACGATCTTCTCCTTCAGCGCGGCGCGCGGGCCGTAGACGTCCTTGAGGAACAGGTTGAGCGCGGTGACGCGCTGGACGAGGCCCTTTTCGAGGAAGCTCCACTCGCTGCGGGAAATGACGCGCGGAACGATGTCGAACGGGATCAGCCGTTCGGCCGCGTCCTTGTCGCCATAAACGCCGAAGGTGATGCCGATGCGGCGGAACATGTATTCCGCCTGGGCCCGGCGGGCAGCGAGAATGTCGGCGGGGGTCTCCTCGAGCCAGCGGGCGATG
>PLRT01000201.1 GCA_003164915.1 Hyphomicrobiales bacterium | reverse complement strand
TCGTCGCGCTTCTCGTGGATCGAGGCGATCACCAGGCCCATCGGCACGCCGAGGTCGACCAGCGTCGCCTCGGAAAGCTGCAGGCTCGCCTCGATCGTCTCCGGCACTGCGTCGCTGACCCCGAGGTCGTAGAGCGTGCGGGCGTGATCGGCGTCGCGCGCGCGGGCGATGATCGTGATGTCGGGCCTCACTCGGCGGGCGGCCGCGACGACTTCTTCGGCCGCACTCGGCTTATCGAGGGTGATGACCAGCGCGCGCGCCGTCTCGACGCCGCAGCGGCGCAGGAACACTTCGCGCGTGGCGTCGCCGTAGTAGACCGGCTTGCCGGCGCGACGCTCGCGCGCGATCAGGTTGGGGTCGGCGTCGACGGCGATATAGCGGATGCGGTGCAGTTCGAGCATTTCGCCAATCAGCGTTCCCACCCGCCCGTAACCGACGATGACGACCCGTTCTGCGTCTTCGTCGGGCGGCGCGACCAGCGCCTCCGGACCCAGCTCGGGGGCGCGCCGGCGCCCGATCGCCGCGCCGATGCGACCGAGCAGGGGGATCGTCATCATCGACAGCGCGACCGCGACCAGCAGCACCGCGCCGTCGGCCTGCTCGACGACTCCGCCGGCGACCGCGGCGGCGATCATGACGAAGGCGAATTCGCCGCCAGGCCCGAGCAGCAGCGCCGCCTCGCCGGCGACCCGGCTCGGCGCGCCGAACAGGCGCCAAAGGACCAAGACCAGCGCCGCCTTGCCCGCGATCAGCGCGACCGCGAGCCCGATCGTCAGGACCGGCTGGGCGGCCAGGATCGACAGGTCGAGCTGGGCGCCGAAAGAAACGAAGAACAGCCCGAGCAGCAGGCCCTTGAACGGCTCGATGGTGACTTGGATCTCGCGGCGAAACTCGGTCTCGGCGAGCAGCAGCCCGGCGACGAAGGCGCCCAGCGCCATCGACAGGCCGCTCGCCGCCGCGGTCAACGCGGCGCCGAGCACGACCAGCAGGCACGCCGCCATGAAGAATTCGGGGCTGCGGGTCAGCGCGACCGAATGGAACAGCGGCCGCAGCAGCAGGCGGCCGACCAGAATGACCGCTGCGAGCGCCGCCGCCGCCGGCGCGAGCGCCAGCGCGACGTCGGCGGCAAAATTGCCGCTGTGACCGCCCGACAGCATCGTCACCAGCACCAGCAGCGGCGCGACCGCAAGGTCCTGCAACAGCAGCGTGGCGAACGTCACGCGGCCGACCGGCGCCGCGAGCCGCTTGCGCTCGGCGAGCACCGGGATGACGATCGCGGTCGACGACAGCGCCAAGGCGGCGCCGATGATCGTCGCGGCCGCGGGCGTGCGGCCGAGCGCGGCGGCGACCAGGCCGATCGCCACGGCGCAGACGACGAGTTGGCCGAGGCCGAATTGGAATACGGCCCGCCGCATGCGCTTGACGCGCTCGAACGACAGTTCGAGGCCAATGGTGAACAACAGCACGACGACGCCGAATTCGGCGAGCCGAGCGATCGCGTCGACATTGGTCAGCGCCAGCGCGGCGAGCGGCGGCATGCGTTCGGCGAGCTTGCCCAGTCCGAAGGGGCCGAGCGCGACGCCGGCGAGCAGATAGCCGAGCACCGGACTGATGCGCAGGCGCACGAACAGCGGCGCGACCACCCCCGCCGTGACGAGAAACAGCAACGCTTCCTTGTAGACGCCGAGATCGAATGACGCGTTCATCGGTCCTGTCGCAGCCGCCCCGGAGCGAGCTTAGTCGATTCGCTTGCGTGGAAGCGAACTTGGCGCACGAACGAACGGCGCTGGCGCGCCGGACGCGCTCGGCGAGCGCGTCTGCAAGCCGCTGGCGCCGGCGTTCTTGCAGGCGCGGCCGATGGCCGCGTCCTGTTCGTGAAGATCACACGATGAACGTCGCCTTCGCGGCCGGACGCGGCCAACGGCCGCGTCTACAAACGCCAAAACCCCCTCGGCCGGGCGGGGCCGAGCGGGCGAAAATCCAGCGATGGACGACGATTCAGGCCGCCTGGGGCTCGACCGCAGCCTCGGCTTCCGCCTGCTTCTTGACGATTTCGCGCTTCAGCGCCGCGGCGCCGTCGGAAAGCTCGCCCTCGGGCGCCTTGAGCAGGAAATTATCGAGCCCGCCGCGGTGCTCGACCGTGCGCAGCGCCGCCGCTGCGACGCGCAGCCGCACCGCGCGGCCGAGCGTGTCGGAAATCAGCGTCACCCGGAACAGGTTGGGCAGGAAGCGGGTGCGCGTCCTGTGGTTGGAGTGGCTGACCTTGTTGCCGGATTGGACGGCGATCCCCGTCAGCTCGCAACGGCGTGACATAGCGCAACTTTCCTCGATCGAAACGGGCTAGAAAACCCAGGCGATTCCGCGGTCCGCCGCGCTTCTCATACGAAAAGCGCTGGCGCCGCCCTTCCGGCCCTGGCGTCTCGGGTCGGCGGTCTATAGGGGAAGCGCCAAACGGCGTCAAGCGCGAGGAGAAAGACCCATGATCGCAGGCGAGATCGCCGATCCGCGGGGCGCGGCGGCGCGGCTGGCGCACGTGCGGGCGGCGATCGCGACGCGAGCGCGCGACTGCGGTCGCGATCCCGACGCGGTGACGCTGGTCGCGGTTTCCAAGACGCTGTCGGCCGACGAGGTGTGGCCGACCATCGCCGTCGGCGGCCAGGCGATCTTCGGCGAGAACCGGGTGCAGGAGGCCAAGGGCAAGTGGCCGGACTTGCGCGCACGCGCCGCCGCGATCGGCAGGACGCTCGAATTGCACCTGATCGGTCCGCTGCAGAGCAACAAGGCGCGCGAGGCGGTCGAGTTGTTCGACGTCATCGAGACGGTCGACCGCGAAAAAATCGCCGAAACGCTCGGCGCCGAGATGGCCAGGCAGAACAAAAGGCTGCGGCTGTTCGTCGAGGTCAACACCGGCGCCGAGGCGCAGAAGGCGGGGATCAGCCCGCGCGACGCCGACGCCTTCCTCGCCCGCTGTCGCGACGTCCACGGTCTGGCGATCGAGGGGCTGATGTGCGTGCCGCCGGCCGACGAACCCGCCTCGCCGCATTTCGCCTTGCTCAAGGTCATCGCCGAGCGCAACGGGATCCGGCAATTGTCGATGGGGATGAGCGGCGACTGGCCGCTCGCGGTGCCGCTCGGCGCGACCGAAGTGCGCATCGGCAGCGCGATTTTCGGCGCGCGGACATGACGCGCGCCGTCAACGAAGCGCGGGCCTAGGCCGGCGCGATTCAACCTACGAGCGACCGCGCCTCGACAGGGAGGCGCCGGCGCGGCTGCGGAGTGAAAGCATGGGTCAAGTCGTTCTGACTATCAACGCCGGCTCGTCGTCGGTGAAGTTCGCGGTTTTCGCCTTCGCCGGCGGAGAGCTCGACGAGATGGCGCGCGGACAAGTCGACGGGCTCGGCGCCCAGGCGAAATTCGCCGCCAAGCGCGCATCGGGAGAAAAGGCGCAGTTCGCCCTCGACTCGAGCCACGGCCCAGCCGACCACCGCGCCGGAATGAAGGCGATCCTGCGCTGGCTCGGCGAGGAGAAGCTGGTCGACAACGTCGTCGCGGTCGGCCACCGCGTCCTCCACGGCGGCCGCGACTTCACCAAGCCGGCGCGGGTCGACGCGGCGCTGATCGCCACCCTGCGCACGCTCATCCCGCTGGGCGAACTGCACGAGCCGTTCAACATCCTCGGCATCGAGGCGGCGATCGACGCCTTCCCCGGCGTGCCGCAAGTGGCCTGCTTCGACACCGCCTTCCATCGCGCCCAGCCGTTCGTCGCCGACGTCTACGGCCTGCCGCGCTCCTATTACGACGAGGGCGTGCGCCGCTACGGCTTCCACGGCCTGTCCTACGAGTACATCGCGCGCCAGCTGAAGAAGGTCGCGCCGGAGATCGCCGACGGCCGCGTCGTCGTCTGCCATCTCGGCAACGGCTCGTCGCTGTGCGCCATCCATAAGGGCCGCGCCGTGGCGACGACCATGGGCATGACCCCGCTCGACGGCGTGCCGATGGGCACCCGCTCGGGCCAGATCGACCCCGGCGTGCTGTTCTACCTGATGAAGGTGAAGGGCATGAGCGTGAAGGCGGTCTCCGACCTCATCCACCACAACAGCGGGCTCAAGGGCCTTTCCGGCATTTCGCAGGACATGCGCGAGCTCGAGGCGTCGACGAGCCCGGCGGCGAAGGAGGCGATCGATTATTTCGTCTACCGCATCCGGCGCGAGATCGGCAGCCTGGCGGCGGCGCTCGAGGGCCTCGACGCAATCGTCTTCACCGGCGGCATCGGCGAGAATTCCCAGCGGACGCGCGAGGAAGTGCTGACCGGAATGGCGTGGCTCGGCGTCCGCTTCGACGCAGCGGCCAACGCCGTCAACGCGCAGCGCATCAGCACGCCCGATTCGCGCACGACCGCCCTGGTGATCAAGACCAACGAGGAGCGGATGATCGCCGGCCATGCCGTCGCGGTCGCCGGCCTCGTCGCCGCCTGACCGGGCTCGCCGACCGCCTCAGCCGCGTTCGGCCGCGGCGACGGCCTTGGAGAATTCCGGTTTGAGGGCGCGATAGAGGCTGGCGAAGCGTTCGCGCGAGGCGGCGAAGGCGGCCGCCAGCGCGGGGTCCGGCGGGGCGACGTCGAGGATCGGGGGCGGTTTGCACACCGACTCGGGCGGTTCGCGCGTCGCGGCGAGCCGCGCCAGACGGGCGGCGCCGATCGCGCCCCAGGTTTCGCCGCCGCGGTAGCGCGTGACCTCGCGATCGAGCGCCGCGGCGATCATCCGCGTCCACAACGCGCTGCCGGCGCCGCCGCCGATCAGGCCGACGCGGCCGATCGAATCGCCCGCCGCTTCCAGGCATTCGCGCGCTTCGGCGAGGCTGAGTGCGACACCCTCCATCACCGCGCGGGTCAGATCGACGCGCGACGAGGCCTGGCTGAGGCCGAAGAACACGCCGCGCGCGCGCGGATCGTCGTGGGGCGTGCGCTCGCCGGAGAGATAGGGCAGGAACATCGCCTCCCCGGGACCGCGATAGCCGTCGGCCGCTTCGCGTTCGATCTCGGCGACCTCGCGGCCGAACAGCCGGGCGGCAAAGGCCAGCGCGCCGGCGCCGTTGAGCATCGCCGCCATGCGATACCAGCGTTGCGGCAGCGCATGGGCGAAGCTGTGCACCAGCTTCTCCGGCGCGCTGCGGTAGCGGTCGGAAGCGACGATCAGCTGGGTTGCGGTGCCGAGGGAAATGAAGGCTTCGCCGGGGCTGATGGCGCCGAGGGCGACCGCGCCGACCGCGGCGTCGCCCCCGCCCGCGGCGACCACGGTCCGGCGCGGCAAGCCGAGCGCGTCGGCGACGTCGGCCTTCAGCGGCGCGACCGCGTCGGAGCCTTCGACCAGCGGCGGCAGGATCGCCGCGACGACGCCGGTGGCCGCAAGCGCTTTCGGGCACCAGCGCCGCTGCGCTTCGTCGAGCCACCAGGTGCCCGCCGCGTCGCTCATGTCGGTCCGCTTTTCGCCCGTCAGCGCCAGCCGCAGATAGTCCTTGGGCAGCAGCACGCAGGCGATGCGCGCATAGATTTCCGGCTCGTGGGCGCGCAGCCACATCAGCTTGGGCGCGGTGAAGCCCGCCATCGGTTTCACCCCGGTGACGGCGGCCAGCCCGCTGCGGCCCTCGCCGAGCTCGCGCGCCTCGGTGAAGGCGCGGCCGTCGTTGTGCAGGATCGCCGGCCGCAGCGGGCGGTCGTCGGCGCCGAGCGTCACCGCCCCGTGCATCTGACCGGAAAAGCCGATCGCGGCGACCGCGCCGAACGCCTTGGGCGCGTCGCGCTTGAGATCGCCGATCGCGGCGAACATCGCCTCGCGCCATACCTCCGGGTCCTGCTCGGACCACAGCGGGTGCGGATGATCGGGCTGATAGACGCGCGAGGCGGAGGCGACGACGAGGCCGTCGTCGTCGACCAGCGCGGCTTTGAGCGCGGACGTGCCGCAATCGACGCCAAGAGCGATCATCGGTCGACTGTCGCGGAATTTGACGCGGGCGACAAGCGGACGCGACGACGCGGGCGTAAGGCGCAGCCGCTCCCGCGCCCGCCACGCCCTTGGGCGACTCGAACGCGGCGGCGGGAAGCCGGCTTGCGGCGCTTAGCTATTCGCGACCGAGGGCTTCGCGGGCGGCCCAGATCGTCCAGGCGGCAGGCGGGGTCGCCTCCTTGTCGTCGTCGTCCGGAGGCGCGGCGGCGAGCCCCTTGGCGAGAATATAGCGCAGGCCGACCAGCACCGGCTGGTCGGCGCCGTAGGCGACCGCCTCGACCGACCGCCGCTCGTCGTCGGCGGCGTGCGTGGCGAAGGCGCGCACCATGCGCGCGGCGAGCACGCCGCTGGGCAGTTCGCGGCGCGAGGCGTCGGCTGCGAACCGTTCGGCGAACTCCCCGCCGATCGATCGCAGCGCCGCGCGCGCGACGTGCGGGTTGGTGCAGGTGCGAACGATTTCTCGCAGAGCGGGCACGGGCGCCTCCTGTCGTTCCATGGACCAGCCTTTTACGGGCTGATCGCGACGAAGATGAGGCGGCGAGGCGACGCTAAGGCGCACGGACCGTGAAAATGACGCGGCGCCCAAGCCGGGCGCCGCGCTCTTTCGTCGAATTTGAGGCGATCAGGCTACTTCCCGAGCGCCTTGTCGGTGACCACAGTGGTGTAGGCGCCGACCGGTTCCTTGGTGATGACCGGATCGGAGCCGCCGGTCAGCAGCGTCTTGACCGTGCGCTCGTAGTCGGCCTTGTCGAGCCGACCGTCCGAGCCCTCGGTCAGCTTGTTGATCTCGCTCATCATCTGCTTCTGATGGTGCTCGGTCTGGGCGCCGGTCGAATCGTTGTCGAGCACGATCGTCGCGGCCGCGTCCGAGTTGGCGCGCGCCCACGCCCAACCCTTCATCGACGCCTTGACGAAACGCGCCATCTTGTCGACGAAGGCCGGGTCCTTGAGCTTGTCCTCCATGACGTAGAGGCCGTCCTCGAGCGTCGCGACGCCCTGGTCCTCGTACTTGAAGACGACGAGCTGACTGGGCTTGTAGCCGGCGTCGATCACCTGCCAATACTCGTTGTAGGTCATCGTCGAAATGCAGTCGGCCTGCTTCTGCAACAGCGGGTCGACGTTGAAGCCCTGCTTGAGCACCTTCACCCCGCCCGGCGAGCCGTCGGTCTTCAGCCCGAGTTTGCCCATCCAGTTGAGGAACGGATACTCGTTGCCGTAGAACCAGACGCCGAGCGTGTGGTCCTTGAGGTCGGCCGGGGTCTTGATGCCGGTGTCGGCGCGACAGGTCAGCTCGAGGCCGGAGTGCTTGAACGGCTGGGCGATGTTGACCAGCGCCGCGCCCTTTTCACGCGCCGCAAGCGCCGCCGGCATCCAGTCGACGACGACATCGGCGCCGCCGCCGGCGAGCACCTGCTCGGGCGCGACGTCCGGCCCGCCGGGCTTGATCGTCACGTCGAGGTTCTCGTCCTTGTAAAAGCCCTTGTCCTTGGCGACGTAATAGCCGGCGAACTGCGCCTGGGTGACCCACTTGAGCTGCAGCGTCACCTTGTCGGCGGCGTGCGCGGCGCCAATGGCGAGCATCGCCGCCGCGCTGACGATTGTAAACAGAGACTTCTTCATCGCTTCACCTCCACTCCTGNNCTGCGCGCCGCCGGTGAGGCCGGACGGCGCCTTGAGCCGGACCGCTCAATTCTCGCGAATGCGGTAGGACGCGTGCCAGAAAGACACGCGCCGTTCGATCAGCGCCACCGCGCCGTAGAACGCCGAGCCGGTCAGCGCGGCGACGACGATCGTCGCCCACACCATGTCGATCGACAGATGCCCGACCTCGGTCGAGATGCGGAACCCCATGCCGACCGTCGGCGTGCCGAAGAACTCGGCGACGATCGCGCCAATCATCGCCAGCGTCGTATTGATCTTCAGCGCGTTGAAAACGAACGGCGCGGCGGCGGGCAGACGCAGCATGCGCAGGGTCTGCGCATAGCCCGCCGCGTAGGTCTTCATCAGATCGCGCTCCATCGGCCCGGCGGCGGCGAGACCTGCGGTGGCGTTGACCAGCATCGGGAAGAAGGTCATCGCCACCACCACCGCCGCCTTCGACTGCCAGTCGAAGCCGAACCACATCACCATGATCGGCGCGACCCCGACGATCGGCAGCGCCGAGACGAAATTGCCGAGCGGCAGCAACCCGCGCTGCAGGAACGGCGAGCGGTCGATGAGAATGGCGACCGCGAGCCCCGCGCTCGAACCGATCGCATAGCCGGCCAACACGCCGCGGATCGTCTGCAGGAAATCGGCCGCCAGGGTCGGCGTCGACGTCACCAGCCGCAGCAGGATCGCCGAAGGCGCCGGCAGGATGATCGCCGGCACGCCAAGCAGCTTGACGCCGACCTCCCACACCGCCAGCACGGCGAGGCCAAACAGGAGCGGCGGGGCGAGGTCGGCGGCGCGCGCGTTCATCGGCTGAACGCCATGCGCCGCAGGACGATGCGGCCGGCGAGCCCGATCAGGCCGACCAGGGTCGCCGAGAGCGCCGTTGCGGCGAACAAGGCCGCCCAGATCTGGACGGTCTGGCCGTAGTACGAGCCGGCGAGCAAGCGCGCGCCGAGACCGCCATCCTCGCTCTTGGTCACTTCGGCGACCACNNGTGATCGGGAAGAACGACAGATAGGCGGCGATCACCGCCTTGGGCGCGAGCCCGGTGATGTTGAACTGGTTGAGGATGACGACGATCATCGGCGCCAGCGCGATGATCGGTACGGTCTGCGAGGCCACGATCCACGGCATCATCGAACGCTCGAGCGTCCGCATCGACTGGACCATCACCGCCAGGCCGATGCCGAACGCCGCGCCGAACAGAAAGCCGATCAGGGTTTCCTCGAGCGTGATCGTCGCGTGATAGACGAGGCCGCGCTTCGAGGTCGGCGGCGTTTCGATCACCAGCTTGTAGAGTTCCGCGGCGATCTGGTGCGGCGCCGGCAGTTTCGGCCGCTCCATTCCCAGCGTCGCGGCGACGAGCTCGCCGGTCGTGTAGCTCGTGTTGCCGGCATTGGCGAACGCGTCTTCCTGCAACGACGCGTTCATCAGCACCGCTGCGGCGTACCACAGCGCGAACAGCGCTACGAGGACGATCGTCACAGGCAGGACGTTCTTCACGGCCGCGCCCGCCATACGGCCAGGCGCGGCCCGGCTCGTTCATTCGCCTCAATCGTCATAGGAATGCCCCGCCCGCAAACCGTGCCGCACGCGATTGGCGATTTCGAGAAATTCCGCCGTCTCGCGGATGTCGAGCGACCGCTGATGCGGAAAGCCGGTCTCGATGATGTCGTGGATCCGCCCCGGCCGCGGCGACATGACGACGATCCGCGTCGACAGGAACACCGCTTCGGGAATCGAATGGGTGACGAACAGCACGGTCTTGCGCGTCTTGTCCCAAAGGCGCAGCAACTGCTGGTTGAGCATGTCGCGAACGATTTCGTCGAGCGCGCCGAACGGCTCGTCCATCAACAGCAACTCGGGGTCGAACGACAGCGCGCGCGCGATCGAGGCGCGCTGCTGCATGCCGCCCGACAGCTGCCACGGATACTTCTTGCCGAAGCCGGTGAGATTGACGAGTTCGAGCCCCTCGGCGACGCGCTGGTCGCGCTCGAACTTCGGATAGCCCATGACCTCGAGCGGAAGGGCGATGTTGGCGGCGACAGAGCGCCACGGATAGAGCGCCGGCGCCTGGAAGACGTAGCCGTAGGCGCGGTTCAATCGCGCCTCGTGCGCGCTCATGCCGTTGACGCGCAAGCTCCCGCCGGTCGGCGTCTCGAGATCGGCGACCGCGCGCAGCAGCGTGGTCTTGCCGNNCCCGACGGGCCGATGAAGGAGACGAACTCGCCGCGCTCGATCTTGAGATCGATGTTGCTGAGCGCCTGCACCGGGCCGTCACGCGTCTCGAAACGCAGCGACAGGTCGGCGATCTCTATGACGTGATGCAGCGCCTCGATCGTCGTTTCGGCGTGGGGCGTTTGCGTCATCGTCAACGGGCGACCCCTTGCGGCGTAAAGGTGTCCTTGTACCGTGCGAGCGCGCGCGCTTCCGCGATGAACGGCGACCGCTTGACGAAGCGCCCGCGTCCGGGTTCGCCCGAAACCTTGCCCTCGGTGGCGACAACCTCGCCGCGCGACACGGTGAAACGCGGCAGGCCCTGCACCTTGACGCCTTCGAACACGTTGTAGTCGATCACCGAGACCTGCTTGTCGGCGGCGATCGTCTTCTTGGCGTTGGGGTCCCAGACGACGACGTCGGCGTCGGCGCCGGGCAGGATCGCCCCCTTGCGCGGATACATGTTGAGGATGCGGGCGATGTTGGTCGAGGTGACGGCGACGAACTCGTTGGGCGTCAGCCGGCCGGCGCCGACGCCCTGTGTCCACAGCACCGGCATGCGGTCTTCGAGGCCGCCGGTGCCGTTGGGGATCTTGGTGAAGTCGCCACGGCCGAGTTCCTTCTGCCGGGTGGTGAAGGAGCAATGGTCGGTCGCCACCACCTGCAGCGAGCCGGAGCGCAGGCCATTCCACAGGTCGTCCTGGTTGCGCTTGTCGCGGAACGGCGGCGACATGACGCGCCGCGCCGCGTGCGCCCAGTCCTTGCTGTAGTACTCGCTCTCGTCGAGCACGAGGTGCTGGATCAGCGGTTCGCCGAACACCCGCATGCCGAGCGAGCGGGCGCGCTTGATCGCCTCGTGGGCGGCGATGCAGGAGGTGTGAACGACATAGAGCGGCACGCCCGCCTGGTCGGCGAGGATGATGGCGCGATTGGTCGCCTCGCCCTCGACTTCCGGCGGCCGCGACAAGGCGTGGCCTTCCGGCCCGGTGACGCCCTTGGCGAGATAGAATTTCTGCAGCGCGGCGACCAGTTCGCCGTTCTCCGCGTGGACCATCGGCATGGCGCCGATCTCGGCGCAACGGCGGAACGAGGCGAACAGCTCCTCGTCGTTGACCATCAACGAGCCCTTGTAGGCCATGAAGTGCTTGAAGCTGGTCACGCCGCGGTCGACGACCTTGGCCATGTCTTCGCGCACCTTTTCCGACCAATAGGTGATGCACATGTGGAAGCCGTAGTCGGAGATCGCGCGCTCGGCGCGCCTGTCCCAATCGCCGAGCGCCTCCATCAGCGGCTGGCCATGGCCGGGAATGCAGAAGTCGACCACCATCGTCGTGCCGCCCGACAGCGCGGCGCGGGTGCCGTGCTCGAAATCATCGGCGGAATTGGCGCCCATGAACGGCATGTCGAGATGGGTGTGCGGATCGATGCCGCCGGGCATGACGAAGCAACCGGAGGCGTCGAGCGTCTTGTCGCCGGCGAGGCCTTCGCCGACCGCCTGGATCGCGCCGCCGTCGATCAGCACGTCGGAGGCGTAGCTGCGGTCGGCTGCGACGATCGTTCCGCCCTTGATGACGAGTGACATGGCGCAGGCTCCTCTTTGCCGCTTCGTTCAGCCGACGATTTCCGCCTTTTCCAGCGCGGCGTGCAATAGGACATTGGCGCCGGCCGTCGACCACTCGAGCGTGATGTCTTCGCTCTCGTTGTGGGAGACGCCGTCGACGCAAGGCGTGAAAATCATCGAGGTCGGCGTCACCCGCGCCATGTAGCAAGCGTCGTGCCCGGCGCCGGCGACGATGTCGCGGTGCTTGTAGCCGAAATGATCGGCGGCGCGGCGCACCGCCTTGACGCATTCGTCGTCGAAGGGCACCGGCGCGTAATAGAACACCTGCTTGAGGTCGTAGGTCAGGCCGATCTTGGCGCAGATCGCCTTAACCCCCTCGTGCAGCGCCGCATCCATCTCGCTCAGGATCGAGTCGATCGGATGGCGGAACTCGCAGGTCATGAACACTTCGCCGGGAATGACGTTACGCGAGTTCGGATAGGGAATGAGCATCCCGGCGGTCGAGACGGCGAGCGGCGGCTTGCTGAGGCCGATGGCGTTGACCAGTTCGACGATCCGCGCCGCGCCCAACAGGGCGTCCTTGCGCCGCGGCATCGGCGTCGAGCCGGCGTGGCTCTCGAAGCCGGTGAGCTTCAGCTCGTACCAGCGCTGGCCTTGGCCGTGCGTGACGATGCCGACGTCGCAGCCCTCGTCTTCGAGGATCGGTCCCTGCTCGATGTGCAGCTCGAAATAGGCGTGCACCGGCCGGCCGCCGACCGGCTCGTCGCCCTTGAAGCCGATGCGCGCGAGTTCGTCGCCGAGCGACTTGCCTTCGACGTCGACGCGCGAATAGGCGAATTCCTTGGTGTAGACGCCGGCGAACACCCCCGACGACACCATCGCCGGCGCGAACCGCGAACCTTCCTCGTTGGTCCAGTTGGCGACCTCGATCGGATGGCGGGTCTTGATCTTGAGGTCGTTGAGCGAGCGCACGACTTCGAGCGCCCCGAGCACGCCGAGCACGCCGTCGAACTTTCCGCCGGTCGGCTGCGTGTCGAGATGGCTGCCGAGAATGACCGGCGGCAGGCTGTCGTCGACGCCGGCGCGGCGCGCGAACATGTTGCCCATCTCGTCGATCTTGAGCGTCAATCCGGCCGTCTGGCACCAGGAGCGAAACAGCTCGCGACCCTGCTTGTCGACGTCAGTGAGCGTGAGGCGCTTGCAACCGCCCTTCGGCGTGCCGCCAATCTTGCCCATTTCCATCAGCGAGTCCCACAGCCGCTGTCCATTGACGCGAACGTTAGACAGGTCGGACATTCGCTTCTCCTTGCTAACAGCCAAACAACGCTATTATAAATTTGACCAAATGGTCAAATGCCCCGAATCTAAGCTTTGGCGCCCAGGTTGAGGGCGCCGCGAGGCCCGAAATGGACAAGCAGATCGCCAAACCGAGCGCGCGCGAGGAGAACGAGCGCGCCATTCTAGCGGCGGCCGAAAGGGTGTTCGCCGAGCACGGATTCGGCGGCGCGACGATCGCGGCGATCGCGGCGCGCGCCGGCGTGCCGAAGCCCAACGTGCACTATTATTTCCCGACCAAGGAGCGCCTCTACCGTGCGGTGGTCGAACGGGTGCTGACCGAGTGGCTGGCGGCGGCGGCGGCCTTCGACACCAGCGACGATCCCGCGCAAGCGCTGACCTCGTACATCAGCGCCAAGATGGATCTCGCCCGAGCCATGCCGCTCGGCTCGAAGATCTGGGCGAGCGAGATCATGCGCGGCGCGCCGGCGATCCAGGACTTCCTCGACACGACATTGACGCAATGGGTGCATTCGCGCGAGCGGGTGATCAGGCGCTGGATCGCCGAGGGCAAACTCGAGCCGATCGAGCCGCGCGTGCTGCTCTACATGATCTGGGCGACGACGCAGCAATACGCCAACGCCGCCCACGAGATCGCGACGCTCGAGCATGGCGAATTGAGCGACGCAGAATTCGAGCGCGCGAAGCGGCAAATCACGGCGACGATCCTGGGCGGGGTGGTGACGAAGCCGGGCGCCCAATTTNNATTGGCGTAGCAGGCGAAAGCGACGCTGGTTCGGCGCCGCGGCGCCCTGGCCGCGCGGCGCGCGACAGCGCAGATGGTTGCGCTCGCCCTCGTCCCCGCTCGCTCCGGCGATCGGGAACGGCTGCGCAAACTCGCGGATCGGCGACCGCCGCTACCGCCCCGGATACCAATACTCGGCCTGCGGCTTGGTGCGGTCGATGACGACGAACTGGTTGGCGAACACCCGGTAGGGGTAGCTCTGCTCGCCATCCGGCCATTGCACGCGGATCTCGGCGCGTTCGGCGGTGCCGAGGCCGACGTGGACCCAGCCGGCGTGGCCGGAGGCGTCGCCGCCGCCGATCTCGACGGTGCGCACCTGCGTGCGCGTGCCGGTCTTGACCGCGATATGCGCGCCGACCGCGTCGCGATTGGGGTTCGGCTGGACGAGCCGGATCTCGGTCCAGTTGCCCGTCGGCAGCGGATCGCCGCCGGGGTTCAGCGCGCCGAGGTTGCGGAACAGCGCGACGTTGGAGCCGCGATCGATCTGCAGGATGTCGAGCATGCCGTCGAGGTTGAAGTCGGCGATCAGCGCGCCGCGGCCGGTGCGTTTTCCCGCGATCCCGGCGAGGTCGCCGGCCTCTGCGAACTTGCCGTCCCATTGGCCGATCAGGAGATTGCTCGGATCGTAGTCGGCGAAGTCGGGCATCTGGGAGAGATTGCCCTTGGAAATGAACAGGTCGAGCAGGCCGACGTTGGTGAAGTCGGCGAACTCGGAGTGCCAGCCGGTCGACGGCCGCTTGTCGCCGCCGGTGTAGGGAATGTGCGCGGTCGCGCCGGTCTCGACCGCGATGTCGCGGTAGACCGGATATTCGCCGCGCCCGCCTTCGTCGGGATCGAGCTTCTGCAGCCGCGTGTCGCCCATCGAGGTCAGCGCGTATTGCGGATAGCCGGAGCCGTCGATGTCGCCTTCGGCGATGCCCATGCCGAAGATCGACACATGCCGCCAGCCGTCGGCGCGCGTATAGAGCTTGGGCGGCTTGTCCGGTTCGACGCGCCACATCTGCTCCTCGCCGCCGCGATAATATTGCCGGTCGTTGGAGACGCGCAGCGACGGCGTGCCGGAGCGGTTCCAGTCGGTGAACAGCATCGACAGCGCGCAATAGCCCGGCGACAGCGGCGTGCGCGCCGAATAGTCGGGCTTGTCGCCCGGCTGCGGTCGAAGGAGCGAGTTGTCCTGGCAGGTGCCCCAGGGTGAGCCGGGCGCGTCGCGGTCGACGTAATGGCCGATCGCCAGCGTCGGGAACTTCTGCCCCTTCTCCCATTCGGCCGAGAACGAAGTGGTCCAGCCGGCGTCGCCGTCGAAGCCCCATTCCTTGTTGGCGAGC
>PLRT01000124.1 GCA_003164915.1 Hyphomicrobiales bacterium | reverse complement strand
GCGGCGGGGGCGGGGGCGGCGGGGGCAGGGCGTGGCGGCTCGGCGGGCGGCGAGGCGGTCAGCGTCTCGCCCTCGCTTTCGGATTCGGCGCGCTGCGCCGGCTCGGCCTTGCGCGGCGTCTCGGGACGCGTCGCCACCTTGGCCGGCGTCGGCTCGGACACGTCGAAGTCCGCGCCCGAGGCGGTCACGACCGCCGTCAGCTCCTTCAGCGCCGCGATCTGATCGGCGACGACNNTCCTCCGGCAGCTCGAACACGCCGCGGCGCAGTTCGCGCCGCGTCTCGTCGAGCTGGCGCTGCACCTCGGCCGCCATCTGCCGCACTTCGTTGACCGAATCGCGGAAGCGCTCGGCGGTCTTGGTCATGACGTCTTCGAGATTGGCGTTGGCCTGGTCGTAGGCGGCCTGCAGCGCCTCGGCGGTCTTGAGGCGCTCCCTGCCGGTGGTGTCGCGGATCATCTCGAACTGGCTGACCGCGTTGCTGGCGGCGTTCTTGGTCGACACCGCCAGCGAGGCGCTGATCTCCTGCGCGCGCGCCTGCGCCTTGGTGAAGCTGTCCTCGAACGAGGTGGCGAAGTGACGCGCCACGGCGTCGAATTCCTGGCTCTTCTCGGCGATTTCCCCGAACAGCACCTTGAGGCTGGCGTGACGCAGTTCGAGCGAGGCGTCGACCGTATGCTGGTTGGCGGCGAGGTCGCGCGCGACCACGGCGAGCGCCGCGGTGTGGCCCGACAGGCGCTCGACCAGCGCGCCCGACTCGTCGCGCGTCTCGTTCGACAGCCGGTCGAGCGCCGAAACCTGATCGGCCATCGCGCCGAGCGCCTGCTGCATCAGCTCGATCTTCTCGCCGAGCCCGCCTTCGATGGCGACCAGCCGCTCGCCGGCTGCGCCGACCATGCGGTCGAGCACCGAGCCGACCTGGCCGAGGCGCTCGAGCACTTGGCCCAGCTCGGTGCGCATGCGTTCGCTCGAAGCGTTGAGCGTCGAGATCGAAGCGCCGGCGTTGGTCTCGACCGCGTCGCGCAGCGACGCTCCGGAGCGTTCGATCTCCGCGGTCAGGTTGCTGATCAGCGCGCCGATCGTCTCGGCAGATTGGTTCTGGGTCGTGTCGGCGGCGGCGCGCAACGCGGCGGTCGAGGCTTCGACCTCCGTCATCAGGTTGCCGACCAGCGCGCCGATAGTCTCGGCCGACTGGGACTGCGCCGCCTCGGCGGCGGCGCGCAACGCGGCGGTCGAGGCTTCGACCTCCGTCGTCAGGTTGCCGACCAGCGCGCCGATGGTCTCGGCCGACTGGGACTGGGCCGCCTCGGCGGCGGCGCGCAGGCCAGCGGCCGACGACGCGACCTCGATGCTCAGCCCGCTGACCAGCGCGCCGATGGTCTCGGCCGACTGGGACTGGGCCGCTTCGGCGGCGGCGCGCAGGCCGGCGGTCGAGGATTCGACCGCCACGCCGATTTGGCCGCTGAGCGAGCCGAGCTCGCGCACCGAACCGGCGGCGGTGGCGGTGATCGCGGCGAGCAGGTCGTCGCCGCGCCGCGTCAGCAACGCGACGAGGCTGCTGATCTGCTGCTCGAAGCTCTGCGACGCCTGGACGCTGACGCCGGCGATCTGGTCGGCGACTTCGTCGCCGCGCGCGCCGATCCTTGCGACGAGATCGGCCGCCGGGCCTTCGATCAGCCCTCGCATTTCCTCGATCCTCGCGACGAGTTGCGCCGTGCTCTCGGCGCCGATGCGCTGAACATGGCTCTCGACCGTCTCGCCGAGGTTGGCGGCGTGGCGGCCGATCGCTTCGGCGATCTCGGCGCCGCCGGACTGCAGTTGGACCGACAGCGTGTGCAGCGGCGCGACGATGTCGTCGCGGAACCGGGTGACGCTGGCGCCGAGCGTGCCCGACATGTCGTCGAGCCGGTCGGCGAGCTTGGCGTTGATGTCGCCGGCGAGTTCGCCGAGCGCCTGCGACAGCGCTTCGGCGCGTCCGCGCAGGGTCGCCTCCAGCTCCGCCGACTTGGCGGAGATTCCCATGGCGATTTCGCGGCCGCCTTCGCTGAGCGTCTTGGCGGCGTCGACCGTGCTGCGCGCCAGATTTTCGTTGATCGACTGGGCGCGCGCCGCCAGCACGCCGTCGATGCGTTCGAGAATCTTCTCGAACGACGTCCGCACCTCGTCGAGCTTGGCGGAGGCGCGGCTGTCGGCCGCCTCGACGCCGGAATCGAAGTTCGCGACCGACTCCTGGCTGCGCCGGGCGAGGCGCTGGTCGAGCTCGCCGCCGCGGATGACGACGGTCTGCTCGATCGCGTTGAGCGTCGCTTCGAGCTGGGTCGTGAGCAGCTTGGTCTCGGCCTCGATGCGGGTGACGATGTCGCGGCCGCGGTCGGTCAGCGCGATCTCGAGGTTGGCCGAGCCGTCCTTCAGCGAATCGTCGACGGCGCGCGTGTGGGTCGACAGCGCCAGCTCGACCATCGTCTGGTTGGCGGCCGCCACCGACTCGAATTCGGCGAGCCGCGCGGCGCCCGCTTCCTCCAACCGCTGGCGATGATCGCCGAGGGTCTGGTCGAAGCGGCCGCGCTGATCGGCGAGGGTGTCGTCGAGGCGATTGCGGTGCTCGGAAAGATTTTCGTCGATGCGGGAGCGATGGTCGACGAGATTTTCGTCGATGCGACTGCGATGCTCGTCGAGCCGCTGGTTGAGATGGGCCTGATGCTCGTTGAGCCGCTCGTCGATTTCGGCCTTGCGGCTGCTCATCACCGCGTCGATCGACTCGATGTGGCCCGACAGCGTTTCGCCGAGGCGCCCGGTGTGGGCGGCGATGCGCTCGATCGCGCTCTCGCCGCTCTCGCCGACCAGGGCGTTGAGCGCGCCGAGCTGCTCCTCGATGCGCCGGGTCTGGTTGTTGAGGTCGGCGACCAGCGCGCCGCCGCGGGCGCTCAGCGTGTCCTCGAGGTTCGAGATGGTCTGGCCGATCGCGTCGTTGACGCTGTCGCCGCCGACCGCGATCGACGCCACCGCCTCGCTGGCGGCGGAGGTGAATTTGTCGCCGACTTCGCGCGTCTCGTCGCTCCACCGCTGCAGCGCCATGCGGGCCGCCGCCTCCAGGCGCTCCTGGGCGGCGATCGCCTCGGCGGCGACCGCGTCGGCGGCGCGCCGCGCCGATTCCTCGATCTGGCCGCCGATCACGCCCGACGAATCGTCGATCAGCGCGCGCAACTGGGCATGGCGCGCGTCGAAATGCTCGGCCCATGCGGCGCCGGCCGATTCGAACAGCGCCCGCGCGTCTTCGGTCTTGCCGGAGAGCGTCGAATCGAACCGCGAATTGGCGGCGGCGAGCGAGTCTTCCAGCGACTGGCCGCGCACCACCACCGATTCGTGCAACCGCTCCACCGCGACGTCGAGCCGCGACGCGAGCCCGTCGCCGTGAGTGACGACGGTGTCGGAGATGCCGCGCGCGCTCGATTCGACGCGCTCGATCAGTTCGTCGATCCGCTGGCCGAACTCGCGCGCCAGCGACTCGCTGGCGACCGCCAGCCGCGTCGCCACCGCGTCGCCGTGCAGGCGGATCGCTTCGGCCGCCAGAGCGCCGCTGTCGGCGATGCGGCCGACCACCGTCTGGTCGTGATCGTCGAGCGCGTGGCCCGCCGCCGCCGTCGCCGCGCCCAGCTGGGCGACGATGCCGTCGGCGTGGCGGCGCAGGGATTCCACGGCTGTGGCGCCGCTTGCCTCGATGCGGCCGACGAGGTCCTCGTTGCGGCCGGCGAAATCCGACGCCAGCGACTCGCCGGCGTTGCGGATGCGCTGGTCGATGTCGGCGACGCGGCCGATGATCTCTTCGGCGCTGCGGCCGCTCGCGGCGGCGAGCCGGGCCGACACTTCGGCGGCGATCGCGTTGATGCGGTCGACGGCGGAGCCGCCGGCCCTGTCCATCGCCTCGGTGACCTCCTCGGCGGAAACGCCGATCGACGTCGCGACTTCGCTGCCGACGCCGGACACGCGCTCGCCGAGCCGGATGGCGATCGCCTCGAGATCGTTGGCGACGCCGCGATGGGCGTCGTCGATCACCGCGCGCACGCGGCCGCCGCTGGCCAGGATCGCTTCGCGCTGATCGGCCATTTCGGCGATCAGCGAGCGGATGCGGCGTTCGTTGTCGGAATAGGCGCGCTCGAGCGTCGTCACCTCCGAGCGCACCAGGGTTTCGAGCTCGGCCGCGCGCGCCAGCGCGCGTTCGATGCCGTCGCCCATCGTCCCGATCTCGCGGCGGATCGCCTGTGCGAGCGAGGCGACGTTTTCGCTCGCCACCGTTTCCGGCTCGGCGAGGCGCAGCGCGACCTGGGTGATCGAGCGCGCCGCCTGCCTGAGCTCCTGCAGCCGGCGGGCGAGGGCGGCGAAGCCGAAGAACAGGATCATCGGCCCGAGCGCGGCGAGGCCGAGCAGCACGGTCTCGGGCTTGGCGAGGAACTGACGGGCCGCGTCGGATCCGCCGCTCCACGGGAAATGGCTGACGGCGTAGTAGGCGCAAAGGGCGAGCCACAGCAGCGAGCCGACCGTCGCGGCGACCACCGGCGTCGCGTTGAGGCGGCGCATGGCGAGCGCCTGGACGATCGGGCCGATCGCCGGGCGGTCGTCGTTGGCCGGCGGATCGGCGACCAGCGGCGTCTTGACGTCCTCGGCGGGCGGCAGTCGGCGGGAAACCGGCGGCTCGATCTGCGGCGGCGGCGGCGACCTTCCGGAAAGCGGGTCGTTCGGCGGCGCGGAGCCGTCTGAGTGACCGTCGCCTGACAGGTTGAGGGCGGTCTCGATCGCCGACATCGCTGCCGAAACCGCGTCCTTCGCCGGTTGTTTGTGCGCCATCGTGCCCGCCTTGTCACTCTACTTGCGCGGCGTCGCGTAAGGGCCCCGACGCGCGGCGCTCCGCCGCCGCCGACGCCATTGGCCTCGCGTCGCGGCGCCGAACTCTATTAACCACGCAGTCTACAGGTCGCGGGTCGACTTTGAAACCTCTACGGAATCGTATCTTTCAAACGTCGTTAACGGTTCGGTGACCATGATGGCGACCGCTTGCGCAGAAGCGGCGCGCACCTGTTTCCGGGTTGCGCCATCGTGCGGCGAAAAGCAGTCCGAATCCGTGAGTTAGGAGGTCAAGATGCCCGCCAATCCGACTCCTTTGCGCGCGAAGTCAGGCGAGGCCGCCGCCGCCGCGGCCTCGACCGAGCCGGCGATCGACCTTGTCCACCTCGCGCGCGCGACCGATGGCGATTCGGCGCTGCAGCAGGAGCTGCTGGCGCTTTTCGAACGGCAGTCGGCGAGCCTGCTCGCCCGATCGTGCGATCCCTCGGCCGAGCGTCGCCGGCGCGGCGACGCCGCCCATCAGCTCAAGGGCTCGGCGCTTGCGGTCGGGGCGGGCGCGGTCGCCCGGGCGGCGGCGGAGGTCGAGAAGGCGCTGGCGGCGGGCGGGGTCGGCCCCGAGGCGGTCGAGCGCGCGCTCGCCGCGCTCGCGGTCGCGGTCGCGGCGGCTCGCGCGGCGGTCGCCGGGCTGCGCGATTAGGCGACATCCGACCTTTTCCCGGCTCGCAGCGCCAGGAAAAGCGCGAATTCGCCCTTCCGCTACGCGGCCGTGCGCCTTATGAAGGCGCCCGCGTGATCGACGCCCACGATTGGAAATCGGCGCGGGCGGCGGAATCCCGCCCACGAAAGGAATTCGCGGATCCCATGACGAAAGTGACGTACATCGACGCTTCAGGCGAGTCTCGCACGGTCGAAGCCCAGGTCGGCTCGACGGTGATGGAGACGGCGCTGCGCAACAGCGTTCCCGGCATCGAAGCCGAATGCGGCGGCGCCTGCGCCTGCGCGACCTGTCACGTCTACGTTGCGGACGAATGGACCGAGATCGTCGGCAAGCCGTCGCAGATGGAGGAGGACATGCTCGATTTTGCCGCCGACGTGCGGCCGAACTCGCGCCTGTCGTGTCAGATCAAGGTCAGCGAGGCCCTCGACGGCCTCGTGGTCACCACCCCCGTCAAGCAAGGCTAGAGGACATGAGCGAGATCATTCAGACGGACGCCGTCATCGTCGGCGCCGGCCCGGTCGGCTTGTTCGCCGTCTTCGAGCTCGGGCTGCTCGACATCAAGGCCCATCTCATCGACATCCTGCCGAAGGTCGGCGGCCAATGCGCCGAGCTCTATCCGGAGAAGCCGATCTACGACATCCCCGGCTATCCGATCATCACCGGCCAGGGGTTGGTCGAGGCGCTGGAGAAGCAGATCCATCCGTTCCGCCCGACCTTCCATCTGGGCGAGATGGTCGAGCGGGTCGAGACGCTGGGAACGGCCGAAAAGCCGCTCTATCGGGTCGCCACCGACGCCGGGACGACGATCGAGGCGAAGGTCGTGATCATCGCCGCGGGCGGCGGCTCGTTCCAGCCCAAGCGGCCGCCGACGCCCGGCGTCGAGGCCTACGAGGGCAAGAGCGTCTTCTATTCGGTGCGCAAGATGGAGCATTTCCGCGGCCGCCGGGTGATGGTCGCCGGCGGCGGCGACTCGGCGCTCGACTGGGCCCTCAACCTCCACCCGGTCGCCAGCCGGGTCATCCTCGTCCATCGCCGCGACGAGTTCCGCGCCGCGCCGCATTCGGTCAACGCGATGCGCGCGCTGGTGGCGGAAAACAAGATGGACCTGGCCATCGCCCAGTTGACCGGCCTCAAGGGCGCCGACGGTCAATTGAGCGCGGTGACTTTGCGCGGCGCCGACCAGTCGGCCTTCGACGTCGAATGCGACGACCTGCTGGCGTTCTACGGCCTGACGATGAAGCTCGGCCCGATCGCCGATTGGGGCCTCAACCTGCACGAGAACCTGATCCCGGTCGATACCGCGACCTTCGAAACCAGCGCGCCGGGCATTTTCGCCGTCGGCGACATCATCACCTATCCCGGCAAGCTGAAACTGATCCTGTCGGGCTTCCACGAAGGGGCGCTGGCGGCGCAGAGGGCGCACCGCCACGTCTATCCCGACAAGAAGCTGCTGTTCCAGTACACGACCTCGTCGACCAACCTGCAGCGCAAGCTCGGTGTGAGCTGAGCCTGGGCAGTTGCGGCGGGGTTGAAACAAGTCGGCCTTTCGGCGCGAATGGAATGGCGCGCCGGACGTCGGCGCCCGGACCCCGATCACGACGATGAAGCTGAAAGCCCCCTGGAACGAACGCAACGGCCGCTTCTCGGCCCTCAAGGCGATCGTGTTCGCTGGCCTGTTCGCGCCGGCCGCCTGGCTCGCCTTCGAGCTGGCGACCGGCATGCTGTTCCCCAAGCCGGTGACCGAGCTCATCCATGGCGCCGGCCTCTGGACGGTGCGGCTGCTGCTGCTGTCGCTGCTGGTGACGCCGCTGCGCCGCTATGCGCGCTGGAACAAGCTGATCGCGATCCGGCGCATGGTCGGCGTCGCCGCCTTCGCCTATGCGCTCGCCCATTTCAGCCTCTATATCGTCGACCAGAGCTACAACCTCCTCCATGTCGCGAGCGAGATCGCGCTGCGCTTCTATCTGACGATCGGCTTCGCCGCGCTCGTCGGCCTGGCGACGCTGGCGGCGACCTCGACCGACGCGATGATCCGCCGGATCGGCGCGGCAAACTGGAACCGGCTGCACAAGCTCGTCTATCTGATCGCGCCGCTGGCGCTGCTGCATTTCTTCCTGCAGGCGAAGGCCAATGTCGCCGAGCCGGCGATGATGACCGGGCTCTTCTTCCTGCTGATGCTGGCGCGCCTGTTCACCCGCTTCGGCTGGCCGCAATGGGCTGGCGCGCTCGCTTCGGCGCTGATCGCCGCGCCGGCGACCGCGCTCGCCGAGGCGTCGTGGTATGCCCTCGTCCGCCACATCCCGTTTGCGCGCGTGTGGGACGCCAATTTCAGCCTGCTGCTGGCGCCGCGGCCGAGCTGGCTCGTCGCCGCCGCCGGCGTCGCGCTGGTCGTCGTTGCGCTGGCGCGCTTGGCGCCCCCTTCCACCGCGCTTCGCGCGGTCCCCCTTCCCCGCTTCGCAGGGAAGGAAGGCGCAGCGAGCAGGCAACCCTGATATCCTCCAACGCGCAGCGGGGAAGGGGGTTATCCCGCCTTCGCCTTGCGGAACAGGAACGGCGCGACCTCGGCGACGCCGGGCGGCTTGTCGACCTCGAAGGGCGCCGGGCGGCAGACCGCCATCGCCGACAGGCCGACCCGCGCCGTCAGCAGACCGTTGAGCACGCCCTCGCCGAGCCGGGCCGAGATGCGCGAGGCGACGCCGTGGCCGACCACCTGCTGCAGCAGGCTGTCGCCGACCGCCATGCCGCCGGTGATCGCCAGATGCGCGCCGATCGAGCGAATCAGCGCGAAGAAGCCGAACAGCCCCGGCCGGCCGCCGTAGAGCTCGGCGATGCGGCGCGTCAGCCGCACGACCTGCGCGGCGACGAACAGCAGGTCGAGGATCGCGCGCGGGCTCACCGCCGTCACCATCGACACGCGCCGCGCCGCTGCGGCGATCTCCGATTGCACCTTCTTGTCGATCGGCTTGAGCAGCGCGCGCTCGGCGACGTCGACGAGGTCGCGGCCGTCGACGACCGCGCGGCGCGCCTGTTCGACCTCGCCGCGCGCGCGCGCCGTCTCCGGCCGACCCGCGTAGAGCGCCGCCAGCCGGCCGACCAGCGCGCGCGCCGCGTCGCGGTCGTCGGCGGCGCGCGCGCGGGCGAGCGCGGCGTGAAGTTCGGCGATGCGCCGCTGGCGCGCGACCGCGACGATTTCGCGGATCAGCAGCCCGAGCGCGCCGACCACCAACAGGACGGCGAAGGCGACCGCGATCGCGCCGAGCGATTCGGCGCGAGCGAACAGGGCTTCGATCAGACTGTCGATCCACAGGCCGAGCGCCAGCGAAGCGAGCCCGCCCAGCCCGACCCAGGCGACCGTCGCCAGCGACCAGCGCCGCCGCTTGGCGACGCCCGCGCCCTGCGCCGCCTCGATCTCCCGCTCTGTCGCGTCGAGCGCCGCGTCGTCGCCGGGTGCGACGGAATCGGGCTCGGTCAGGATCGTCGCCATCGGCGAGAACGGGGCGGGGCCGTCGTCGATCGCGACGCGCTGGTCGTCGAGACGGAAGGCGCGGGGGCGGGGGCTCTTGTCGCTCATGTCAGTCGGTCGCCGATCAGGAATTGCAGCGCGCGGTCGAGGCGGATGTGGGGCGGCGGCGCGCCGCGCTTCGTCAGCGGCGGGCGGAAGCGCAGGAAGCGCCAGGCGTTGTCGGCTTCCGGCAGCGCCAGCGCCTCGCCGGCCAGCGCAGCCGCCGGATCGTCGGGCAGCCGGCCGGGAAACACAGCCGCCTCGGCGATTCCGTCGAACGCCTGGCCGTCGATGCGCTCGCCCGCTTCCGGCGTTCCGACGATCGCCGGGAGAATCTCGCCGCCGTGACGAATCTCGGCTTCGCGCGTCGCGCGCACCGCGGCGAGCGCGACGACGTCGATTTCGGCGCCGACCCCTTCGGCCCGCGCGATGGCGCGGCTGGTCATCAGCTTCAGCGCCGCCTCGAGCCGGTCGTGGTCGGCATGGTGGAGGTGGTCGGCCTTGGTCGCAGCAAACAGGATGCGGTCGATGCGCGGCCGAAAGATCGCCCCCAGCCGCGAGGCGCGCCCGGCGCGGAACGCCTGCATGACGCCGTCGAGCGCCGTCTCGAGGTCGGCGAGCGCGCCGGGGCCGGAGTTCAGCGCCGCCAGCAGGTCGACCAGCACGATCTGCCGGTCGAGCCGGGCGAAGTGATCGCGGAAGAACGGTCTCGCGACATGGGTCTTATAGGCTTCGTAGCGCCGCGCCATCATCGCCGCCAGCGAACCGGGCGCGATCTCGGCGCCGTCGTCGAGCGGCAGCGGCGCGAAGGTCAGCGCCGGGGAGCCCTCGAGATCGCCCGGCATGAGGAAACGTCCGGGCGGCAGGGTGGAGAGCGCGTAGGTCGCGTCGCGCGCCTGGCGGAGATAGGCGGTGAACAGCTCGGCGGCCGTGAGCGCCGTCGCCTCCTCGGCCGGCGCGTTCGGGTCGAGGCCGGCGAGCCAGCCGTTCCAGTCGGCGGCGAGCGGCGCGCGCGCCCGCGCCCGCGCGGCCTCGATCGTCTCGCGCGACCAGTCGGCGTAGCTCTTGTCGATCAGCGCGAGATCGAGCAGCCATTCGCCGGGATAGTCGACGATGTCGAGATGAAGGCTCTGCGCCCTGGCGCCGCCCCAGGCGGAAGCGCGCTCGAATTCGATCGTCACGCGCAGTTGCGAGACGCGCCGGGTCGAGGCCGGCCAGCGCCGCGCGGGGCCCGCCATCGCCGCCTGGTGCTCCTCGTAGGGGAAGCGCGCCACCGCGTCGTCGGGCTGCGGCTCGAGATGAACGCGGGCGATCCGCCCCTCGGCGGCGGCGCGCAGCACCGGCAGCCGGCCACCGTTGACGAGGTTGTCGACCAGCGCGGTGATGAACACCGTCTTGCCCGCCCGCGACAGGCCGGTGACCCCCAGCCGCAGCGCGCCGCCGGAGAGGTAATCCGCCAAAGACCGCGCGACGACGCCCGCCTCGAAAGCCAATTCGCTGAAAATCGACAAAGCAACGCCCGCGGGAGGGGGAAAGTTTGGCCCAATCTAGGGCGGGGAATGGGGGGTTGTAAGGGGGCGCATGACAACGCGGCCGCCAGCCGCGTCGGCCGGCGCCGGCGCCGTGGCTTCCCGTCTCCCGCGAAAGAACAGATTGGGGATTTGTGCGCATCGCCGTAATTCTGCAGTTCCCCGCCGGTGGAGCCGCCGATCCGGACGGCGGATCCCGGCTGACGGGATGGCGACGGGCAGGCGGTTCATCGCCGGTTCAGTCGGATGCGACCAGCATCGACGTCAATCGGCATTCGCCGGGCGCACAGGGAGGTCGAGTCATGCGAGACCATCGGGGTCGGATTTTGACGTTGGCCAGATCGTCCGCCGTGGTTTTGGCGACCGTTGCATTGACCATGATTTGCGCGTCCGCGCAGGCCATCAATTACAACGCCAGCAAATCAAACACCGGCAACGTCTACTTCAGGGACCTGAAGCCGAAGGGGCAAGAGGCTCTGAGAACGCAGTGCGCTGCGCACGGCGGGCATGTTGTGACCAACAGGAAGGGCCAGCTTGGCTGTCAGGCGGGGTCGCTGACCGACAGCAAGAACATCTCCGACGGCGCAGCCAAGGGACAGGCGAACGAGTGAAGGGTTTGGCGCGAAAAACGTTGGCTCGGCGGGCGACGCCAACAGCAATGACGCCGTCCGGCTACGGATGCGTCCCGGCTCTCTCCGCCGCGCCAGGGCCGGCAAGGACTCTACACGTGGCCCCATAGGGTTGTCGCCGCTGGTCGCGTCCGGCTCTGACGGGCGCGCTGCGGCTCGCGCCGACCTACGCGCTCGGCGACCGGTTCAGCGGCCTCGCCGCCATCCAGCCCGGCCACACGTTGAAGACCGACGGCCCTCTCCGCGGTCATCCGCAACCCGAGCTACCTCGGGCTCTTTATCCTGTCGTTCGGTTGGGCGCTGGCGTTCCGCTCGCTGGTCGGGATCGTCGTCGCGGCGCTGTTCGCCATCCCGCTACACGCGCGTATGAACGCCGAAGAACGGCTGCTCGCAGAGACTTTCGCCGCCGAATACTTCGCCGCCGAATACGAGGCCTACCGCAAGCGAACCTGGCGACTGGTTCCCTGGTTCTATTAGATCGAGTTGTCTTTAGGTTGACGCTGTTCCGACTGTCATCGCGAGCGAAGCGAAGCGATCCAGACTAAGCGGCCCCGTCTCGGCGGCGCAAACAATTTCTTTCCGAAAATCGGAATGCTCGTTAGAATCCTGTTTTCGGCATGTCGACGGATGCGTCGGCGTCGCAAGGCGACCGCCGCGCTCGCCGCGCCGGGCGACAGGCGAGCGTCCATCCCCGGGCGGCGCAAATCATCAGGATACGAAACGAAAGCGTGGCGAAGCGATTGAAATCTCACGAAACCGCGAAATCGCCGGCTTCGTTTTCGCCGCCGATCAGCGCCAAAACGCAGCCGAAACGAAGCCGCCGGTTTCGTTTCGTTTCGCCGGGATTTCGCTTCGTTTCGCCGGCGCGCGCCCCTTCTCCCGCGAGCGGGAGAAGGTGGACGCGCGAAGCCCGGTTGGATGAGGGCGCTTCGACTTGCCCTCACCTCAGCCCTCTCCCGCACGCGGGAGAAGGGGGATCACTTCGCCATCGCGGCCTTCAGATTCTCGTCGATCTTGTCGAGGAAGCCTTCGGTCGACGCCCATTTCTGCTCGGGGCCGACCAGCAGCGCGAGGTCCTTGGTCATGAAGCCGGCTTCGACCGTGGCGACGCAGACCTTCTCCAGGGTTGCGGCGAATTTGGCCAGCTCGGCGTTGTCGTCGAGCTTGGCGCGATGGGCGAGACCGCGCGTCCAGGCGAAGATCGAGGCGATCGAGTTGGTCGAGGTCGCGCGGCCCTTCTCGTGCTCGCGGTAATGGCGGGTGACCGTGCCATGCGCGGCTTCGGCCTCGACTGTCCGGCCGTCGGGCGACAACAGCACGCTGGTCATCAGGCCGAGCGAGCCGTAGCCCTGGGCGACCGTGTCCGACTGCACGTCGCCGTCGTAGTTCTTGCACGCCCACACGTAGCCGCCCGACCATTTGAGCGCCGAGGCGACCATGTCGTCGATCAGCCGGTGCTCGTAGGTGATCCCCGCCGCGGCGAACTTGGCCTTGAACTCCGCCTCGAAGATCTCTTCGAAGATGTCCTTGAACCGGCCGTCATAGGCCTTGAGGATGGTGTTCTTGGTCGACAGGTAGACCGGATAGTTGCGGATCAGGCCGTAATTGAGCGAGGCGCGGGCGAACTCGCGGATCGATTCGTCGAGGTTGTACATCGCCATCGCGACGCCGGCGCCGGGGAACTTGAACACCTCCTTCTCGATCACCTTGCCGTCGTCGCCCTCGAAACGGATGGTCAGCCGGCCCTTGCCGGGGATCTTGAAGTCGGTCGCCTTGTACTGGTCGCCGTAGGCGTGGCGGCCGACGACGATCGGCTGCGTCCAGCCGGGCACCAGCCTCGGCACGTTCTTGCAGATGATCGGC
>PLRT01000176.1 GCA_003164915.1 Hyphomicrobiales bacterium | reverse complement strand
AGGTCATGGGCCTTCGGGTCTGCGCTGTCGATATCGATGACGGCAAGCTCGCGCTCGCCACCAAGATGGGCGCCGATTTTGTCGTCAATGCCAAGCATGGCGATCCGGATGCGGCAGTCAAGAAGGGCACCGACGGCGGCGCCCATGGCGTTCTGATCACGGCACCCTCACTCGGCGCGTTCAAGCAGGGCGTCGGCATGACGCGCAAGCGCGGCACCTGCGTGCTGGTCGGACTACCCCCGGGCGATTTCCCGGTTCCGTTATTTGATGTAGTCGCCAACTGCATCACCATCCGTGGCTCCTTCGTGGGCAACCGCGAAGATATGGCCGAGACCCTGGCTTTCGCCGCCGAAGGAAAAATCAAGGCGGATATCGAGCTGCAGCCTCTGTCGGCGATCAATGAAATCTTTGACAGACTGAAGCACGGAAAAGTCGCCGGTCGCGTGGTCCTCGACTTTGTCGGAGGTAAATCGGACGACAAACAATCGAAAGTACCGACCTCGAAGAAGGTTGAAGCGGTAGCCGCTGGATAGGTGTGCGAGGTGACAAAGGAAAAGATAGCTCAAGAGGGCGAGCTTGCCCTCTTGACGCCGCTCCAGATGGGGGAAGCCGACCGGGCAACCGAGGCCAGCGGTATCGACGGGTTTGGCCTGATGGAAGCGGCCGGCGGCGCGGTGGCGGTGGCGGTCGGTGTGCGATGGCTCATGCGGCCGGTTACCGTGCTATGCGGGCCGGGAAACAACGGCGGCGACGGCTTTGTCGCCGCGCGGCTGCTTGAATCCTGGGGCTATCGGGTCGAGCTGGCGCTGCTGGGCGACCGCGCGCGGATGCGCGGCGATCCTGCTTTGGCGGCGGAGCGTTGGCGCGGGCCGGTCCACGCCGGCGAAGGATTCGCGTTCAAAGACGCCGACCTCGTCGTCGACGCGCTGTACGGCGCCGGCCTGTCGCGCGACGTCGACGGCGCGGCGCTGGCTTGCGTAGATGCGATCAACGCCGTCGCGCGCTCGGGGCGGGCCGTTCTCAGCGTCGACACGCCCTCCGGCGTCGACGGCGCGACCGGAAGGGCGCGCGGCGGCGCGGTCCAGGCGAGCGCCAGCGTCACTTTCTTCCGCCTCAAGCCGGGGCACCTGCTGTTGCCGGGACTCGCTTTGTGCGGCCGTCTCGTCCTCGCCGACATCGGCCTCAGCGAAAGGGCGCTCGCTGCGATCGCGCCCAAGGCCTTCGTCAACGCGCCGGCGATTTGGCGCGACGCGGCGCCGCGGCGCGACGCCTTCGCCCACAAATATACGCGCGGAGCGGCGCTCGTCGTCTCCGGCCCCGCCCACCGCACCGGCGCGGCGCGGCTGGCGGCGCGCGCGGCGCTGCGGGTGGGCTCGGGGCTGGTCGCCATCGCCAGCCCGCCCGACGCCGTCGCCGTCAATTCCGCGCACGAGACGGCGGTGATGGTCGCGCCATTTGACGGCCTCGCCGGTTTCGCCGCGCTGATCGCCGACCCGCGCCGCAACGCGCTGCTGATCGGGCCCGGGGCGGGAGTGGGCGAAGCGACGCGCGGCCTCGTGGCGGCCGCGCTGACCGAGCCGAGCGCCGAGCCGCGCGCGATCGTCCTCGACGCCGATGCGTTGACCAGCTTCGCCGGCGACGCCGCCGGGCTCGCCGCGTTGATTGCGCGCGAGGGTCGGGCGACGGTGATCACGCCGCACGCCGGCGAGTTCGCGCGCCTCTTCCGCGGTCGCCAAGAAGTGCTTGATCAGCCGTCAAAACTTGCGCGAGCCCGCGCCGCCGCTGCGATGCTCGGCGCGATCGTCCTGCTCAAGGGCGCCGACACCGTGGTCGCCGCTCCGGACGGCCGCGCGGCGATCGGCTTCGACCTGCCGCCGACCCTCGCCACCGCGGGTTCCGGCGACGTGCTCGCCGGCGTCGCCTGCGGCCTGTTGGCGCAGCGCATGCCCGCTTTCGAGGCGGCGGCGGCGGCCGCGTGGCTGCACGGCGCGGCGGCGCGCGCGCTCGGTCCGGGCTTGATCGCCGAGGACCTGCCGGAGGCGCTGCCCGGCGTCCTGAGCGCGCTGTCCGCGTAAGCGTCGTCACGGCCGGGCTGAACGCCAAGCCCGGTCGTGCCGGCGTCGGCCCCGAACGCAGCGCGCGCCGGGCCGTTTTCCACCTTCGGCATGCGACAATCGCGCGTGCTTGTGCAGCGGCGCGCGGGTCGCCACGTTTCGCCCGAACGCCAACAGGAGGACGCCCGTGCGCGCCGTCGGCTACCAGAAGTCGCTTCCCATCGACGATCCCCATTCGCTCGTCGACATCGACCTGCCCAAGCCCGACCCCAAGGGCCGCGATCTGCTGGTCGAGGTTCGCGCAATTTCGGTCAACCCGGTCGATACGAAAGTGCGTCGGCGGGCCGAGCCCGAGCCGGGCGGGTGGAAGGTGCTCGGCTGGGACGTCGCCGGGTCGGTCGCCGCCGTCGGCCCCGAGGCCAAGGCGTTCAAGCCGGGCGACGCGGTCTTCTACGCCGGCGCGATCGTCCGGCCTGGCGCCAATTCCGAGTTCCATCTCGTCGACGAGCGCATCGTCGGCCGCAAGCCGGCGACGCTCGACTGGATCGAGGCGGCGGCGCTGCCGCTGACCTCGATCACCGCCTGGGAGATGCTGTTCGACCGTCTCGACATCCGCAAGCCGGTCCCCGGCGCGCCGAACCTGCTGCTCGTCGTCGGCGGGGCGGGCGGCGTCGGCTCGATGGCCATCCAGCTCGCGCGCAAGCTGACCGATGCGACGGTGATCGCCACCGCCTCGCGGCCCGAGACGCGCCAATGGGCGCTCGATCTCGGCGCCCACCATGTCGTCGACCATGCCAAGCCGCTCGCGGCGGAGGTGGCCGCGCTCGGGCTCGGCGCGCCGGCGTTCGTCTTCTCGACCACCAACACCGACAAGCATCTCGCCGAAATCGTCAAGCTGATCGCGCCGCAGGGCCGCTTCGGGCTGATCGACGATCCGCCGGCGCTCGACGCCAATCCGTTCAAGGCGAAAAGCGTGTCGATCCATTGGGAACTGATGTTCACCCGCTCGACGTTCGACGCCGCCGACGTCGCCGAGCAGGGCGCGCTGCTCAACGCGGTGTCGCGCCTCGTCGACGCCGGCGCGATCCGCACCACGCTGGCCGAGCGCTTCGGCGCGATCAACGCCGCCAATTTGCGGCGCGCCCACGCGCTCAGCGAAAGCGGCCGCGCCAAGGGCAAGATCGCGCTCGAGGGCTTCGGCGCGACCTGAGGGTCGCTGCTCACCCGACCTCGAACCAGCCGCACAGGCCGGCGGCGCGTGCGGCCGGCGTCGCGGAGGCGATCGGCCATTTGCCGGGATTGTCGGCGACGAAGGCGAGGCGGGTCGTCCTGCCCGGCGCGACGGCGATGACGTCGCGCCAGTAGGGCTCCCAGCCGTCGTCGAGCGCGTGCAGCCGCCGCGCGACATGGCCGCCGAGCCGCATCGTTTGCGCGACGGCGGTCGCATTGACGAGCGCCAGCGTGACCGGCGCGCCGAGCGGAACGGCGAATTGCGGTCTGGCGCTCCAGTCGCTCAGGGTCTCGCCGTCGATCGCCAGCGGCGCGCCGCCGCCGCCCGACAGAGTTAGCGCGAAGCGGCGCGCGCGGGCGAGGTTGATCTCCCTCGGCAGCAGCGGATTGGCGGCAAGGCCGGCAAATGCAGGGCGCGCAAGCTTAGGGGGGCCGTCGCCGGCGAAGACGATCAGCGGTCGATCGCTTTCACCCTCGGCTTCGCCGCGCAACGCGAAGGCGACCTCAGCGTCCGCCATGTCGAAGACGAGCTCGAAACGCGCGCCGGGCCCGATCGGAAGGCGATTATCGAGCGGCGCAAACGCCGCGCTCGGTTGGCCGTCGACGGCGACGATCAGCGGCGCGACGCCGGAAACGACGATCGTCATCGCGCGCGCCGCCGAAGCGTTGGCGAGCCTGAGCCGCACCCGCGCGCCGGGCGCGGCGGAGAAGCGCCGCGGCGCAGTGGACGCGCCTGCCGAGACCAGCGTCGCCGGCCCGGCGTCGCCGCTGAGCCGCCCCGCCGCGTCGAGCCGCCAGTCGGCGAGGACGACGACCGCCTCGAGGTCGACGGCAGGCGGCGCCGGCTCCTCGACGACGATCGGACCGAACAGTCCGGCGCCGAGTTGGCGGGCGGTCGCCGCGCCGACATCGGGCAGGTAGAGGTTGAAGCCGGCGTCGGGCGGGGCGAAGCGGATCTCGGTCTGCGCGCCGGGCGCGATCGGCGGCGCGACGAGGCCGCCGATCCCGGCGACCGCATTGGCGAGCCTGAGGCCGGGGAAGCTCAGCGTCGTGGGCGCATCGAGGCGGTTGGCGAAATGGAGCGCCAGGTCGTCGCCGAGCCGCAACCGGATCAGCGGCCCGGGAACCACGCCGTCGTAGGCGAGCAGGGGGGTCGGCGCGGCGGGCGGCGGCGCGAGCGCCAACGCGGCGGGAGCGGCGGTCAGCTGCAATGGGGTTGTGGCCGCGCCGGCCGCGCCGCGCCACGTCCACAGGCTCGCCGCCACCCCGCCGAGCAGAACGGCGCGCCGGCCGAACCGCGGCGGACTGCGCGCGATCACGCCGCGCCCTGCTTCGAATTGGCACGCGCGACCTGGCGCCGCGCTTGCGGCGGCTGCGGCCTTTCGGCGCTGCGGCGCCGAGACGGGACAGATCGACGGAGCTTCGTCATGGGCCGATTGCGCGAACGCTTCTGGGTCGCGGCCGGACTGGCCGCGCTCGGCGTGCTGGCCGCCGCGCCGCAATTGTTATTCCACGGACCCGGCCGCGCAACCGCCCTGGCTATGGCCGGCGGCCTGTTCACCGTCGCGCTCGCCGTCGTCGTTCGCGACTGAGCCGGCTATCGCCTCTCCGGACACGCATTTTTCGCTGGCGCAGGCCTGCCAAGCTGCTATAGAGCGCGCCCGAAGCAGACCAGCCTCTCCTGCGGAGCGCGCGGGATGCGGGCGTGGCGGAACTGGTAGACGCGCCGGATTTAGGTTCCGGTGACCTGATAAGTCGTGGGGGTTCGAGCCCCTCCGCCCGCACCAGTCCCGTTCGGCCGCTTCGCGGTCATCCGCTTCGAGGCTATTCGCCATTCGGCCGGCGCGCAAAGGGGGCGCGCCCGGGCGAATGGCCGCAGGTTATTATGAGGGCGGGTTGCAAATGCAGGTCACCGAGACGCTGAGCCAGGGGCTGAAGCGCGAATACGCAATCGTCGTGCCGGCGAGCGATCTCGCCTCGCGTCTCGACGCGCAGCTCAACGACATGAAGACCAAGGTCCGGATCAACGGCTTCCGGCCCGGCAAGGTCCCTGTCGCGCATCTCAAGCGCGTCTACGGCCGCTCGGTGATGGCCGATCTCGTCCAGGAGACGATCGCCGAGGCCAACAAGCAGATCGTCGACGATCACGGCCTGAAGCTCGCGCGCGAGCCGCGCGTCGAGCTGCCCAACGACAAGGACGCGCTCGAGGCGGCGCTCGAAGCGCGCGGCGATCTCGCCTTCAAGGTCGCGCTCGAAGTGCTGCCGAAGTTCGAGGTCGGCGAGTTCAACGACATCGCGATCGAGCGGGTGTTCGCNNGAGAAGTTCGATCGCGTGACCGTCGACTTCGCCGGAACAATCGACGGCGAGGCGTTCGAGGGCGGAACGAGCGAGAACATCGAAGTCGTGATCGGCAGCAACGCCTTCATCCCCGGCTTCGAGGAGCAGCTGCTCGGCGCCGTCACCGGCGAGAAGCGCGACGTCGAGGCGACCTTCCCCGAGGCCTACGCCGTGCGCAAGCTCGCCGGCCGCAAGGCCAGGTTCGACGTGACGATCAAGGCGGTCGCCGCGCCCGAAGCGCTGGCGATCGACGATGAATTCGCCAAGGGCTACGGCGCCGACGACCTCGCCCAGCTCAAGGAGCGCATTCGCGAGCGCATCGCCGCCGAGTACGCGCGCGCCGGCCGCGAAAAGATCAAGCGCAAGCTGCTCGACGCGCTCGCCGCGCGCTACACGTTCGAGGTCCCGGAAGGGCTGGTCGAGCAGGAGTTCGCCTCGATCTGGGCGCAGGTCGAGCGCGAGCAGCAGGCCTCGGGCCGCAGCTTCGCCGACGAGAACACCACCGAAGAGGCGGCGCGCGCCGAATATCGCGGGATCGCCGAACGGCGCGTCCGCCTCGGACTGCTGCTGGCCGAGATCGGCGCCAAGGTCGGCGTCTCGATCAGCGACGAGGAAATGACCCAGGCGCTGGTCGCCCGCGCGCGCGCCTTTCCCGGACAGGAAAAGCAGGTCTGGGACTTCTACCGCAACAATCAGAGCGCGCTCGCCGAGCTGCGCGCGCCGATCTACGAGGAAAAGGTCGTCGACCACGTCCTGTCGGTCGCCAAGGTCGAAGATCGCAAGGTGACGGCCAAGGAGCTGCTCGCCGAAGACGAAGAGCCGACCCCCGCCGCGCCCGCGGTCTGATTCGGCCGATCCAGGGGCCGGCCGCCCGGCCGGCCCGGCCCGCCCCTTCACAACGCCGCCCCGCGACCTATGTTACGGGTCGGCGAAGCCGTTTGATTCTTCGGAAGCGAGGCCCATGCGCGACATTGTCGACACCTATTACAACAACAACCTCGTGCCGATCGTCATCGAGCAGTCGGCGCGCGGCGAGCGGTCTTTCGACATCTTCTCGCGCTTGCTGCGGGAGCGCATCATCTTCGTCATCGGGCCGATCGACGACGGCTCGGCGTCGCTGGTGGTGGCCCAGCTTCTCTTCCTCGAGGCTGACAACCCGAAGAAGGAAATCGCCATGTACATCAACTCGCCCGGCGGGGTGGTGACGGCGGGGCTGTCGATCTACGACACGATGCAGTTCATCCGCCCCAAGGTGACGACGATGTGCGTCGGCCAGGCGGCCTCGATGGGCTCGCTGTTGTTGTGCGCGGGCGAAAAAGGCATGCGCTATGCGCTGCCCAACGCGCGCGTGATGGTCCACCAGCCTTCGGGGGGCTTCCAGGGGCAGGCGTCGGACATCCAGCGCCACGCCGAGGACATCCTCAAGGTCAAGCGCCGGCTCAACGAGATCTACGGCGAGCACACCGGGCAGCCTTACGATATCATCGAGCGCACCCTGGATCGCGACCACTTCATGTCGGCGGAAGAAGCCAAGGCCTTCGGCCTGGTCGACGAGGTGATGGCGAAGCGGGCGACCGAGACGGAAGAGGCCAAGCCGAGCTGAACTCGGGCGACCGCCGGGCATTGAACAGGCCGCATACGGGCTTTGTGGACTGTCCGGGCTTGATTTCGCGCGCCGTTGCGTGGTTGCTTGTCGGGCGTGATGGGTGTCCGGCCGGGCCGGGAGCGTCCTGTGGGGCGCGTTTTCACGCGTCGGGCGTTAGGGGCGACGGAAGCCTTGGCGCTACGGTTTGTTAGGATGCTTTATCTAGGCTGACCCGTTGGGCGTCCGGTGACATGGCGCCGACCGTGGCGGCCGGAATGGAGACAGACAATGGCCAAGGCCGAAGGCGACGCCAAGAGCACGCTCTACTGCTCGTTCTGCGGCAAGAGCCAGCACGAGGTGCGCAAGCTCATCGCCGGCCCGACCGTGTTCATCTGCGACGAATGCGTCGAACTGTGCATGGACATCATCCGCGAGGAGTCGAAGACCGCCCTGGTCAAGAGCAAGGACGGCATCCCGACCCCGCGCGAGATCTGCAAGGTGCTCGACGACTACGTCATCGGCCAGCCGCAGGCGAAGCGCGTTCTCTCCGTCGCGGTGCACAACCACTACAAGCGGCTCAACCACGCCACCAAGCATAGCGACGTCGAGCTCGCCAAGTCGAACATCCTGCTGATCGGGCCGACCGGATCGGGCAAGACGCTGCTCGCCCAAACGCTCGCGCGCATTCTCGACGTGCCCTTCACCATGGCCGACGCGACGACGCTGACCGAGGCCGGCTACGTCGGCG
>PLRT01000074.1 GCA_003164915.1 Hyphomicrobiales bacterium | reverse complement strand
GCTCCTTGTAGGTGCCCTCGAGCGAATCGACGTATTGCTCGTCCTCGCCGGTGCCGAGCGTCGCGACCACCAGAGCCTGGGTTTCGCCGCGGGTGAACAGCGCCGAGCCGTGGGTGCGCGGCAGCACGCCGACCTCGGCGAGGATCGGCCTCACCGTCGTCAGGTCGCGGCCGTCGATGCGGCGCTTGTGGTCGAGGATGTTCCAGCGCACGACTTTCGCCTGGGCGTCGTGTAACGCCTCGGCGACCGCCTCGGGGGTGAACTCGGGCGTGCCGCCCTCCGGCAGCAGCGCCGCCTTCACCTTGGCCTTGACCGCGTCGACGGCGGCGTAGCGCTCCTGCTTCTGGGTGATCGAATAGGCGGCGCGCAGGTCGGCTTCCGCCACGCCCAGCACCGCCTTCTCGACCGCCGACTTGTCGGCGAGGGCGAGGTCGCGCGGCTCCTTGGCCGCCTTTTCGGCGAGGCGGATGATCGCCGCGATCACTGGCTGGAAGGAGGCGTGGCCGGCCATCACCGCCTTCAGCATGATTTCTTCGGAGAGTTCCTTGGCCTCCGACTCGACCATCAGCACCGCGTCGGCGGTGCCGGCGACGATGAGATCGAGCGTGGACTCCTTCATCTCCTCGATCGTCGGGTTGGCCTTCGCTTCGCCGGCGAAGACGCCGACCCGCGCCGCGCCGACCGGACCCATGAACGGCACGCCCGACAGCGTCAGCGCCGCCGATGCGGCGATCAGCCCGAGCACGTCGGGGTCGGTCTCCATGTCGTGGCTGAGCACGGTGACGATCACCTGCGTGTCGCAGCGGAACCCGTCGGGAAACAGCGGCCGAATCGGCCGGTCGATCAGGCGCGAGGTCAGCGTTTCGCGGTCCGACATGCGGCCTTCGCGCTTGAGATAGCCGCCGGGAATGCGGCCGGCGGCGTAGGTCTTCTCCTGGTAGTGGACGGTCAGCGGGAAGAAGTCCTGGCCGGGTTTGGGCGCCTTGGCGGCGACGACGGTGGCGAGCACGGTCGTGTCGCCCCAGCTCGCCCACACGGCGCCGTCGGCCTGGCGGGCGACGCGGCCGGTTTCGAGTACGAGCTTGCGCCCGCCGTGCGTCAGTTCCTCGCGTTGGATTTCGAACATCATTTCATCCTTTGCATCGATGGAAAGGATGCGAGGCCGCTCGCCCTCTACGGGGGCTGCGAACGTGTCCGTCGTCGGCAAGACGGCGAGGGGCTGGTCCATTTTTCGCCAGCCCCTGGCGATCCTGCCGCAGAGCGTTCGGGAGAGAACGCCCATCGCTCGACGGGCCGTCGGACCTTCGCGGGGAAGGGCCGATTCGCAGCCAACGCGACGCGCGGCTGTCGCAATCCTGGTCAAACGGACGGCGACCCCATGCCGCCGCCCGGTTCTCTGTGGGCCGTCAGCGACGAATGCCGAGACGTTCGATCAGTGACTTGTAGCGCGCTTCGTCGTTCCTCTTGACGTAGTCGAGCAGCGTGCGCCGCTGCGACACCATCTTGAGAAGACCGCGGCGCGAATGGTTGTCCTTTACGTGGGCCTTGAAATGGTTGGTCAGGTTGGCGATGCGCTCGGTGAGGATCGCGACCTGAACTTCCGGCGAACCGGTGTCTCCGGCCTTCAACGCATAGTCTTTGATGAGCGCAGCCTTGCGCTCGGCAGTGATCGACATCGATCTGTCCTTTTGGCTGGCGGCGGAGAAAGCCCGCCGCGGATCGCATTTCGGCCGAGCCGGGATGTCGTCCAGGTCGGTCGTTTGGGCCCAGCGCCTTGGCGCCGAGTTGGCGGCTTATACAGGATTTTTGCGGCGACGCCAGCGGAATCGGGCCGGCCGGGACCCGAAATGACGCCCAGCCGACGGGATTCCGCCGCACGCGTCGCGCGCTGCGGTCTTGGCGCGCCTTATTGCCGATCGCCTCCGAAGCCTTCCCCTGACTCGTCGAATTCAGCAAGGCCGTGCTCGAGATGCGGAGCGAGCATCTTCGGATTGCGGAGCAGGTATTCGGCGGCCGACGGGCGATGCGCGTGCGCCTCGACGACGGCGCTCGCCCATTCTTCGCGGGTGAACACCCCGCGGCCGATCCAGGCGAGAGCGACGAGTTCACATTGTTCGTCTTCGGCCATCGCCTCAATGAAGATCGCGAGCTCGGCCTGCGCCTTGGCGCAAGGGGCGCCGCCGACCTTGACGGCCCCGCGGCCGGACGGGCCGGCTCGGCCCGCTTCAGGCTTTCCGTCTCCGTTCGCCAGTTCGCGCGCCTTCGTAATGACGTAGCTGATTTTCTCGGCGCTGATTTCGGGCATCGCGGCCGTCCTCCCACAGCAGCGCGACCTCGCTCGGGCGGCGCGCCTGCCGCTGAATCTCCACTGTACGCAGGAAACTATGCGCGCAATTTGGCATGGCGCAAACACGGACCGATTTTTCGCGCCGCATCGCCGCTTTGGACAAGCTATCCATGTGTATAATACGCGCCGCGCTCGTTGATCCGGCAGCGCCGATTGCCTCGCCGTCATCCGGGGGCTACAGCAGCCGCTCCGGATCAGGATTTTGTCGATGCGACCTTCCCAGCGCGCCGCCGATCAGCTTCGCAAAGTGACGTTCGAGCGCGGCGTCGCGCGCTACGCCGAGGGTTCGTGTCTGGTGCGCTTCGGCGACACGCACGTGCTGTGCGCGGCCTCGCTCGAGGACAAGCCGCCGCCGTGGCTGCGCGGCCAGGGGCGCGGCTGGGTCACCGCCGAATACGCCATGCTGCCGCGCGCGACCTCGACCCGCACCAAGCGCGAATCGTCGATGGGCAAAGTCTCCGGCCGCACCCACGAGATCCAGCGGCTGATCGGCCGCTCGCTGCGCGCGGTGGTCGACCTGCCCAAGCTCGGCGAACGGCAGATCACCATCGACTGCGACGTGCTGCAGGCGGACGGGGGCACCCGCACCGCGTCGATCACCGGCGCCTGGGTGGCGCTGGCCGATTGCCTCAAATGGATGACCCAGCGCTCGATCCTGCGCGACAATCCGATGAAAGACCATGTCGCCGCCGTCTCCTGCGGCGTGATCAAGGGCGAAGTGACGCTCGATCTCGACTACGCCGAGGATTCGACCGCCGAGACCGACGCCAATTTCGTGATGACCGGATCGGGCGGCCTGGTCGAAGTTCAAGGCTCGGCGGAAGGTGCGCCGTTCAGCGAGGCGGAGCTGATGAAAATGCTGGCGCTGGCGCGCGAGGCCATCGTCGAGATCGTCGCGCTGCAGAAGGCGGCGATCGCGTAGACTGCGGGCGCGGCCGCTGGCCGCGCCGCCGCGCTCGTCGCGCGCGGCTACAATGCGCCGTCCGCCCACGTCCGCAGAATGTAATGCGCGATCGCCATCGGCGCCGGCGCACTCAGGCTTTCGGGATGGCGCCTGTCGAACATCGCCATGACGTCGTCGCGCGTAAACCAGCGCGCGTCCTCGAGTTCGACGCCGTCGATGGCGATTTCGCGGCTCAGCGCGCGGGCGAAACAGCCGATCATCAGCGACGAGGGGAAGGGCCACGGCTGCGAGGCGAGATAGGCGACCTCGCCGCAGGCGATCCCCGCCTCTTCGTCAACCTCGCGCCGGACCGCCTCCTCGATCGTCTCGCCCGGTTCGACGAAGCCGGCGAGGCACGAATACATGCCCTTCGGCCAGCGCGACTGGCGGCCGAGCAGGCAGCGCCCGCCGTCGAGCACGAGCATGATGACGACCGGATCGGTGCGGGGAAAATGCTGCGCCTTGCAAACGTCGCATTCGCGCCGCCAGCCGGCCGCCGAGACGCGCGTGGCGTGGCCGCAATTGGGGCAGAAGCGGTGGCGCGCGTGCCAGCCGAGAATCGCCTTGGCTTGTCCGAGCGCGGCGAGCGCTTGCGCGCCGACCAGCCCCTGCGCGGCGATCGAGCGCAGGTCGGTCGGGCTGAGGTCGTCGCGGCCGGGAACGACCAGTTGGCGGCGGTCGAGAAAACCGTCGCTGTGATCGGCCACTTCTACGACCGCGCCTTCGGGCAGCAACGCCGCGAAGACCGGCGCGCCGTCGGCGTCGATTCCCAGCAGCGCCTCGAGTGGCGCGCCGCCGAGCTTCTCGATCTCGGCGACCGGGAAAAACGGGGCGACAGGCGCCTCGCCGCGCGGCAGGATCGGCATGTCGCGCGCGATCAGGATCGCCTTCGCGTCGGGCCGCGCCCGCAGCGAAGCGACATAGGCCGGGTCCTCGCGCCGCTCCGAAACGCGGTCGAGCGGCGCGCCGTGGAAGCCGAACGCCGGCGCCCGCGCGACGGTCTTGAAAAAGGCGTCATTCATGCTTCGTCCCTCGTCCGGCCGGCGCTGGCCAAGCGCCGCAAAGCCGGCTTTAATCCGGTCGAATCGTTCGGATCGACAGTCTATCGGGAAAGCGGGCCGGATGGGTTTGACAATCACGAGACGCGGCGCGCTCAAGGGCTCGGCGGCGCTCGCCGCCTTGGCCGCGTTGGGACGGTCGCCCGCCCGCGCCGACGACTGGGTCGAGACCCACGGCCTGTCGTCGTTCGGCGATCTCGCGCTGCCGCCCGATTTCATGCATCTCGCCTACGTCAATCCGGATGCGCCGAAGGGCGGCCTGCTGTCGCTGCAGATCACCGCGACCTCGGGCAACCAGAACTTCGACACGTTCGACACGCTCAATATTTTCTCCAGGCGCGGCGACGGCGCGGCGGGCATGTCGGCCACGTTCGATTCGCTGATGAGCGGCAACGGCGACGAACCGGATTCTGTCTATGGCCTGCTCGCGCGCGCGGTCAGCGTCAGCCCGGACAATCTCGGCTACCGCTTCCGGCTTCGGCCCGAGGCGCGCTTCGCCGACGGCTCGAAGGTGACGGCGGCCGACGTCAAGTTTTCGCTCGACGTGCTCAAAGAGAAGGCGCACCCGACCTATTCGCAACTGCTGACCGAGGTCGACAACGTCGCCGCCGAGGCCGACGACGTCGTGCTGGTGCGCTTCGTCAAGCAGCGAACGCGCGACGCCCATCTCGTCGTCGCCGGCATGCCGATCTTCTCGGCCGCGTGGTGGAAGGGGCGCGACTTCGACGCTTCGACGCTCGAGGCGCCGCTCGGCTCCGGCGCCTACAGGGTCAAGACGTTCGAGCAGGGGCGCTTCATCGAGTTCGAACTGCGCGACGACTACTGGGCCAAGGACCTGCCGATCGCCGTCGGCCAGAACAATTTCCGCCGGCTGCGGTTCGAATATTACCGCGAGCGGCAAGTCGCGTTCCAGGCGTTCAAGGCCGGCGCGATCAACTACCACCAGGAGTTCACTTCGCGTGTATGGGCGACGGGCTACGATTTTCCCGCCCTCAACGAGGGCAAGGTGAAGAAGGAGTCGCTGCACAACGGCGCGCCGACCGGCTCGCAGGGCTGGTATTTCAACACCCGCCGCGAGCCGTTCAAGGACCCGCGCGTCCGCGAGGCGCTGGGTCTCTGTTTCGATTTCCAGTGGACGAACAAGAACGTGATGTATTCGTCCTACAAGCGCGTCGTCTCCTATTTCCAGAATTCGGCGATGGAGGCGGTCGGCCCGCCCGGCCCCGAAGAGCTGGCGATCCTCGAACCGCTGCGCGGCAAGGTTCCCGATTCCGTCTTCGGCGATCCTTACGTTCCGCCGGTCAGCGACGGCTCGGGCAGCGACCGCGCCCTGCTCAGGCAGGCCAACGAGATGCTGCTCGCCGCCGGCTGCGTGCGCGACGGCGGGGTGCTCAAACTGCCGAGCGGCAAGCCTTTCGAGATCGAGTTCCTCGATTCCTCCGACGCCTTGCAGCCGCACACTGCGCCCTATGAGCAGAACCTGCGCAAGCTCGGCATCGCCGCCCAGTCGCGCATCGTCGACGCCGCGCAGTACAAGAGCCGCACCGAGAACTTCGACTTCGACGTCGTGACGATGGCGTTCGGCGGCAGCGCGACGCCGGGCGCGGAACTGCACGTGTTCCTGAGCTCCAAGGCAGCCACGATGGAGGGCTCGCGCAACCTGTCGGGCGTCGCCGATCCGGTGGTCGACGCGCTGATCGAGAAGATCGTCCACGCTTCGACCCGCGACGAGCTCGACATCGCCTGCCGGGTGCTCGACCGGGTGCTGCGCGCCGCACATTACTGGGTTCCGATGTGGTACCTCGACCAATATTGGGTCGCGTATTGGGACGCGTTCTCGCGGCCGGCGATCCAGCCGAAGCTCGGCGTCGGCGCTCCCGACACCTGGTGGTGGGACGAAGACAAGGCGAAGAAGATTGGGCTGTAAGATGCGGCAATCGGCAGTCGGCAGTCGGCAGTCGAGGCTTGGAGAGCTTCTGGTGGCGCATTCTCGCTGGGCGTGGTCGCGACTGCCGACTGCCGACTGCCGACTGCCGTTCTGATGCTCGCCTACATCGCGCGCCGCCTGCTGCTGATGATCCCGACCGTCTTCGGCATCATGCTGGTCTCGTTCGCGATCGTGCAGTTCGTGCCGGGCGGGCCGGTTGAGCGCGCGATCGCGCAATTGCAGGGGACGGACCAGGGTTCGACGGCGAACTTCGGCGGCGGCGGCGGCCAGATCGGCGCCGGCGCCATAGCGCGCGCCGGCGGCGACATTTCCTCGCATTATCGCGGCGCGGAGGGGCTCGATCCAAAATTCATCAAGGAGCTGGAGAAGCAATACGGCTTCGACAAGCCGGCGCCGGAGCGCTTCTGGCTGCTGGTGCGAAACTACGCGACCTTCAATCTCGGCGAGAGCTACTACCGCGACGCGCCGGTCGTCGAGCTGATCAAGGAGAAGCTTCCGGTCTCGATGTCGCTCGGACTGTGGATGACGCTGCTCTCCTACGCGATCTCGATTCCGCTGGGCGTGCGCAAGGCCGTCAAGGACGGCTCGCGTTTCGACACCTGGACTTCGGCGCTGGTGATCTTCGGCTATGCGATTCCGAGTTTCCTGTTCGCGATCCTGCTGGTGGTGCTGTTCTGCGGCGGCTCGTTNNTGGCAGGTCTTCCCCCTGCGCGGCCTGACCTCGGACAATTTCGCCGACCTCTCCTGGCCGCAGAAGATCCTCGATTATCTCTGGCACATCACGCTTCCGGTGGCGGCGCTGGTGCTCGGCTCGTTCGCCACCACGGCGCTGCTGACCAAGAACTCCTTCCTCGACGAGATCAAGAAGGCCTACGTGCAGACGGCGCGGATGAAGGGCCTGTCCGAGCGCCGCGTGCTTTATGGCCACGTATTCCGCAACGCGATGCTGATCGTCATCGCCGGTTTTCCCGGCGCTTTCATCAGCGCCTTCTTCACCGGCTCGCTGCTGATCGAGCAGGTGTTCTCGCTCGACGGGCTCGGTTATCTCTCCTACGATTCGCTGATCCAGCGCGACTATCCCGTCGTGCTCGGCACGCTTTACGTCTATGCGCTGCTCGGCATGGTCGTGAACCTCGTCTCCGACCTCACCTACACCTGGGTCGATCCGCGCATCGACTTCGAGACGCGCGAGGTGTGATGAGCGCGCGGCGCCACGCCACTGCCTCCGTCCTGGCCGCGCGCGCCCCTTCCCCCCTTGCGGGGGAAGGTGGCCGACGAAGTCGGCCGGATGAGGGGTCGCGCCGTCAGGCGCTCTCATCCGACAGACCGGAGCTTGGCGACAGTCGTCAATCGCCGTTGCTCCAAGAAGAAGACGCGCGTTGCGGCGCGACCCCTCATCCGTCGCCCCTGCGAGGCGACACCTTCCCCCGCAAGGGGGGAAGGATCGCCGCATGACCCTCGCGCCTCCCCAGCATACCCACGGCTGGCTCCGCCTCAGCCCGATGAACCGGCGGCGGCTCGACAATTTCCGCCGCAACCGGCGTGGGCTTTGGTCGTTCTGGATCTTTCTCGCGCTGTTCGTCGTGTCGCTCGGCGCCGAATTCGTCGCCAACGACCGGCCGCTGATCGCCTGCTACAAGGGCGAGTTGCTGTTCCCGGTGTTGGTCGACTATCCGGAGGAGAAGTTCGGCGGCTTCGAGGCGCGCACCGACTATCGCGATCCGACGATCGCCGGCGAAATCGAAGCGCACGGCTGGATGATCTGGCCGCCGATCCGCTTCGCCAATTCGACCACCAAGCTCGACCCGCCGACGCCGTTTCCCTCGCCGCCGACCTGGCTGCTGAGCGAAAAGCAGTGCCGCGCGGCGATCGTCGCCCACGCGCGCGGCGACGCGAAGGCGATCCCGCCCGGCGGCGGCTCGTGCCGCGACCTCGAGCCGGAATGGCTGGGAACCGACGCCGACGGCCACGACGTCGTCGCGCGGCTGATCTATGGCTTCCGCATCTCGGTGCTGTTCGGCTTCATTCTCGCCGGCGTTTCCTCGGCGATCGGCATCGCCGCAGGCGCGGTGCAGGGCTATTTCGGCGGCTGGCTCGACTTGACGATGCAGCGGCTGATCGAAGTCTGGTCGTCCCTGCCGCATCTCTACATCCTCATCATCCTGTCGGCGATCCTCACCCCCGGCTTCCTCGTCCTGCTGACGATCCTGCTGCTGTTTTCGTGGGTGAACCTGGTCTATCTCGTGCGCGCCGAGTTCCTGCGCGCGCGCAACTTCGAATACGTCAACGCCGCGCGCGCGCTCGGCCTCTCCAACGCCAAGATCATCGTCAAGCATGTTCTGCCCAACGCGATGGTGGCGACGCTGACGTTCCTGCCCTTCATCGTCAATTCGTCGATCAGCACGCTGACCTCGCTCGACTTCCTCGGCCTCGGCATGCCGCCCGGGTCGCCGTCGCTCGGCGAACTGCTGCTGGAGGGCAAGTCGAACCTGTCGGCGCCGTGGCTCGGTCTGTCGGCCTTCGCCGTCATCGCGCTGATGCTGTCGCTGCTGATCTTCGTCGGCGAAGCGGTGCGCGACGCCTTCGATCCGCGAAAGACCTTCACATGAGCGCGCCGCTGCTTTCCGTGCGCGACCTGTCGGTCGCCTTCCGCCAGGGCGACGAGACGCATGTCGTCGTCGACCGCGTGTCGTTCACGCTCGAGCGCGGCCAGGCGCTGGCGCTGGTCGGCGAATCGGGTTCGGGCAAGTCGGTGACCGCGCAGTCGATCGTCAAGCTGCTGCCCTATCCGGCGGCGAGCCACCCGTCGGGAGAGGTGTTGTTCAAAGGCCGCGACGTCTTGAAAATGACCGACGCGAGCTTACGCGAGATGCGCGGCGCTGGCGTGACGATGGTGTTTCAGGAGCCGATGACCTCGCTCAATCCGCTGCACACGATCGAGCGACAGGTCGGCGAGATCATCGCGTTGCACGGCGGCCGCGCCGCCTCGTCCCGCGACCGGGTGATCGCTTTGCTGACCGAGGTCGGCCTCGCCGATCCCGCTTCCCGCCTCGGCGCCTATCCGCACCAGCTCTCCGGCGGCCAGCGCCAACGCGTGATGATCGCGATGGCGCTCGCCAACCGTCCCGACCTGTTCATCGCCGACGAGCCGACGACCGCGCTCGACGTCACCATCCAGGCGCAGATCCTGGCGCTGCTCAAGGACCTGCAGGCCAAGCTGGGCATGGCGCTGCTGTTCATCACCCACGACCTCGGCATCGTGCGCAAGATCGCCGGCGACGTCGCGGTGATGCAGAAGGGCAGGATCGTCGAAGCGGGCAAGACCGCCGAGGTCTTCGACAATCCACAGCACCCGTACACCAAGATGCTGCTCGCCGCCGAGCCGAAGGGCGAAGCGCCGGCGCGCGACGCGACGGCCAAGCCGATCCTCGAGGCCAAGGACGTGCGCGTCTGGTTCCCGATCCGTCACGGCTTCATGCGCCGCACAATCGGCCACGTGAAGGCGGTCGACGGCGTGTCGCTGACGGTGCGCGAGGGCCAGACGGTCGGCGTGGTGGGCGAATCCGGATCGGGCAAGACGACGCTCGGCCTGGCGATCCTGCGCCTGATCCGCTCGCAAGGGACGATCGCCTATTGCGGCCGCGGCCTCAGCGGCCTGACCGTCAAGCAGATGCGGCCGCTCAGGCGCGACATGCAGATCGTCTTCCAGGATCCCTACGGTTCGCTGTCGCCGCGTCTGTCGGTCGCCGAGATCGTCGAGGAGGGGTTGATCGCGCAGAAGACGCGGCTCAACGCGGCCGAACGGCGCGAGGCGGTGGCGAAGGCGCTCGCCGACACCGGCGTCGATCCGGCGAGCATGGACCGCTACCCGCACGAATTCTCCGGCGGCCAGCGCCAGCGCATCGCCATCGCCCGCGCGATGGCGCTCGATCCCAAATTCGTCGTCCTCGACGAGCCGACCTCGGCGCTCGACATGTCGGTGCAGGCGCAGATCGTCGACCTGCTGCGCGACCTGCAGAAGCGCCGCGCGCTCGCCTATCTGTTCATCTCGCACGATCTCAAGGTCGTGCGCGCGCTGGCGAGCGAGATCGTCGTCATGCGCCACGGCGCGGTGGTCGAGAGCGGGCCGGCGCACGAGCTGTTCGCCGCGCCGAAGAGCGAGTACACACGGGCCCTGTTCGCCGCCGCCTTCGCCATGGAGGCGGAAGCGTCGGACGTCGTCAGCCAGTAGGGAAGGCGTTGTGGGCCGCGCGATCGTCATCGTCCTCGACTCGGTCGGCTGCGGCGGCGCGGCGGACGCGGCGGCCTATGGCGACGCCGGCGCCGACACGCTCGGCCACCTCGCAGCGGCCTGCGCGGCGGGCAAGGGCGATCGCGCCGCCTTGCGCGCCGGCCCGCTGAAACTGCCCCATCTCGACGCGCTCGGCCTCGGCCTGGCGATGCGCGCCTCGAGCGGCGCCGCCACGCCGGGTTTCGCGCTTGCGTCGCCGCGCGGCCAATGGGGTTACGGGATCGAGACCTCGAACGGCAAGGACACGCCGTCCGGCCATTGGGAGATGGTCGGCACGCCGGTCGCGTTCGACTGGGGCTATTTCGCGCAGACGATTCCGACTTTCCCCGCCTCGCTGATCGCCGCCTTCGTCGCCGAAGCGAAGCTGCCCGGCATTCTCGGCGATCGCCACGCTTCCGGCACCGCGATCATCGCCGAACTCGGCGAGGAGCACATGAGGACGGGCAAGCCGATCTGCTACACTTCCGCGGATTCCGTGTTNNCCAACCGCAAGGATTTCTCGATTCCGCCGCTGCCCGGCAACGCGCTCGAGCGCGCCGTCGCGGCGGGGCGCGAGGTGACGACGATCGGCAAGATCGGCGACATCTTCGCCCACCGCTTTACCGGCCGCGAGCTCAAGGGCCGCGACAATGCCGGCAACGTCGAGCTGACGCTTGCCGCCCTGCGCGAGACCGCCGACGGCGGCTTCGTCTTCGTCAACCTGGTCGACTTCGACAGCGAATACGGGCACCGCCGCGACGTCGCCGGCTACGCCGCCTGTCTCGAGGCGTTCGACGCGCGGCTGCCTGAGATCGCGGCGGCGATGCGGCCCGACGACCTCTGCGTGCTGACCGCCGACCACGGCAACGACCCGACCTGGCGCGGCAGCGACCACACCCGCGAGCACGTCCCGATCCTCGCCTTCGGCGGCGGCGTCGCGCCGGGACCGATCGGCGCGCGCAAGACCCTCGCCGACATCGGCGCGACCGTCGCCGCATGGCTCGGTCTGCCGCCGCCGGCGAGCGGCGCGAGCTGGCTCGCATGAGCTTCGCGCTCGATCCGCGCCTCGCCGCCGACACGTTGCCGGTCGGCGATCTCGAACTGTCGCGGGTCCTGCTGATGAACGACGCGCGCTATCCGTGGCTGATCCTGGTTCCGCGCCGGGCGGGGCTGGCGGAGATCGTCGATCTCGACGCGGTCGACCGCGCGATTCTGATCGAAGAGGTCGCCGCCGCTTCCGCCTTCGTGCGCGCGCTGCCGCATGTCGACAAGCTCAACGTCGGCGCGCTCGGCAATGTCGTCAAGCAGTTGCACGTCCACGTGCTCGGCCGCGCCGTGGGCGATCCCGCCTGGCCCGGGCCGGTATGGGGCGCAGGGGAGGCGTGGCCATATGACAGCGGCGCCGCCGAAGCGCTGATTGTGCGGGCGCGCGACGCATTGATCGGGACCGCAAAGCCGGCGCCCAAAACCATTTGATTGGCCGCCGGCCGCTTTGCGGTCGCGCAGCGCATTATCCGAGCGCGGTTGCGCCGGCTTGCGCCACCTGCTCGTCCTCGGCCGACTTCACGCCCGAGACGCCGATCGCGCCGACGCATTCGCTCTGGTGGATCAGCGGCACGGCGCCCTGGATGAGAACGCCGACGGGAAAGGTCGCAAAGGCCGGCCGTTCCTTGACCCGCTCCTCGAACACCTTGGTTGGCTGCCTGGTCA
>PLRT01000046.1 GCA_003164915.1 Hyphomicrobiales bacterium | reverse complement strand
CGCGCCATCAGCAGTTGCGCGGCGACGGCGACGGCGATCACCGCGGGCTCCTTGCCGACCACGCCGGCGACGCCGATCGGGCAGACGAGCCTGGCGACGAGCTCTTCGGCGATCCCCGCCGCGCGCAACTGGCTGAGAAAGCGCGCGCGCTTGGTCGTCGAGCCGATCATCCCGACATAGCGGAAGCGATCCTGGCGCAACGCCTCGGCGACCACGGCGAGGTCGAGCGGATGCGAATGGGTCATCGCCAGCACGAAGGCGCCGTCCGGCGCCGCGCTCAGCTCGGCGGGCGGATCGTCGCTCGCCACCATCGCGACGTTGGCCGGCGCGAGCGGAGGAAATTCCTGCCGCCGCGGGTCGATCCAGCGCACCGCGAACGGCAGCGGCGCGAGCGCCAATGTCAGCGCGCGGCCAACATGGCCGGCCCCGAACAGATAGACCGGCGTCGCCGCTTCGCCGAACGCCTCGCGCCATTCGCCGTCCTGCGGCGCGCCGTCGCCGAGGCGGCGCACGACGCGGCCGTCGGCGTCGAGCCGCGCCTGCGCGACGAACGGCCCGGCGCGCTCGGCTTCGCCGATCGGCGCGAGCGCGGCGAGATCTCGCCTGTCGAAAGTCTCGATTCGCCACACGACGCGCCCGCCGCAGCACTGGCCGAGCTCCGGTCCGAGCGCGACCGAGCGGCGGCGCGCCGGCCCGCGCCCGGCTGCGAGCGCCGAGCGCGCTTCCTCGAGCGCCTCGAACTCGAGTTCGCCGCCGCCGATCGTGCCGTAGAAGCCGCCGCTCGCCCGCACCACCATGCGGGCGCCCGCCTCGCGCGGGCTCGACCCCGCCGTCTCGGCGAGCGTGACCAGCGCCGCGGCGCCTTCAGCTTCGATGGCTTCGATCAGGCGGCGAAAGGTTTCCATGACGAGGCTCGGGCCGCGAGGATGCGTTAGAAGGCAACATAGTACGGGCGGGCGCATTGCGGTGAGTCAGGTCGCCCAACGGCCGGAGCCGCGCTGCGGACCCGCCGCACGCCGTCTCGGCGGTCGTCCCGCTCGCCACGGGCGCGACCACAGGCCGGGAGAGCGCTTCTCGAGAAGAGCGTCGCTGATCCATTGGCGCGATGATGCGCGAGGGACGCGGGGCCGAGCATCCTGACCGCGAAATCCCGTCAGACTTGTAACTCTCCGTATTCGCCTTCGCGCAGCTAGTTTCATCGACGGCGACCAAGCGGGCCGCTCGGGGGCTCGCCGCGATAGGAGACAGCGATGAAAATCTCGAATGCGACAATTCTCGTGACAGGGGCCAATCGGGGCCTCGGAAGAGCCTTGGTCGACGAAGCCCTGAATAGAGGCGCGAAGCGGGTCTACGCCGGCGCGCGCCAGCCCTTTCCTCACCCAGATCACCGGGTCGTTCCCTTGGTCCTCGACGTCACGGACGCCGAACAGATCCGAGCGGCGGTCGAGGAGGTCGACGCGCTCGACGTTCTCATCAACAATGCTGGAATCTCGCTGCAAAGCGATATCGGCGATCGCGCCGCGCTCGAACGGCTGATCGCCGTCAACTTCTTTGGCGCGTATGACGTGACCCAGGCCTTCCTGCCTGTGCTCGCCCGCCCGCGCAGCGCCATCGTCAACATTCTGTCGCTGGCGTCCCTTGCCGCCGTGCCGTTCGATTCTCTTTACTCGATCTCGAAGGCGGCGACGTTTTCGCTTTCGCAGTCGCTGCGCGCGCTGCTGGCCCGGCGCGGCGTGAGCGTCCATGTCGCGCTGCCCGGCCCCATCGACACCGATATGACGCGAAATCTCGATATTCCGAAGGCCTCCCCGAGATCCGTCGCGCAGGCAATCTTCGACGGCGTGGAAAATGGGGAGGAGGAAATCTTCCCCGACCCGATGTCGGCGGGGATCGCGGACGGCTGGCGCAGCAGCGCCGTGAAGGCGCTGCAGCGTCAGTTCGCCGCCTACGCAGACCAATCGCCGGTCAATTCGAACGCCGCTTAGCGATCGGCTCGGCTGGCGAGCGGCGCAGTCTCGCGCGCGCTCCGCATGATCCGTTCCAACCAGCAACCTCAACGGGAGAACAAATTATGAGAAAGCAAGGATACACGACGTCCTTCACCGTCGACCAGTCGCCGGAAGAGGTCTTCAACGCCATCAACAATGTTCGCGCGTGGTGGTCGGGCGACATCGAGGGACGCACGGACCGGCTCGGCGATGAATTCACCTATCGCTACCAGGACTTCCACCGCAGCACGCACAAGATCACGGAATTGACGCCTGGCAAAAGAGTCGTTTGGCATACTGTCGACGCCAGCATCAATTTCGTCAGAGACAAGAGCGAGTGGAACGGCACCGACATCGTCTTCGAGATCGCCAGGAAGGGCGACAAGACGGAGATTCGCTTCACGCATCTCGGACTGGTTCCGACAATCGAATGCTATGACGGCTGCTCGGGCGCCTGGGGCGCCTACATCAACGAGAGCTTGCGCAGCCTGATCATGAACGGAAAGGCGCAACCTGACAAAGCGGCCTGATTCCGTCAGGGGCTCAGCGAGAAAACGCTGGGCCCACACGCTGCTTGCCGCGGGGCTTCAGGCCACGTCTTCACGCAACGTCGGGATCGCCGCCAGCGCATAGGCGGCGGCGATCAGCTCGAACGAACGCAAGCGCGCCGCATGATCGAACACGTCGGAGACGATCATCAGCTCATCCGCCCCGGTTTCAGCGACCAGCGCCTCGACGCCGGCGCGAACGGTCGCCGGCGAACCNNCGATGATGTTGACGCCGATCATCGCGTAGGGCCGCTCGGCCTGAGGCGAGGGCTTGAAGCGGCTGCGATAGATCTCCAGCGCCATCATCAGCTGCGCCGGCGCGAAATGCGAAGCGAAGGCGTAGGGCAGGCCGAGTTCGGCCGCGAGCGCCGCGCCATAGGCGCTCGATCCCAGGATCCACAGCGGCACCTCGGTTCCGGCCGCCGGCACCGCCTGCACCCGCTGGCCGGGAACCGCCGGGGCGAAATAGGCCTGCAGCTCGAGCACGTCCTGCGGGAATGTGTCGGCGGCGGCCAGGCTGCGCCGCAACGCCTGCACCGTGATCGGGTCGGTTCCCGGCGCACGGCCGAGCCCGAGATCGATGCGGCCGGGATGGAGCCGGGCCAACGTGCCGAACTGCTCGGCGATGACGAACGGGGCATGGTTGGGCAGCATGATCCCGCCGGCGCCGAC
>PLRT01000061.1:20256-31844 GCA_003164915.1 Hyphomicrobiales bacterium | reverse complement strand
TCCGCTTTACGCTGGTTCTTCGCAGGGCGGTTATAACCTTGACAAAGCCACTCGGCTTCGGTATGAATGGGGGCATAGGAGATTTTCATGTCCGACTCATCAACCCAAGCACAGGCGACGGCTTTAGCGGGCGGCGCCGTTGCGTACGCCCTTCTCGACACTCTCTTCGCCAAAGGCATTCTTACCCTCGACGAAAGCCGATCCGTCCTTGACCGCGCCATGCACTCGTTGGGCCTCGTTATTCAAAGCCCCGAGGGCACGATCGCCGCCAAGATCATCGCCGAACTCCAGCGCGGGAAGTTTTCCGCACGCGGCTAAGACAAACAAGTCACTCAGGTTCAGTTCCATGTCCGCTAATCTCCAAAATCCGATCTTCACTGACGAAACCAAAGCCCGCGAGTGGCTGGAAGCTCGGGTTTGGCCGCATGGCATCGTCTGCCGTCACTGCGGCAATGCCGACGCGTCACGCATCGCCAGCCTCAAAGGGAAGGCGTCGCGCCCCGGCGTGTATCAGTGCGCCGAGTGCCGCCAGCAGTTCACCGTGACTGTCGGGACCGTTTTCGAACGCTCCAAAATTCCGCTGTCCAAATGGCTTGCGGCGTTGTTCCTGATCGTCTCGTCCAAGAAGGGCATCAGCGCCCATCAGGTTCACCGTATGCTCGGCATTTCGTACAAATCGACGTGGTTCATGATGCATCGTCTGCGCGAAGCAATGCGCTCTGGTGATCTCGCGCCGCTCGGCGGTGGCGGCGGAACGGTCGAGATTGACGAAACCGTGTTTGGCAGGATCGAGGGCGCGCCCAAGAAGCTCGGTCCTGGCCGCTCTAGCTTCCGTAACGTCGCGTTGACCCTTGTCGAGCGCGGCGGCTCGGCCCGTTCCTTCCATATCGATAGCGCGAGCATCGCAAACATGAAGCCGATCATTCAGGCCAATGTGGCACGCGAGGCCGCGATCATCACCGATGAATGGACCGCCTATCGCGAGATTGGCGCAGCATTCAAAAGCCACGACACGGTGAACCACTCCAAAGACGAATACGTCAGGATTGAACCGGAATTCGTCATCACCACGAACACCGTCGAAGGCTTCTACAGTATCTTCAAACGCGGCATGAAGGGCGTCTATCAGCACTGCGGCGAAAAGCACCTTCACCGCTATCTCGCTGAGTTCGATTTTCGCTATTCGAACCGCTCCGCTCTCGGCGTCGAGGATATGGAACGCGCCGATAAATTGGCGGCTGGCATCGTCGGAAAGCGCCTGACGTATCGGCGAACTAACGAAGCATAAGCCTAAGCGAAGGAAATAGGACGTGCCAACCGAGGCGCATGCGCGGTTCATCGCTCAACTTGAGATGCTCGGAGAGAAAGAGGTTCGTTATCGGCTGATGACGAACGTCTACGGCAATGTTTCCGACCACAAGCCCCTCGTCGAAGAATGGCTTCAAGACAAAGAGAGAGAGCGAACTACAGCTTCCCAAGCGGAGAGCTTGTCTCTCGCGCGCGCAGCCCAAAATGACGCCTCGCGCGCGGCGGCAGCCGCTGAGCGAGCAGCCGCCGCCACCGAGGCGGCCTCGGATGCAGCGACGCGACAAGCGGCAGCCGCCGAAAATGCGAATACGAGAGCGACGATCGCGCTGGCGATATCAATCGTCAGCATTATCGTAACGATCGTCATCGCCATTATTGGATTCCGATATGCTGGGAGCCATTGACGCCGCTCATGCGGCTTGCATTGCTTTGCTGTGCGATGCGGAGCGTATGTAGGCTCTGTTCAGCTACGAATGGGAACAGCGATGAAATCGGATTTAGACGTAAGCGGCTATCAGCCCGATTTGGTCGCTGGAAAAGATGGCCGGCAGATCATTGTCCGGTGCGAAATCATCGACCAGATAGCTACCGGCCCTCGGCGCTCAGGAAAATATATCCACCTTGGTCTGACAGCAGCCGACGCAATGCAGCTTCTGTCTCGTCTACAGGCCGCTCAGAAGCAGTTCGGCTGGCCGGTGCCTCAGACGACGGTGATAAGCGTTCCGCCGGCGGCGGATCGAAACTAGCAGGCCTATCCGCCTTGGTTCTGTGACGCGGCGGTGCCTTGACCACCACGTCAATGGCGCGCTCGAATTGTCCCCAGGCACCAGGCTCTAATTCGATCTCGCTTGGCTTTTGGACCGTTGCCATGACCATCCCCGACGACCCATGGATGCAACTACACTCTACCATTGACCCGCTGCGGGCGCACGCGCTCGGAATAGTTTCCGTATGGTGGAATCACTGCGAGCGCATCCATCTGAGGATATTCTCACAAGTACTTGGAATAGACCGCGAAAAAGGGTGGATCGTTGGCCACGATATTGGCGACGTGTCTCTGTCAGAAAAGATCAATGAGGCGCTTCATTTATCTCAGTTTGATAGGGAGTGGCGTCTAATAATTACTAATTACTTGGCGTGTTACGACAGGTGCAGACAAAATCGAAATGTACTCTCACATTTTGTCGCGGTCCTGACTGATGAGTCAAACGGAGAACTAGCCGCGGCGGGGTTCATTCGCGTAAAGGGCATCAAGGGGACCACAACTGTTATACCGTCCTCTATTGACAGCCTTCGCCGCGTCGCCGGCGAAATTCATTTATTTGCTCTTTATTCTTGGAATCTTCATAAAGCGCTTGACGCACTGAGGCAGGGGCGGCGCCAAGAATTGCTGAAAACATTTCCGATACCAGAGTTGCTCGTGAAACCTCCCCCTCAAACTCATCCAAAACCCACTCGACCGCCGCGATCATCTCGGGCGTCGCGCAAGGCTCGGAAATCATCGCCGGTGTGACAGCTTCTTCGCCGGCAAGCCCCCGCCTCACGACGGGAGACTTCTTTGCGCCGGCCTGTCGGCTCGGATTATAACACGTTTTTTCAGGCTTTGTCATCGTTATAATCGCCCTTCGCAGATCAGAACGCATCCCGAACCAACCGCACGGACTTCGCACGAGTCGTCGCGCGAGGTTGCGCTTCCGTTCGCCAATTCGTGCCAAACGACGAATTGACCGCCTAAACGATTAATATGGATGATCAAGGGGTTATGTGGTGCTGCAAGAGAGGATTGAACTCTCGACCTCTCCCTTACCAAGGGAGTGCTCTACCACTGAGCTACTGCAGCGCTGGCGCACGCGAAAAACGCCGCGGCGGACGCGGGGGCTTTTGCCATAGCGGGGCGGCCAAGGCAAGGACGGCGAGCCGTCGAAAGCCGCCCGGCCCGGGGCCGGTCGAGGGCAAATTCGGCCATTGTTCGCGCGAACGGAGTGGAGCGCGGGCGACCTTCGAAGTCGGGGCTGCGCCACTTTGGCGCGCGCGCCGGGGCTCCGGGCCTGGCGATTCGGGTTCGCAAGCCCGCGGCGCTCTTTTGACTACGCCGCCCCGACCCCCAGCAGGTCGTGGAAGTGGATGATGCCGACCACCTCGCCGGCTTCGACCACCAGCAGGGCCGAGATTTTGCGGCTGATCAGCTCGAGCGCCTCGGCGACCAGCGCGTCGGGCGCGATCGTGCGCGGCGAGCGGGTCATCACCTGCTCGACCGGCGTGTCGACGATCTTGTGCGACCGCAAGTGCCGGCGCAGGTCGCCATCGGTGATGATGCCGACCAGCGCGCCCGCTTCGTCGAACACGCCCACGCAGCCGAAGCCCTTGGCGCTCATCTCGAGGATCGCGTCGGCCATCCTGGCGCCGACCCGGATGCGCGGGATGCGGTCGCCGCGGTGCATGACGTCGCGCACGAAGGCGAGCCTGGCGCCGAGCTTCCCGCCGGGATGGAAGATCCGGAAATCGTGGGCGGTGAAGCCCTTGCGCTCGAGCAGGGCCATCGCCAGCGCGTCGCCGATGACGAGTTGCATGGTCGTCGAGGTGGTCGGCGCGAGGCCGTTGGGGCAGGCCTCGTGGGCGTCGGGCAGGACCAGGCAGACGTCCGCCTCGCGGCCGAGCGCGCTGTCGCAGTTCGAGGTGACGGCGATCAGCGGATTGGCGAAACGCTTGGCGTAGGTGACGATCGCCGCCAGCTCGGGGGTTTCGCCCGACCACGAGACGGCGATGACGACGTCGCCGTTCTGCACCATGCCGAGATCGCCGTGGCTGGCCTCGGTGGCGTGGACGAAGAAGGCCGGCTGGCCGGTCGAGGCGAAGGTCGCGGCGATCTTGCGCGCGACATGGCCGGATTTGCCCAGTCCGGTGACGATCACCCGGCCGGTCGCCGCCGCAATCGTCTCGACGGCGCGGCGGAAGGCTGACCCGAGGCCGTTCTCGCCGGGCGCGCCGAGCGCATCGGCCATCGCCGTAAGACCCTGTTGTTCAATAGAAATCGTCCGCAGTCCGGCGGCCACCGGGTCGATCGCTTCGTTGGTCATGCGCGCTCTTACCACAGCCGCGCCGGCCAATGCATCCCCGGCGGTCGTCGCGGTTCGGCTCCGCCGGCTTAAGCGGCCATTAACCATACCGGCCTAACCCTCGAAGCGCCTGTTTGCCGCTGCCGCGCGGGCGAAAGGAGCCCCTGTGCGATCGCGTCCGGTCGAGCTTCGCCGCGTTTGCTGCGCCCTCGGCGCGCTGGCGGTCGGGTTCGGCGGCGCGCTCGCGCCGGCGCATGCGCAAGAGGCGTCGCTTGGCCTGCGCGGCGAGACGGTCGCCGACGCGGCGACGCCGCTGGCGCAGCCGGCGCCGATCGCTACGCCCGACGCCAACGTCCCCGCGACGATCGCCCCGCCGGTCGCGGGCGCCCCCGCCGACGGCGCGAACGCCAAGGCCAACGCCAACGCCGTCAAGACCGACGGGACCAAACTGCCGCCGCTCAAACCCTATCCCGGCGCCCAACGCCTCGGCCTGCGCGGCGGGGCCGCCGACAACCCCCAGGCCAAGACGCCGCCGCCGACCGTCGCCGCCCTGCCGACGCCGCCGCGCCGCAAGCCCAAGCCCGACGACAAACCGTTCGACCCGGTCGGAATCTGGCTCGGCGATCTCAAGCTGACCCCTTACGTCGAGGAGGACGGCGGCTGGGCCTCCAATCCCGACCAGACCGCAGGCGCGCATCGCGGCAGCGCGTTCGAGACGACCGAGGTCGGCGCCGCGCTGCAATCCGACTGGTCGCGCAGCGAGCTGCGCGGCGAGATCAAGGGCGCCTACACCGATTATTTCGACGACCCCAACGCCAACACGCCGACCGGCAGCGGGACGCTCGACGGGCGCTACGACGTCAGCCGCGACCTTTCGTTCGACGCCGAGGGACGCTTCGCCGTCAGCGAGCAGACGCTGTCGTCGCTCGGCCTCGGATCGGGGAGCGGGACGACCGCGCATCCGCTGGTCTCGACCTTGGGCGCGACGCTCGGCGGCGCGCAGAAATTCGGCGACCTGACCCTCGCCCTGCATGCGACATTCGATCGCACCGTCTACCAGAGCGTCGGCGGCGACGACCTCGCCAGCGACGATTTCGACGACTGGGGGCTGCGCGGCCGCGTCTCCTATCGGCTGACCGACGCGGTCTCGCCGTTCGTCGAGGTCGGCGCCGACACGCGGCGCTACGATTCGCAGGTCGACTACAGCGGCTACGACCGCAATTCCGACGGCTGGACGGCGGTGGCCGGCGCGACCCTCGCTTTCACCCGCCAACTCACCGGCGAAGCGAGCTTCGGCTATGGCGCGCGCGCCTACGTCGACCCGCGCCTGCAGAATTTCGGCGGCCCGGTGATCGACGCGTCGCTGATCTGGTCGGCGACGCCGCTGACCACGGTGACCGCGAAAGCGCAGACGACGCTCGGCGACTCCGTCGAAGCCGGCGCGTCGGGCATGTTGACGCGCGCTTATTCGCTCGACGTCGCCCACGACCTGACGCGCGCGTTCACAATCGGGGCCACGGCGAGCTGGTCGGGCGAAGATTACGTCGGCGTCGCGCAGCGCGATTCGACCACGACCTTCGGACTGCGCGCGGAATACCACGTGTCGCGCGAGCTGGTGCTGAAGGCGAGCGCCAGCCGTCAGCTCTACGATTCGAACACGGCGAATTCCAATTACGTCGCCGACGTTTTCATGCTCGGCCTGAAGTTGCAGCGCTGAGCCGCGCGTTCCTTCTCCCCGCAAGCGCGGAGAAGGGGGATCACAGATCGAGCTTCTTCAATTCAGCGCGCAGCTGAGGGCCTAAGTCCTCACGCATCAGCGCGAAGGCGATGTTGGCGGTGAGGAAGCCGAGCTTCGAGCCGCAATCGAAGGTGTGGCCGTCGAAGCGCACGCCGTGGAAGAACTGGCGCTTGGCAAGCTCGATCATGCCGTCGGTAAGCTGGATCTCGCCGCCGGTTCCCTTTTCGACCGTTTTCGAGGAAGTCGAAAATTTCCGGTTGCAGGATGTAACGCCCGGAGATGATCCAGTTCGACGGCGCCGTCCCCTTCGGCGGCTTCTCGACCATGCTCTTGATCTCGAAGGCGTGACCCTCGTCCTCGCCGACGCGGACGACGCCGTAATATTGCGTCTCGTCCGGCGCGACCTCCTCGACCGCGACGACATTGCCGCCGAAGCGCTCGTAGACTTCCACGCATTGGGCGAGACACTGATCGCCGCGGGACCCGGGCGAGGTGATCATGTCGGGCAGCAGCAACGCGAACGGCTCGCGACCGACGAGATCGCGCGCGCACCAGACCGCGTGGCCGAGGCCGAGCGGCGACTGCTGGCGGGTGAAGCTCGCGGCGCCCTCGGGCAGCATGTCGGCCTTCAGCGCCTCGATCGCCTGGAGCCGGCCGCGTCGTCGCAGCGTGTCGTCGAGTTCGTAGGCGATGTCGAAATGGTCCTCGATGACGCCCTTGTTGCGCCCCGTCACGAAAATGAACTTCTCGACCCCCGCCGCGCGCGCCTCGTCGACGACGTGCTGGAGAATCGGCCGGTCGACGACGGTAAGCATCTCCTTGGGCACGGCCTTGGTCGCCGGCAGAAATCGCGTGCCGAGCCCGGCTACCGGGAGGACCGCCTTGCGGATGGGCTTACGCATCGGGAAACAGCCTTTCGCTCGTTGCCTCGCGCCGCGGCTCCGGGCCGAGCGGTCTGAGAACCTATAGTCAACCCGCCGGGCGAAGTGTATTCCGCTTTCGGCGACAGCGCGGCGGAACTGCGGATCGCCGATCGGCTTGATTTTGTCAAAAGGGGGCGCGGACCGGCAAGGGCCGCGGGGGACGATGACGGTTCTGGTGACGGGCGGAGCAGGCTACATCGGCGGCCACATGACGCTCGGCCTGGTCGACGCCGGCGAGAAAGTGGTCGTGCTCGACAATCTCTCGACCGGCTTCGCCTGGGCGGTTCAGCCGCCGGCCGAGCTGGTGGTCGGCGATTTCGGCGATTCGGCGCTGGTGGCGCGCCTGATCCGCGAGAAGGGCGTCGACGCGATCGCCCATTTCGCCGCCAAGATCGTCGTTCCCGAATCGCTCAGCGACCCGCTCGGCTATTATGACAACAACACCGCCAAGGCGTTGAGCCTCATCCGTTGCGCGGTCGAGGGCGGCGTCCGGCGTTTCATCTTCTCCTCGACCGCCGCGGTCTACGGCGAGACCTCGGCCGAGCCGGTCGCCGAGGATGCGCTGCTCAAGCCCATTTCGCCCTATGGCCGTTCCAAGCTGATGGTCGAGTGGATGCTGCAGGACGCGAGCCGCGCCTATGGCTTGAAATACGTCGCGCTGCGCTACTTCAACGTCGCCGGCGCCGACCCGCAGGGACGGCTCGGGCAGTCGACGCCCAACGCGACCCATCTGATCAAGCGCGGCGTGCAGACCGCCCTCGGCCGGTTCCCCAGCATGGACGTCTACGGCGAAGACTACCCGACCCGCGACGGCACCTGCGTGCGCGACTACATCCAGGTCACCGACCTGATCGACGCCCATCTGGCCGCCCTCGCCTATCTGCGGACGGGCGGCGACAGCCTGACCTGCAATTGCGGCTATGGCCACGGCGCGACGGTCAAGGAGGTGATCGAGGTCGTCAAGCGGGTCTCCGGCGTCGATTTCAAGGTCAACTACGCGCCGCGGCGAGCGGGCGACCCGGCGGCGATCGTCGCCAAGGCCGAGCGGGTGCGCGAAGCCCTCGGCTGGCGGCCCAGGCGCGACGACCTCGACGCGATCGTTCGCCAGGCGCTCGACTGGGAGCGGCGGCTGCACAACCGCCTCGGCCCGCCCGGCCCGGCCTGATTTCTAGGCGCCGCCCGCCGTTCGTCGGGCTTTACAAATCCCGCCCGGACGTGTCTTCACTACCGCCAACCGACAGCAAGGGCGGAACGCATGCGGGCGGACGTTCGGCGGCAATGAGCGGCGACGATATTCTTGTCACCGAGCGGCTCGGCAAGACCTTCGGCGGCTTCGCGGCGGTCAGCGACGTCAATCTCAAGGTCAGGCGCGGCTCGATTCACGCGCTGATCGGCCCCAACGGGGCCGGCAAGACGACCTGCTTCAACATGCTGACCAAGTTCGTCGCGCCGAGCTTTGGTCGCATCCTGTTCAACGGGCGCGACATCACCGCCATGCGGCCCGCCGACGTCGCCCGCCTCGGCCTGGTGCGCTCGTTCCAGATCTCGGCGATCTTTCCCCACCTGACCGCGCTCGAGAACGTCCGCATCGCGCTGCAGCGCCAGCGCGGCGACAATTTTGATTTCTGGCGTTCCAAGAAGGCGCTGAGGCCGCTCGACGCGCGCGCGATGGAGCTGCTCGATCAGGTCGGCCTCGCGGATTGGGCCCGTTCGGTCGCGGTCGAGTTCCCTTACGGCCGCAAGCGCGCGCTGGAGATCGCCACCACCCTGGCGCTCGATCCGGAAATGCTGCTGCTCGACGAGCCGATGGCCGGGCTCGGCCTCGAGGACATCGAGCGCATCGCCGCGTTGATCCGGCGCGCGGCGGCCAGCCGCACCGTCCTGATGGTCGAGCACAATCTGCAGGTGGTCGCCGAACTCTCCGACCGCATCACCGTGCTGACCCGCGGCCGGGTTCTGGCCGAGGGCGACTACAGAGCCGTTTCCGCCAACCAGCAAGTCCGTCAGGCCTACATGGGGGACGGCCATGGCTACGGCTGAGAAGGCCCCCCCGACGCTCGCCGTCGCCGGCCTGAACGCCTGGTATGGCGAATCCCACATCCTGCACGGCGTCGATTTCGAGGTGCGGCCGGGCGAAGTCGTCACCCTGCTTGGGCGCAACGGCGCCGGCAAGACCACGACCCTCAAGGCGATCATGGGCATCGTCGGCAAGCGGACGGGCTCGGTCGCCTTCGCCGGGCGCGAGACGATCGGCCTGTCGTCCGACCGTGTCGCGCGACTCGGCGTCGCCATCTGCCCGGAGGAGCGCGCGATCTTCGCCAGCCTCAGCGTGCGCGAGAACCTCATGCTGCCGCCGCGCGTCGCCGCGGGCGGGCTGGCGCTCGAACGCATCTTCACGCTCTTCCCCAACCTCGCCGAACGGCTCGCCAGCGGCGGCGGCAAGCTGTCGGGCGGCGAGCAACAGATGCTGGCGATCGCGCGCATTCTGCGCACCGGCGCGCGGTTCCTGATGCTCGACGAGCCGACCGAAGGCCTGGCGCCGGTCATCGTGCGCCAGATCGGCGCGACCATCGCCGAACTGAAGCGCGAGGGCTTCACCATCCTGCTGGTCGAGCAGAACTTCAATTTCGCCAGGACGGTCTCGGACCGCTATTACGTGATGGAGCACGGCCACATCGCCATCGGCTTCGCCAACGCCGATCTCGACGCCAACGACATGGAGCAGTTGCATGTGCGCCTCGGCGTGTGAAGCGCGCTCCGCCCCGGCCAGGCGGGCGTGAAACCATGTTCCTCGGCCACGCCATCACCATCCAACAGCTTTTCGGGCAATTGCTGATCGGCCTGATCAACGGCTCGTTCTACGCGCTGCTGAGCCTCGGCCTCGCCGTCATCTTCGGCATGCTCAACATCGTCAATTTCGCCCATGGCGCGCTCTACATGATGGGCGCGTTCTGCGCCTATTTCCTGCTGCACGAATTCGGCCTCAACTATTGGTGGGCGCTGATCGTCGCGCCGCTGATGGTGGGCGCCTTCGGCGCGCTGCTCGAGCGCACCCTGCTCGCCCGCCTGCGCGGTCTCGATCCGCTCTACGGCCTGCTGCTGACCTTCGGTCTCGCGCTGGTCGTTCAGGGGCTGTTCCAGAACTTTTTCGGCGCCTCGGGGCTCCCCTACGCGATCCCGCCGCAGCTTTCCGGAGCGCGCAATCTCGGCTTCATGTTCCTGCCGAACTATCGCGCCTGGGTGATCGGATTTTCCGCATCCATCTGCTTCGCGACCTGGTTTGCCATCGAGAAGACGCGGCTCGGCGCCTATCTGCGCGCCGCGACCGAGAACCCGACCATCGCCCGCGCCTTCGGCCTCAACGTGCCGCGGATGATCACGCTGACCTACGGCTTCGGCGTCGCGCTGGCCGCGCTGGCCGGGGTGCTCGCCGCGCCGATCAACCAGGTGCGCCCGGGCATGGGCGCCGACATCATCGCCGTCGTGTTCGCCGTGGTGGTGATCGGCGGCATGGGCTCGATCCTCGGCTCGATCATCACCGGCTTTGCGCTCGGCGTCGTCGAAGGCCTGACCAAGGTCTTCTATCCCGAGGCTTCGAACACCGTCGTTTTCGTCATCATGGCCGTCGTGCTGCTGATCAGGCCGGCCGGTCTGTTCGGCAAGGTCGCCTGACATGAGCGTCCCCTCGACCGTCGCGCCCGTCGCCGCCCCCTCGCGCGAGACACGGCAGTTCGCCGTCGCCTTCGTCGTCCTGCTCGCCGCGGTCGCCGCCGCGCCGTTCGTGGCCTACCCGTTCTTCGTCATGGAAGCGTTGTGCTTCGCGCTGTTCGCCTGCGCCTTCAACCTGCTGATCGGCTATGTCGGGCTGCTGTCGTTTGGCCATGCCATGTTCCTCGGCTCGGCGAGCTACGTCTGCGCCCACGCCGCCAAGGTCTGGGGGCTCGATCCGGCGCTCGCGATCCTCGCCGGCGTCGCCTGCTCGACGGTTCTCGGCGTCGTGGTCGGCGCGCTGTCGATCCGCAGCCAGGGCATCTATTTCGCGATGATCACCGTCGCTTTCGCTCAGATGGTCTACTTCCTCTGCGTCGAGGCGCCGTTCACCCATGGCGAGGACGGCATTCAGGGCGTGCCGCAGGGGCGCGCTTTCGGCCTCCTCGACCTCAGCCAGCCGGCGCTGCTCTATGTGTTCGTCGCGGCGATCTTCCTGTTCGGCTTCCTGACCGTCTATCGCGCGGTCAACTCGCCGTTCGGCGAAATCCTCAAGGCGATCCGCGAGAACGAGCCGCGGGCGATCTCGCTCGGCTATCGCGTCCAGCGCTACAAGCTCGCCGCCTTCGCGCTGTCGGCGGCGCTCGCCGGCCTCGCCGGCGCGACCAAGGCGATCGTCGTCCAGAATGCGTCGCTGACCGACGTCGCCTTCCCGATGTCGGGCGAGGTCGTGCTGATGACGCTGCTGGGCGGCATGGGCACGCTCTATGGCCCGGTGGTCGGCGCGATCGTCGTCGTGTCGATGCAGAACTATCTCGCCCAGTATGGGCAATGGGTGACGGTCATCCAGGGCGC
>PLRT01000061.1:9449-20235 GCA_003164915.1 Hyphomicrobiales bacterium | reverse complement strand
TCGTCGATCCGCGCGTAGCGTCTGGCGGGATATTGGCGCGCGACGTCTTCGAGTTCGCGCTCCTTGTGGACGTAGATCAGGACCCGATCGTCGAAGGCGCGCCACAAGCCCGACCGCTCGATCTTGTGCGGCTGAAAGACGGCGTCGCTATCGGACAGGATCGCCGGCGATCCCCAGCGCCGAGCGTCTCGCGCCGCCTCGAACGCGCCGGGATAGACAACGTCGGCGAACGGAGTGTCGATCAGCCAGTTCGCCAAAGTCAGGATTCGCGGCTCCCGCGGGGTCTCGAGGCGCAGGCGCTCGACCACGCCGAGATAGTCGGCGTAACCGCGTTCGGCGCGCAATTGCTCGAAGATCGCCCAATAGGGGTCGCGCGCTTCGGCGCCTGGCGCGCGCCAGCCGCTCGCTCAAATCGGCCTGCAAGCGGTCGTTGTCGAGCAGCGTGTTGTCCACGTCGAAGAGGAGAACGAGCTCCGCCGGGTCCGCCGTGTCACGATTCTCAGGCCGCGCCGCGTCGGCAAGCTTAACTTGCGCGCCAGGCGCTCGCAGCGCCAAACTGGCCACCACCGTGACGGGCCCTAACGCCCCGTTCGCGTGACGCACGCACCAGGAGAGCGATCATGGCCAACGCCGAAATGATGAAGCAAATCGCTGAGAAGAATGGGTTTATCGCCGCGCTGGACCAGAGCGGCGGCTCGACCCCGGGAGCGCTGCGGCTCTACGGCGTTGCCGACAGCGCCTACAGCGGCGAAGCCGAGATGTTCGCCGCGATGCACGCGATGCGGGTGCGCATCATGACGGCGCCGGCCTTCGCGGGAGCCAAGGTGCTCGCCGCCATCCTGTTCGAGCGCACCATGGACGGCGAGGCGGAGGGCCAGGCGGTTCCGACCTTCCTGTGGAAGACGCGCGGCGTCGTGCCGTTTCTCAAGGTCGACAAGGGCCTCGAGGAGGCGCGCGACGGGGTCAGGATGATGAAGCCGATGCCCGGTCTGCCGGCGCTGCTCGACCGCGCGGTCGCGCGCGCGATCTTCGGCACCAAGATGCGCTCGGTCATCGATCTCGCCTCGCCCTCCGGGGTTGCGGCGATCGTCGCGCAGCAGTTCGACGTCGCGCTCGACATCGCCGCGCGCGGCCTGGTCCCGATCATCGAACCGGAAATCTCGATCAAGAGCCCGGAAAAGGCGCGCGCCGAGGCGTTGTTGCGCGACGCGATCCTCGCGCGGCTCGAAGCGTGGCCGTCAACCGTGCGGGTGATGCTCAAGCTGACCATTCCCGACGCGCCGGACTTCTACGCGCCGCTGATCGCCCACGCGAAGGTCGCCCGGGTCGTCGCGCTGTCGGGCGGCTACACCCGCGCCGACGCCTGCCGCCGCCTCGCCGCCAATCACGGCATGATCGCGAGCTTCTCGCGCGCCTTGGTGGAGAGCCTGAGGGAGTCGATGAGCGACCGGGAATTCGACGCCGCGCTGGCGAAGGCGATCGACGAGATCTTCCAGGCCTCGACCGTGAAGGTCGCGAGCGCCGCCGCCTGACGCCCTCGCCGGCCTCGCGCGCGGCTTCGTCGCATTGGAGCGGCAAGCGCGGGCCGCTACAAGGCGGGCGTTTGCGGAGGATTGCATGAGGCTGGCCGTTACCGGGCTTCACGGACAGGTGGTCAGCGCGATGATCGAGCGCGCGCCGCGCGGGGTCGAACTCATCGCGCTCGGGAGGCCGCGGCTCGACCTGACGGTTCGCGACGCGGTCCTCGCGGCCCTGCGCGCCGCGCGCTGCGACGTCATCGTCAATGCGGCCGCCTACACCGAAGTCGACAAGGCCGAGAGCGAGCCGGAGGCGGCGATGCGCGTCAACGGCGACGGCGCGGGCTATGTCGCCGAAATCGCCGCCGAGTTGCGCGCGCCGCTCATTCATCTGTCGACCGACTACGTGTTCGACGGCGCGCTCGGCCGGCCCTACCGCGAGGACGACGCGACCGCGCCGACCGGCGCCTACGGGCGCTCGAAGCTCGCCGGCGAGCGGCGGATCGCCGCCATCCATCCCGACCACGCGATCCTGCGCACGTCGTGGATCTACAGCCCGTTCGGCGCGAACTTCGTCACGACGATGCTCCGCCAGGGCGAGACGCGCCCCGAGGCGCGCGTCGTCGCCGACCAGCGCGGCAATCCGACCTATGCGCTCGACATCGCCGATGCGGTGTTCGCGGTCGCCGAGCGGCTGCGCGCCGATCCGTCGCCGGCGCTGCGCGGAATCTTCCATCTGGCCGGGGGCGGCGAAGCGACCTGGGCCGAATTCGCCGGAGCGATCTTCGTCGAAGCCGCGGCCCACGGCCGCGCGCCCGTTGCGGTCAAGCCGATCGCGACGGCCGAGTATCCGACAGCGGCGCGCCGGCCGGCGAACTCGCGGCTGGACAGTTCCAAATTCGCGGCCGCCTTTGGCCTGACGCTGCCGCCGTGGCGGGATTCGACGAGGCGCTGCGTCGCGCGCCTGCTCGCGGCGCAGCACGCCGAGGCGGACTGAGCGCCCGGCGCCGATCGGCGAGGCGGCCGGGCTTTCAGCCCTTCACCGACAGCGCGAGCTTGCGCAGGTCGAATGCGGGATCGGCGGCCTCGTCGGGGGTGATCGGCAGATGGCCGCCGATGATGCGCCGCGCCGCCATGTGCTCGGCGCCGCGGTTGACCGTCTCGACCACCGCCAGAGCGCCGCCGCGAAAGCCGAAGACCGCATAGGCCCGATTGTTGGGATCGCCGCGCAGCGTCCAGCGGTCGACGCCGTTCGACAGGCCGGCGATCTGCAGCTTGAGGTCGCCCTGGTCGCTCCAGAACCACGGCAGCGCCGCGTAGCGCTCCGGTTTGCCGGTCAGCCGCCTGGCGACGCATTTCGCCTGGTCGGTGGCGTTCTGCACCGACTCGAGCCGCAACAATTGCCCCGCCGAATGGTGCGGGAACTGGGCGCAATCGCCGATCGCCGACACCGCAGGGTCGGAGGCGACGAGTTCGCCGTCGACGACGATCCCGTTGTCGCAGGCGAGCCCCGCCTCGCGCGCCAGCCGGTCCTCGGCGAGCACGCCGACGCCGACGATGACGAGATCGGCGGCGAGGCGTTCGCCGTCGCCGAGCACGACGGCGGCGACGGCGCCGTTCGCGCCTTCGATTGCCTCGACGCCGACGCCGAGGCGGAAGCGCGCGCCGAACGCCTTGTGCGCGTCGAGGAAGAAGTCGGAGGTGGACGGCGAGACCGCGCGACCGAGCGGTCGCGCGATTTCGACCACCGTCACGTCCCCGCCGAGCGCCAGCGCGGTGGCGGCGATCTCGAGGCCGATGAAGCCGGCGCCGACCACGACGACGCGCCGTCCGACGCCAAGCCGCTCGCGGATCGTCGCCGCGTCGGCGATATTGCGCAGGCCGAGCACGCCCTCGAGGCCCGCGCCGGGAACGTCGAACGGCCGCGGCCGGGCGCCGGTGGCGAGAATCAGATGATCGAACGGCTCGGCGGCGCCGGACGAGAGCTCGACGCGCTTGCCGGCGAGGTCGATGCGCTTCGCCTGCACGCCAAGTCTGAGGTCGACGTTCTTGTCGCGGTAGAATTGCTCGGCGCGCAACGGCAGGCCGGCCCGATCCATCTGCCCCTTGAGAAACGCCTTCGACAGCGGCGGGCGCTGATAGGGCAGGTCGGGTTCGCCGGAGAGGAGGACGATCGCGTCGTCTGCGCCTTCCTCGCGCAGGCTGGCCGCGGCCTGGACGCCGGCGTGGCCGGCGCCGACGATGACGATCGAACGGCGCGTCATGAATTCCCCTGGCGCAAGACGGAGCGCGGCGCCCCGACTAGCACAAAAGGATCGCCGGGCAATCCCTCTTTTTCGTCAGAACAATTGCTTTCGAACGGAGCGGCCGAAGGCGCGCACGCCAAGGACGTAGACCACCGCGTAAACGACGAACACGAGCAGACCGGCGACGACGATGTCGAGTTCGTTGCGCAGCAGCGGCAGGCGGCCGAGGGCATGTTCGGCGCCAAGGAAGCAGAACGGCGCGGCGAGGGCGGCGGCGCCGACGGCGAAGGCGGCGATGGCGACATTCTCGATCAGCCGCGCGTCGGGCGCGAACCATCGCCGTCTGAGACCGAACAGGATCAACAGAGCGAAATTGATCCAGGCGCCGATTGCGGTGGCGAATGCGAGGCCGGCGGGGCCCATCGGCTGATACAGGACGTATTTGAGCGCGAGATTGACCGCCAGTCCGGCGAAGAAGCACATCATCGGCGTCGTCGTGTCGCCGCGCGACTGGAAGCTCGCCACCGCCGAACGGATCAGCACCATCGGCGCCAGCCCGAGCCCGTAGGCGGCCAGCACCGCGGCCGAGCCGCGCGCCGCCTGGGCGGTGAAGGCGCCGCGCAGGAACGCGCCGCGCATCGTCTCGTCGGGCAAGATCAGGAAGGCGACGAGGAAGGGCGCGGCGAGAGCGAAGGTCAGCGCGATCGTACGGTTCTGCGCCGAGGCCGCGCCGCGCGCGTCGCCGACGGCGAGGCGGCGGCTCATTTCCGGCAACAGCACGGTGCCGGCGGCGACGCCGATCACGCCGAGCGGCAGTTGGTAGAGCCGCTCGGCGTAATACATCGACGAGTTGGCGTCGTTGGGGAGGAGCGACGCGAAGATCGTGTCGGCGAGGATGGCGATCTGCTGGCCGGCGGAGCCGATGACCGCCGGTCCCAGCGCGGCGAAGAACTGCTTCACGTCGGCGTCGAGTCGCGGAACTGCAAGCCGTTCGAGCACGCCGCGCCGGCGCGCCTCCACCATCAGCAACGCCAGTTGGGCGACGCCGGAGACGAGCACGCCCCAGCTCGCGGCGACGCCGGCGTTGGGAAAAGCGAACGCGACGGCGAGGAAACCGGCGACGAACAGGTTGAGCAGCACCGGCGCGAACGCCGCGGCGCTGAAGTAGCCGTTTGCGTTGAGCGTGCCGCTGTGGAGCGTCGCCAGCGTGATGAAGGCGAGATAGGGGAAGGTGATGCGCGTCATGCCGACGGCGAGCGCGAACTTCTCCGGATGCTCGGAGAAGCCCGGCGCGATCAGCGCGACGAGCGTGTCGGTGTAGACCATCGCCAGCGCGAGCAGCACGATCTGCGAGACGAGCAGCAGGGTGAAGACGCGGCTGGCGAGGCGGTTGGCGGCGTCGTGTCCCTGCGCGGCCAGCACGCGCGAATAGGTCGGCACATAGGCCGAATTGAACGCGCCTTCGCCGAAGATGGCGCGAAATTGATTGGGCAGCCTCAGCGCGACGACGAAGGCGTCGGCGAGCGGGCCGACGCCCATCACCGCGCCGATCATCAGGTCGCGGCCGAAGCCGGTCAGCCGCGACAGGGCGGTCAACCCGCCGACCGAGAGGAAGTTGCGGAACATATGCCGTGGCTGCGAATCACCCGTGCGGGTCGTGACGCCTGCATGGCGCCCTGAGGCCATGAGGGCAAATAATGGGTTTCTCGCGGCGCCTGCGGCCCTGCGCCCCGGCTTCCCGCCATTGGCGCCCGCTCCCGCGTCAGGTAAAGAACGTCGCCCGCCCGGCTGCGGGCGGCGGCGGGCCGAGCGCCGTTTGTTCAGAGCGAGGGTTCAAGAGCAGCGCGATGTCAGAGCCAGAAGCGACGTCGGCCGGCGATGCGCCGCCCGACGCGACGGCCGCGCCGGTTTTCGATCCGAGCGTCATCCGCGGCTTGCAGGTGTTCGCCGCAGCCGGGGAGACTCCGGCCGAGGGCGCCGACGAAGCCGCCGAAGCCGCGCGCAAGGCGGCGCTCGTCCAGGCGCTGAGCGCGCGCGCCGCCCGTCTCGCCGAGGCGGTCGACGACGCGCTGACGCTCGCCAACGACGGCGCCATCCGTTGGCTCGGCGACCCGGTCGGCAAACTGATCGCCGGCGCCGGGCTGCTCGAGCCGCGCGCAGCGCTGCTTGCCGACGAAGCGCTGCCGCCCGAGGGCCGCGAGCTCGCCGAACGGCGCCTGTCGCTGTGGCTCGCTGCGCATGTGCGCAAGGCGCTCGGGCCGTTGATCGCGCTGGCCGAGGCCGAGGGCGCGCCGGAGGCGGCGCGTTCGGTCGGGCTCAAGGTTTCCCAGGCGCTCGGGGTGCTCGAACGCGAGCGGGTCAAGGTCGAGGTCAAGGCGCTCGACCAGGAGGCGCGCGGCGTCCTGCGCAAGCTCGGCGTGCGCTTCGGCGCCCATTACATCTATGTTCCGGCGCTGCTGAAACCGGGCGCGCGGACGCTGTGCGCACAATTGTGGGCGCTGGCTGAACCCAATGTCGACCAGGACGCCGCCGAGCGTCTGCTCCATTTCGCGGCGTCCGGGCGCACGTCGTTCGCGGTCGATCCGCCGGCTGCGGCCGACCTCTGCCGCATCGCGGGGTTCCGCCTGTGCGGCGATCGCGCCGTGCGGGTCGACATCGTCGAGCGGTTGTCCGATCTCATCCGCGCCGCGCTGCCGCGCGCGCCGACGCAGGGGCCGGTCGACGAGGCCGAGGGTTTCGTCGTCTCCGGACAGATGACGTCGCTGACCGGCTGCTCCGGCGAGCCGTTCGCGTCGATCCTGCGTTCGTTGGGCTTCGTCGCCCATCCCGTCAAGAAGTCCGACCACCTCGCCGCGATCGCGCGCCGGGTTGCCGCGCTCGCCGCCGCAACCGCTCCGGCTCGGCCGGCGGAGGCCGTCGCGCCGTCGCTTCCGGCCGAGGGCGAAGCGTCGCCGGCGGCCGAGCCCGCCGCCGCGGACGTCGCCGGGCCTGCGCTCGAGCCGCCCGCTGTCGCCGAGCCGGCCGTTGAGCCCGCCATCGAACCGGCGCCAGCCGCGGCTGTCGTCCTTGCGGCCGAGCCGTCGCCGCCAGCCGAGCCGCCGGCGGAACCCATCGCGGCTGAGGAAGCCGAGGAAGCGGCCGCTCCGCCCGCCGACGAGACGCCGGCCGAAACGGCGGCGAGCGAGCCGGCTGAGGTTGAAGCCATTGCCGCCGCCGCGCCCTCGATCGACGCGCCGCCGGCCGAAGCGGCGACAAACGAGCCCGCCGCAGCGGAGGCCATCCCCGCCGCCCCCGCTCCTTCGAGCGACGCGACGCCCGAGGAAGCCGCGCCGGTCGAAGACGAAATGATCGAGGTCTGGCGGCCGGCGCCGCGCCGCCCGCGTCACCAGCATCGACATCCCCATCATCAAGGCCGCCATGGCGGTCCGCTCCCACAGGCGGCGGAAGCGCCGGGCGAGGCGCGCGATCGTCACCCTGAGGAACACGGGCGCAAACCCTGGCGGGAGCGGCGCGCCGCGGGCGACGACGGCATTCGCCCCCCCGACGCCGGCGAACCGCGCGCGGAAGCGCCGCCGAACGAGGACCGCCGCGGTCCGCCGGCTTGGCGACGCGAGGCCAACGCGAAAGGCGGGCGCCGCGACGATCGCCGCGAGGAGGAGGGCAAGCGTCCCGACAAAGGCAAGCCGCGGCCCCAGCAGACCGAGCCGCGCAAGCCGAGCGTCAATCTCGACTCCCCGTTCGCCAAGTTGCTCGACCTCAAGCCGCTGCTGCAGGCTCGCGACAAGAAGCGGTGACCCGGCCGAACGGCGCTGCGAGGATCCCCGCGCGTCGCCGCAGCGTCTAGTTTTCTTATGAAATTGATGTATAGACCGCCTGGCTGCGACTTGCGGGCGGCGTCCTGCGACGCGCAGCGCCGAGCGAAAGGGCGAGGACCGACGAAATGACCTACGTGGTGGTCGAAAATTGCATTAAATGCAAGTACATGGACTGCGTCGAGGTCTGCCCGGTCGATTGTTTCTACGAAGGCGAAAACATGCTCGTCATCCACCCTGACGAGTGCATCGACTGCGGCGTCTGCGAACCCGAGTGCCCGGCCGAGGCGATCAAGCCCGACACCGAGCCGAATCTCGACCCTTGGTTGCGCCTCAACGCCGATTATTCAAAGACTTGGCCGAACGTGCGGACCAAGCGCGAGCCGGCGCCGGACGCCAAGGACTACGATGGCCGAGCGGGGAAGCTCGCCGCGTTCTTTTCCGCCAAGCCGGGCGAGGGCGACTGAACCGACCGCGCAGGTTAACGTTGCGCCCGGTCATTTTTGATTCTTCGCCGAAATTGTGCTAAAGAAAGCATTGTCGGGTCGTTTGCGGCCTAGCAAGGCACGATTGTCGCCCCCATATTCCGACGGCGGGGCAAACAGCGTTAACTTCTGGATTGTCTGGACCGGCGTCTCGGAAAATCCGTTTGGCCGGCGGGCATCGCGTTTGGAGTTTTTCAGTCATGGCGGCGCGCAAGAAGGCGAGCAAGAAGGGGTCGGGTACGGTCACGAAGAAGACGAAAGCCCCGGTCGGATCGACGGCTTCGCGCAAGCGCAAGGCTTCCGCCGCGCCCGCGGCGCGCCGGACCGCCGCCAAATCCAAGACCGCGCGCAACGCCAAGGCCAAAATGGACAAGAATGAAGCCAAGCGACGCGCCGCCGCCAGTGCGGCGGCCAAGCGACGCGCGACGCGTTCGGCTGCGCCGGTCGAGGCCGTCAAGCCGGCCGCCAAATCGAGCAAGGCCGCCGTCGCGGAGGCGGTGAAGCCGGCCGCCAAGCCGGCGCCGGAAGTCAAGGCGGTCCATGCGGCGGTCCAGCCGCCGCGCGCGGCCGCCGTTGCGCCGGTCAAGCCCGTCGCGCCGGCCAAGCCTGCCGCGCCGCTCGCCAAGCCTGTCGCGCCGCTCGCAAAGCGCGCGCCGGTCGTCGAACCCGAGGTGGTCGCCGCCAAGCCGGTCAAGCCGATCGCCGCGCCGCGCCCGGGCTTCAAGGTCAACGAATTCGTCGTTTATCCGGCCCACGGCGTCGGCCAGATCGTCGCCGTCGAGGAGCAGGAAGTCGCCGGATTCCGCCTCGAGCTGTTCGTCATCAACTTCGCCAAGGACAAGATGACGTTGCGCGTCCCCACGTCGAAGGTCGTGGGCGTCGGCATGCGTAAGCTGTCCGAGCCTGAAGTCGCCAGGAAGTCGCTCGAGATCCTGACCGGCCGCGCCCGCATCAAGCGGACGATGTGGTCGCGTCGCGCCCAGGAATACGAAGCCAAGATCAATTCCGGCGACATCAATGCGATCGCCGAGGTGGTCCGCGACCTCTATCGCTCCGAGGCGCAGCCCGAGCAGTCCTATTCCGAGCGCCAGCTCTACGAAGCGGCGCTCGACCGGATCATGCGCGAAATCGCGGCGGTGCAGAAGCTCTCCGAGATCGATGCGATGAAGCTGATCGAGAGCCACCTCAAGAAATCGCAGCGTCGCGCCGCCAAGGCGGAAGGGGTCGAGGGCGACGAGGCGGCGGTCGAAGAAGCGGCCTGAGGCCTATCCATTTCGACACAATGCGCCGGCCGCGCCGTCCGTGACGCGGGCCGGCGTTCTGTCTTGGCGCCGGGCCTGTACGGGCCCAGGCGCCCCGGGTAATCTACGCCTTGTTTCGACCCTCCTGAGGCGTGAGGATCCGATGAACAAGATTTTGCTCGTAAGCGTCGTCGCCCTGTCGCTCGGCGGGTGCATGTCCCAACGCGAATCCAACGGCGCGCTGATCGGCGGCGCCAGCGGCGCGGTGATCGGCGGCGTCGCCACCCATTCCTGGGGCGGGGCGGCGATCGGCGGCGCGGTCGGCGCCGTTGCGGGCGCGGCGATCGCCAACCTGACCGGGCCGCATTACGCGCATCGCCATTGTTGGTGGAGCCGGTCGGCCGGCCGAACGGTCTGCCGCTATTGGTGAGACGGGCCCTGCGCGGTCCTGCCGTTCACGTTTTCGTTTATCGCCTGCGCGTCGCTGAGGGGGCGCGCAGGCGGCGCTCGAGCGTCCCGTAAGCTCCCCGGGCAACGCGATCTCCGCCGCTTCGGCGGGCCGCTTCGAACCTTGGAGCACGACAATGAACGCTTCGCTCAGCAAGACGGTCGCCGGCGGGTTGGCGGCGCTGACCCTTTCTTTCGCCGTTTTCGCCGCCGCGCCGGCCTCCGCTGGCCCGTGGCCGCATCACCACTATTGGGGCTGGGGCCCTTACGCCGCCGTCGGCGCGCTCGGCCTCGTCGCGGGCGCTGCGGTCGCCGCCAATTCCTACGACTGCACCCGCTATCAGCCGATCTACGATCGCTGGGGCAACTACATCGGCGAGCGCCCGGTCAACGTCTGCTACTGAGCCTTGCCCATCTTCATCAACGCGCCGGCGACGACCTCCCGCCGGCGCGTTTTCCGTTGGGCCGTCGCGTTTGACAGGGCGCGCCGCACCGCGACAAGGGCGTCACGGGGAAAACGGACAGCTGGCGGCCGCTCAGCGGCCGCACGTCGCTGGTTGCCTGGGATTTTCGATGGTGGGCGCACAAGGGCTCGAACCTTGGACCCGCTGATTAAGAGTCAGCTGCTCTACCAACTGAGCTATGCGCCCATCGAAATCGCCGGGGCCGGGCCCCGTGCGCGGCCCGGCATGTAGCAAAGGCGTGACGGCCTGTCCAGCGCCGTCATCGCCGCGGCGCGCGTTTCAGTTGCGCGACTTGTCGACCAGCTTGTTCTTGCCGATCCACGGCATCATCGCGCGCAGCTTCTCGCCCACCGCCTCGATCGGATGGGCGTTGGCGCGCGCGCGCATCGCCTTGAACGCGGTCTGGTTGACCTTGTTCTCGAGCATCCACTCGCGGGTGAACTTGCCCGACTGGATGTCGGCCAGCACGCGTTTCATTTCCGCCTTGGTCTCCGGCGTGATGATGCGCGGGCCGGAGACGTACTCGCCGTATTCCGCCGTGTTGGAGACCGAGTAGTTCATGTTGGCGATGCCG
>PLRT01000061.1:0-9435 GCA_003164915.1 Hyphomicrobiales bacterium | reverse complement strand
AGGCCGCCGCACAGCACGACCTGCTCGCCGAACAGGTCGGTCTCGCATTCCTCGCGGAAGGTCGTCTCGATGATGCCGGCGCGCCCGCCGCCGATCGCGCTGGCGTAGGAGAGGCCGAGGTCGTGGGCGTTGCCGCTGGCGTCCTGATGAATGGCGATCAGCATCGGCACGCCGCCGCCGCGCTTGTATTCGGAGCGCACCGTGTGGCCGGGCCCCTTCGGCGCGACCATCAGCACGTCGAGGTCGGGACGCGGCTCGATCAGNNTCGTCGGGCGTCAGCATCATGACGACGTCGGCCCATTTGGCCGCTTCCGGGACGGCGAGGACCTTGATCCCTTCCGCTTCCGCCTTTTTGGCGCTGGCGGAGCCGGAGCGGAGCGCGACCGCGATCTCCTTCACCCCGCTGTCGCGCATGTTGAGCAGATGGGCGTGACCCTGGCTGCCGTAGCCGACCACCGCAACCTTCTTGCCCTTGATCAGGTTGAGATCGGCGTCCCGATCATAATACACGCGCATGGAATGTCCTTCACTGGCGTTTCGCTACGGCTTCGCATGGGAGCGGACGGGGCGCCGACCGCCGGGCCGGTGGCGGCTTTCTAGTGAATGCGACCGCGCCGATCAAGCGCCGGACGCGCCAAAACGCCTCCGAGCCGTTTGACCCGTCGGCGAAATGCCCATACGCTTGCGCAAAACCGCGATCGGGGGCGCAACCCCCCAGCAGATCGTTAGCGGGCCTCGGAGGAAACGTCATGTGGCGAATCGTCGCCCTCTGCTGGGTCTTCACCATGCCTGTCCTCGCCGGCGCGCTGGTGGTGGCGGCGCTCGCGACGCCCCAGCTCGCCGCCGAGGCGCAATTGTGGGTCCCGGTCGCCGGACTGCTCGGCGTCGTCTACAGCGTGCCCGCGGCGCGCGGCGTCGCGCGTTTCATCGCGGCCCCGGCGGCGCAGGACGCCGCTGCGCTGCGCTGGGGCTGGGGGCTCGCCGCCGCGAGCCCGCTCGGCCAGCCGCAGCCGGCGATCGCGCGCCGCTTGCGCCTCGTGGTGTCTTGACGCGCGCCAAAAGCGCGCCTGCCGCAACTTCGCAAATCGCCCCGCGCCGATCGCGCCGCCAATCGCGCGGACGATCGCCAGGTCCTTCGTCGCCAAAGCCGCGTGACGAACACGGCGCGATCGGCGCCCCGCAAGTCGGCGGTCGTCGGCGCGCCTGGATTGGGGCGCCCGCCAACGCGCGCGAACGCCGAGTCGCAGCGCAAAGAAGGCGCTTCGCCCCAGCATCGCCATGATTTTCCGCTCTGTCACGCGCGGGCGCGGGTGCCGGCTTGAGGCGTGGGCCGATAGCCGTTACGACGGCGCTCGAGCGCGGCGGCGGCCGCAGTCGAAGCGCGCGCGAGGGGATCGCCAATGACGCTGCCAGCGAGTTTGACGACCCCGATTCGCGTCGCCGCGCTGCTCGGCGCCTTAGCGCTGACGGCGGGCGCGGCGGCGGCCAATCCTTCGCTGGTGGTGGACTTCGACACGGGCCAGGCGCTGAGCGAGGTCGACGCCACCGAACCCTGGTATCCCGCCTCGCTGACCAAATTGGTGACGACCTATGTCGCGCTGCAGGCGGTGCGCGACGGACGCCTGACGCTCGACACGCCGCTGACCATGTCGGCGCGCGCCGCGGCGGCGCCGGCGTCGAAGATGGGCTTCGTTCCCGGCACCGAGGTGACGCTCGACAACGCCCTCAAGATGCTGATGGTCAAGTCGCCCAACGATGTCGCGATCATGATCGCAGAGAGCCTCTCGGGCTCGGTCGAAGCGTTCGCCGACGAGATGAACGCGACCGCGCGCAAGCTCGGCATGCGCGAATCCCATTTCGTCAATCCGAACGGTCTGCACGACCCCAACCACTTTTCCTCCGCCCGCGACATGGCGATCGTCGCGCGCGCGCTGCTGCTCGATTTTCCCGACCAGCGCGACCTCTACGACATCGGCGCGCTGCAGCTCGGCAGGATCATCATCGCCAATCACAATGGCCTGATCGGGCGCTATCCGGGCGCCGACGGGATGAAGACAGGCTTCACCTGCCCCGCCGGCTTCAATGTCGTCGCGACCGCGACCCGCGGCGGGCGCCGGCTGATCGTCGTGGTGCTCGGCGCGCCCTCGCCGCTCGAGCGCACGCTCGAGGCGGCGCGCCTGTTCGACGCCGGCTTCGCAAAATCGGGCGGCGGCGAAGGGCCGCTGGAAAGCCTGCCGGATTCGACGATCACGAGCGCACCCGACATGCGCGGCGAGATCTGCTCGCGGCGCAATCGCGCCGCGGTGCTCGCAGCCGAAGAGGAGGACGTCGGCGCGGCGACCAGCGTGACGGGAAGGGGCGCTTCCGCTTTCGTGCGGGCGCCCACGCAGATGACGGTCGAGGACGCGGTCAAGCCGGTCCATTTCGATCCGGTGCCGATTTTCATCGGTCCGAAGCCGGGTTGGACCGGGCCGGTGCTCGCCGCCAAGGACGCCGGCGAGCCGACCCCCGAAGCGGCGCGCGCCTACGCCGCCGACAGGGCGTCGCCAACCGCAAGCGTCGAGACGCTGAGCGCGCCCGCGGCGCTGAAGGGGGCGCTCAAGGCGGTGAAGCTCACGCCGCTTTCGGCGCGTTTGCACAAGCGGTTCGCCGCCAAGACCGCCCCGAAGCGTACGGTCGCCGCGAGCGCGAAGAAGCCGGCGGCCGACGCGCCGCTACCCTCGACGCGTTAACGTTTGGCGGCGGCTCACGCGGGCGTTACAAATGCCTTCGTTTTGCCCGCTTGTGGTCAATCAGAAGCCGCAACGGACTGGCAAAACATCCTGGAGCCGCGATGGTTCGGCTCGGCGCCGCGCTCGGTGTATTTTGCCCCCCAGCCCCCGAGCGGCGACCGGGCCTTGAATTTGCCACGCAGGCTAGCGGATCGGCGGGCCCCCTCCCGCCGATCCGCTTCTTTTTTGCCCGGCCCATGACGTCGCAGGCGCCTTGAAAGCTCGAAAATTCTTGGCGATATGAGCCTCGCCGTCGCGCGGGCGGACATCCGCCCCGGCGCGACTCATCATCGACGAGGCAAAAGTGAATTCCGACGCCCAAGTCCCCGCCGACGAGCAGACGAAGACCCAGAATTTCGAGGCCGACGTCGCTCGCCTTCTGCAATTGATGGTTCACTCGGTCTATTCCGACCGCGACATCTTCGTTCGCGAGCTGGTTTCCAACGCCGCCGACGCCTGCGAAAAGCTGCGCTACGAGGCGATCGCCAAGCCGGAGCTGATCGAGACGGGCGGCCCGTTCCGCATCGAGATCGCGATCGATTCCGACGCCAAGACGATCGCCTTCGCCGACAATGGGGTCGGCATGACGCGCGCCGAGCTGGTCGATGCGCTCGGCACCATCGCCCGCTCGGGCACGCGCGCGTTCCTCGACCGGCTCGCCGCCGAGGACGCCAGCAAGGAGGCGTCCAATCTCATCGGCCAGTTCGGCATCGGCTTCTATTCGTCGTTCATGGTCGCCGACCAGGTCGTGGTCGAGACCCGCCGCGCCGGGACAGACGAGGCCTGGCGCTGGTCGTCGGACGGCAAGGGGGCCTTCGCCGTCGCGCCGCTGCCGCTCGCCGAGGCGCCGGCGCGCGGCGCGCGCGTCATCCTCCATCTCAACGAAGCGTCGCACGACTATCTCGACCCGTTCCGGCTCGAGCGCATCGTGCGCGAGCATTCCGGAGCGGTCGCCGTGCCGATCGACCTCGTCGACAAGCCCGGCGCCGCGCCGCGCCGCGTCGCCGATGGCGCGGCGACCTGGGCCAAGCCGAAGAGCGAAGTCAAGCCGGAGGAATACGCCGAATTCTATCGCAGCCTGTCGGGCCAGTTCGACGAGCCGGCGCTGACCGTCCATTGGCGCGCCGAAGGCCGGCACGAATACGCGGCCCTCGCCTTCGTGCCCGGCTCGCGGCCGTTCGACCTGTTCGATCCGGCGCGCAAGAGCCGCAACAAGCTCTATGTCCGCCGTGTGCTGATCACGCAGGACGCCGATCTCCTGCCAGGCTGGCTGCGCTTCGTCCGCCTAGTCGTCGACAGCGCCGACCTGCCGCTCAATGTGTCGCGCGAGATGATCCAGCAGAGCGCGGTGTTCGTCGCGATCCGCAAGGGCGTGACCAACCGGGTCGTGCTGGAGCTGACGAAGCTCGCCGAAAGCGAGCCGGAGCGCTACGCGAAGATCTGGGAGCATTTCGGCGCGGTGCTCAAGGAGGGCCTCTACGAGGACCCGGAGCGCCGCGACGAGCTGTTCAAGCTCGCGCGCTTCGCCACCACCACCCATCCCGAAGGCGGCCGCACCCTCGCCGATTACGTCGCGTCGCTGCGCGAGAACCAGACCGCGATTTATTACCTGACCGGCGAGGACGCCAAGCGGCTTGCGGCGAGCCCGCAGCTCGAAGGCTTCCGCGCGCGCGACGTCGAGGTGCTGCTGCTTGCCGATCCGGTCGACGCCTTCTGGGTGTCGAGCGCGGTCGGCTACGAGGGCAAGCCGTTCAAGTCGGTCAGCCAGGGCGCCGCCGACATCAAGGCGATCGCGCTGAGGGAGGGCGCGGCGACGCCGGCAGAGGCGTCGCCTGAAGTCGCGACGCTGATCGCCTACTTCAAGCAGACGCTGGCGAACGAGATCGCCGAAGCGCGCGCGTCCGACCGCCTCACCGACAGCGTCGCCTGCCTGATCGCGCCGGACTTCGCGCCCGACCGCCAGCTGGAGAAGATCCTCGCCGCCCACGGTCGCCTCGACGAACGCGCCAAGGCGGTGCTCGAGGTCAACGCCAGCCATCCGCTGACGCTGGCGCTGGCGAAGACGTTCGCCCGCGGCGCCGAAAGGCCGCTGATCGAGGACGCCGCCTGGCTGATCTACGAAGAGGCGCGGCTGGCCGACGGCGACGCGCTCGCCGACGCGCCCGGCTTCGCGGCGCGTCTGCGTCGGCTGATGGAGAAGGCGTTCGCTTAGAGCATGATGCGCTCAAGTCGAATCGTCCACACCATCATTGCGAGCAAAGCGAAGCCATCCAGACCTAGGGTTTGCGGCGGAGGCTTAGTCTGGATGGCTTCGCTGTCGCTCGCAATGACGGCAATTGGCGCTTCAATATAAAAGCAAGATGCTCTAGCGGCGCAAGGCGACGGACGGATCGATCGCGTCGGGCGGAAGCTTGCGCTCCGGCTCGAGGAATTCGACGCCGATCGAATCGGGCCGGCTCCAAACCCGGCGAACCCACCGCGCCATGACGGCGCCGGAGGGGGCCGCCGTCTGCAGCTCAAACTCGTCGGGCAGACAAAACAGCCCGTCGCCGGTGAGCTTCGCTCCGGTCGCCGAGACGTTGCGGACGAGGACCGACAGGTCGGAATAGCCGCGGTTGAAGACGCAACGCGCGGCGCGCAGACAACGCGTCCGCGCCGCGCGTCGCTTGTCCGCGGCCGGCCCGGGGTTGGTTTGGTCCGGCGTTTTCATCGGTTCGGTCAGGAGCGCTGTCATCGCATTCAACCCGGCGCCCGCCAAGGCGCCAGCTGGGCAAACCATAGTGCGCAAAAGTTGCCCGACTATGAAATCTAGCGTTGAATCTGTGACTTAAACCGCCTGAGCGGGTCCGCGAATGTCGGACAATCTCGCCATCGTGTAGCCGTCGATAAAGCCCTCGCCGCGGCGAACGAATTCACGATGGCGCCCTTCGATCTCGAAACCGAAGCGGCGATAGAGCTTGATCGCCGGATCGTTGTCGCCGAACACGGTAAGTTGAACGCGCCGCAGGGCGAAGACGACGGTCGCCGCCCCGATCAGGGTCTTGAGCAGCCGCGCGCCGACGCCGCGCGCCTGGAATTCCTCGCGCACGCCGATCAGGATCCACCCCGAATGTTCGAGGCCCTCGCCCATGACGTAGAGGCCGGCGAAGCCGATCGTCCGGCCGGCCAGCACGGCGACGATCTCGTAGCGCTTGGAGCAGGATACGCCCGAAAGCCAAGCCTCGAGCTCGGCGGAGGAGGCGAAGGGTCCGCGCGCCGAGGCGTAGCGCAGAAAGCGCGCCTCGTTGAACAGCGCCAGCAGATCGGCGATGTCGCGCCCGTCGCGCAGCCGGATGCGCATGCCGTCGTTGACAACGTCGTCCATCGCTGAAGCCCTTCCTCCGCGTCTTCATGGCGATGCGACCACGACAAGCTTGTCCTGGGCTTGCGATCCGGCGTGGCGCGCGGCAGTTTGGCGCCGCTTTGCAGACCCAATGAGCCTGCGGCGCGATGGGCGCCCCCGAGCGCGGAGCCGCCAGGAGTTGCGGAATGAAGGAGCGGATCGGTTTCGTCGGCCTCGGCGCCATGGGCCACGGCATGGCCAAGAACATCGTCGAGAAGGGCTGGCCGTTGACCGTGCTCGCCCACCGCCGCCGCGAAGCGGCGGAGGATCTCAAGCAGCGCGGCGCCAGCGAGGCGTCGTCGCCGCGCGCGCTGGCCGAGGCGAGCGACATCGTCGTTCTCTGCGTCACCGGGTCGCCCCAGGTCGAAGCGCTGATCCAGGGCGGGGACGGGTTCGCCGCCGCCGGCAAGCCGCTGCTGATCGTCGACTGCTCGACCTCCGACCCCGCCTCGACCACCCGCCTCGCCGCCGAACTCGCGGCCAGGCGGATCGCGCTGATCGACGCGCCGCTCAGCCGCACGCCGACCGACGCATGGGCGGGAACGCTCGACGTCATGGTCGGGGGCGATCCAGGGGCGGTCGCGCGCGCCCGGCCGCTGCTGGAGACGTTCGCCGGCCGCATCGTCGAAACCGGTCCGGTCGGGACCGGACACACGATGAAGCTGCTCAACAACTTCATCTCGATGGGCTACGCGGCGCTCTATTCGGAAGCCTTGATGATCGGCGCCAAGGCCGGTCTGTCGACCAAGGTGTTCGACTCGGTGATCCGCGACGGGCGGATGGATTGCCCGTTCTATCGGACGTTCTTCAAATACGTGCTCGAACGCGACCGTGAAGCCCATCGCTTCACGCTCGCCAATGCGCTGAAGGACGTCACCTATCTGGCGAGTTTCGCCCAGGCGCTCGGCGTCGCCAATCCGGTCGGCGCGACGGTGCGCAACAGCTTCGCCCAGGCGGTCGCGTCGGGCGGCGGCCAGGACTACGTGCCGATGCTGTCCGACTATGTCGCGCGCTGGAACGAAGCCCCGACCGTCGGCGGCTAAAACGGTCGCCGTCCGGCGCGAATGCGCTGTGCGGCGGAGCCATCGGAAAAGATGGTAGCGGGGGGCGGATTCGAACCGCCGACCTCCGGATTATGATTCCGCTGCTCTAACCGGCTGAGCTACCCCGCCACGCGCTTGCGCGAAGCGGCCCGCTTATAGAGACGGCGACGAATCTGTCAAGGAACTGCAGCGGCGCCGAGCCGCGCCGGCCCGCGCTCACGGCCCCGGTTTCAGGCCGCTTCCGTGCGTCGCCGAGCGCGCCTTCCGCGCCGAAACGCGGCCGCAGACAAAAAAGAAGGGACGGCGAAAAGCCGTCCCTTCCTATAGAACCGCCCCGACGCCGCGATTTATCCAGGCGAAGTCTCAGCGCCGGAGCAGGGCGGCCATTCGTTCGCCGCCGCCCATGCAGAGAGGTTGCCGCATCCGGACGAACAGGGTCTTGCGACAAATCAATCCACCGGATCCGGCGGGGCGAGGCGTCGGTATGCCCGCAAACGAAAGCCCCGGCCCGCTGGCGCGGACCGGGGCTGTGAAAGCGACGACAACCGGATCGGGCGACGTCAGCTGCGGCGGTTGCCCATCAGGAACAACAGCTGCTGGAACAGGTTGATGAAGTCGAGATAGAGCCGCAGCGCGCCGAAGATCGCCTTCTTCTCCGACGTCTCGTAGGCGTCGCCGGCGATGTAGCTGTCCTTGATCGACTGGGTGTCCCACGCGGTCAGGCCGGCGAAGATGCCGACGCCGATCAGCGACAGCCAGAACTGAAACGCGCTGCTGTGCAGGAACACGTTGACCACGCTGGCGATGATCAGGCCGAACAGGCCCATCACCAGGAACGAGCCCATCGCCGACAGGCTGCGCGAGGTCGTGTAGCCGTAAAGGCTCAGCGCGCCGAACGACGCCGCGGTGACGAAGAACACCTGCGCGATCGAAGCCTGGGTGTAGATCAGGAACACCGTCGACAGCGACAGGCCCATCAGCGCCGCGAAGCCGATGAACACCAGCCGCGTCGTCGAGACCGACATCGCGTTGCGGCCGGCCGAGATCGCGAACACCAGCGCCAGCGGGGCGAAGATCACCACCCAGCGCAGCCACGAGAAATAGAGCGCCTCGCCGAACGGGCTGGCGGAAACGATCCGGGCGCCGACGAAGTGAACGTCGGCGAGCAGATAGGTGAAATAGGCGACGACGCCGGTGAGGCCGACGCCGAGCGTCATGTAGTTGTAGACGCCGAGCATATAGGCGCGCAGGCCCTGATCGAGCGCGGCGGAGGACCGGGCGAGCCCGACGCCCGGGCGGGCGTTGGCGTAGCGGTCATAGTCGGACATGAAAGAACCTCTTGCCGGTCGCGCCCATAGGGACGCGCTCGACCGCTAATATGATCGGCCCGCTCCGGCGGCGCAAGGGCGGCCGCGGGAAGCTTTCCGCGTTGTAATATGGGGGGTTGGGAGCAGGGGACAGCTCTCGACCGCCTTTCGTGGCGCGCAGGCGGCGCCGATCGCTTCGGGTTCGAGAGCCCCTTCCACCGCGCTCNNCGAACAGAAGCTTTCGGATAAGCAGAAATCGTGGTATGGTTTCGATGACGCCGCCTGCCTTCCGCCGCCCAGCCCCGCCCGTCCATGACCGTCCGCAGTTCCCTCTCGCTCAACAACCCGTTCGCCGCTCTTGACGGCGGCCAAGTGCTTGACGGAGCGTTAGAATCTCCTGCGGCGTCAAGCGCCGGGCTTGACGAGGCTTGACAAAACTTGACGAAACTTGACGTCGCTCGACGCGGCGCTTGACGGTCGGCGCGCCGCTCACTCGCCGGAGGCGGCGGAGCCGGGATAGGCCGGCCGGCGCATGACGCGGGGCAACACAGCGAAGGCGACGTAAATCACAGTCAGCGCCAGGAACACGTCGCCGAGCGCCATCACTTCGGCCTGCTGGCGCACCTTCGTCGCCATCACCTGGGTCGCCGCCATCGCGGCGTCCGAGCCGCGCGCCGCCAGCGCCTGGGTGAGACCGGCGAGCGTCTCGTCGGCGACCGTACGACCCCACACCACCGACTCGCGCAAGCGGGCGAGATGCAGGTCCATGCGCCGGTCGAGCACGGTGTTGATCAGCGCCAGCCCGAAGGCGCCGCCGAGGTTGCGCGTCAGGTTGAACAGGCCAGAGGCGTTCTTGATCCGGTCGGGCGGCATGGTGCCCAGCGCCAGATTGTTGATCGGCACCATGCACAGCATCAGCGACACGCCGCGCA
>PLRT01000089.1:17741-36360 GCA_003164915.1 Hyphomicrobiales bacterium | reverse complement strand
TCGGCCTCGAGGATCACCGCGCGCTTTTCGCGCTCCGCCTTCATCTGGCGGCCCATCGCCTCGACCAGGTCCTTGGGCGGCTCGATGTCCTTGATCTCGATGCGCGTGACCTTGACGCCCCAGGGCTCGGAAGCCGCGTCGATGACGCCGAGCAGCCGGGCGTTGATCTCGTCGCGATGCGACAGCAGCTGGTCGAGGTCCATCGAGCCCATGACGGTGCGGATATTGGTCATCACCAGATTGAGCAGCGCCTGTTGGAGATTGGCGACCTCGTAGGAGGCGCGCCGCACGTCGAGCACCTGGTAGAAGGAGACGCCGTCGACCGTCACCGTGGCGTTGTCCTTGGTGATGATCTCCTGGCTCGGCACGTCGACGACCTGCTCCATGACGCTGAGCTTGCGGCCGACGCTGTCGACATAGGGAATGATCAGGCCGAGGCCGGGCGTCAGCGTCTTGTTGTAGCGGCCGAAGCGTTCGACCGTGTAATTGTAGCCCTGCGGCACCTGTCGCACGCCCATCAGGACGGTGACGACGACGAACAGCGCGATCGCGATCGCGACGATGCCAAACCCGGCGATCATGCCAGCCCCCATGCGTCGCGGCCCCTGCGGCGCGCGAGACGCTCGGCCGCTTACGGGACGCGAGCAACTCTAGCCGGGCGGCCGCGCCAAAGCCATAGCCGGCGCCCGCCGCTCACGAAGCGGCCGGCGGGTCGTCCAGCGTCAAAACGACGCCGGCGGTCGTGAGCGGCCGGCCCGCCGCCAGCGCGGCCGCCACGCGATCGACTCGGACGAGCGCCAATGCGCGATCGCCCGCCGCGCCGCCGAGCGCGCCGACCGCCAACGCGCCGTCGGTCACCGGCGCGCCGGGCTCGGGCGCAGCGCCGGAAAGCCGCACTTTGACGACGCGCCTGCGCGCTTCGCCGCGGTGCTTCATCCGCGACACGACTTCCTGGCCGACATAGCACCCCTTCTTGAAATCGACGCCGTTGAGCAGGTCCATGTCGACGTCGTGGGGGAAGGCGTCGCCGTAAGCGAAGTCGACGCCGCCTTTCGGCGCCCCGGCGGCGATCCGCCCCGCTTCGTAGGCGGCGAGACCGGCTTCGCCGATCGCCTCGGCCGCGTCGCGCGGCAGGATCGCGCGTCGTCCGAGCGCTGCGGCGCGGGGATCGGCGTAGACCATGGCGCCCGCCGCAAGGTCGGCCGCGTCGCCCCAGTCGGCGACGACGCCGAGCGCGGCGCTCTCGTCCAGGATGGCGACCTTGGCCCTGAGCTTGTAGATCGCGAGCCGCCTGGCGAGATCGGCGGCGAGCGCCTTGGGACAATCAAGGAGAAAGGCGGCCGGCGCGCCCGGCGCGCGCAGCACGAGGAAATCGAACAGGATCTTACCCTGAGGGGTCAGCAGCGCCGCGTAGCGCGCCTCGCCCGCGGCAAGAGCGAGGACGTCGTTGGTCAGCAGGCCCTGCAGGAAGCCGGGCGCGTCCTCGCCCTCGACGCGAACCACGCCACGGTCGGCGAGAAAGGCGGCGGTCGGACTCATCGAAAGGCCTCCCTGGCGGCTTGCCATGGCGAAACATGTTAATTAGTCCGATCGGGCCGCTGCGCAAGGAAGGACCCGGATGCCAAGCCGCTTCGACTGCATTCTCGCCGGCGCGACCGTCGTCAATCAGGACGGCGCGGCCCAGCGCGACATCGGCGTGACCGCGGGCAAGATCGCCGAGATCGGCGACCTCTACGCCGCCTCGGCCGGCGAGCGGCTCGACTGTCGCGGCCTGCACATCCTTCCGGGCGTAATCGACAGCCAGGTCCATTTCCGCGAGCCCGGCCTGACCCACAAGGAGGACCTCGAGACCGGCTCGCGCGCCGCGGTTCTCGGCGGCGTGACCGCCGTGTTCGAGATGCCCAACACCGACCCGCTGACGACCTCGGCCGAGGCGCTCGCCGACAAGGTCAAGCGCGCGACCGGCCGCATGCATTGCGACTTCGCTTTCTGGGTCGGCGGGACCCACGACAACGTCGCCGACATTCCCGAGCTCGAACGCCTGCCGGGCGCGGTCGGGATCAAGGTGTTCATGGGCTCCTCCACCGGCAAGCTGCTGGTGCCCGACGACGCCGGCGTGCTGGAGATTCTCAAGCGGACGCGACGTCGCGCCGCCTTCCATAGCGAGGACGAGCCGCGGCTGAACGAGCGCAAGGACCTGCGCGTGGCCGGCGATCCGTCTTCGCATCCCGTCTGGCGCGACGTTGCGACCGCCCTGAGATCGACCGAGCGGCTGATCCGCCTCGCGCGCGAGGCGCGCGCCCAGGTGCATGTGCTGCATATCTCGACCCGCGAGGAGATCGCGCTGCTTCAGGAGGCGAAGGACGTCGCGAGCTGCGAGGCGACGCCCCACCACCTGACCTTGAGCGCCGACGACTACGCGCGGCTCGGAACGAAGCTGCAGATGAACCCGCCGGTGCGCGGGCCGGAGCATCGCGACGGCGTGTGGCGCGGCCTCACGCAAGGGGTGATCGACGTCATCGGCTCCGACCATGCGCCCCACACGCTCGAGGAGAAGGCGAAGCCCTATCCGCAGAGCCCGTCGGGCATGACCGGCGTGCAGACGCTGGTCCCGATCATGCTCGACCATGTCGCGGCGGGTCGCCTGACTTTGCAGCGCTTCGTCGACCTGACCAGCGCCGGCCCGGCGCGCATTTTCGCAATGGTCGGCAAGGGCCGCATCGCCGCCGGCTACGACGCCGACTTCACCGTCGTCGATCTGAAGCGGCGCGAGACGATCCGTGATTCTTGGATCGCTTCGCGCAGCGCCTGGACGCCCTACGACGACAAGACGGTGACCGGCTGGCCGATCGGAACTTTCATCCGCGGCCGCAAGGTCATGTGGGATGGCGAGTTGACGACGCCGGCGACTGGCGCGCCAGCGCGTTTCGCCTGAGTTGGGAGCCGTCCGACGATGCCCTCCGCCGATCTCGAGTTCCGCGCAGCGCTCGATTCCTTCCGCCGCGGCGACCACGCCGACGCCGAGCGGCGGCTGAAGGCCGCCTTCGCGGCCGATCCGCGCCACGCCGGCGTGCTCAACCTGCTCGGCGCCCTGCTCGCCAGCCAGGAGCGCTATCGCGAGGCCGAGCCGTTCCTGCGCGCCGCCGCCAAGATCGCGCCGGTCTCCGCTGCGACGCTCTACAACCACGGCCTCGCGTTGCAGAACCTCGATCGTCCGCGCGACGCCCTCGCCGCCTTCGACAAGGCGCTGGCGGCGAACCCGCGCAGCGCCGACGCGTGGTTCGGCCGCGGCAGCGTGCTGCAGGAAAGCGGCAAGCTGGACGAGGCGGTCGCCGGCTTCGATCGCGCCCTGGCGATCGACGGCAATTACGATCGCGCCCTCGCCAACAAGGGCACGGCCCTGCTGCGCCTGCGGCGGTATTCCGAAGCCTTGTTCAATTTCGAGGTCTGCCTGCGCCTCAACCCGCGCTCCGCCGTGGCCCATCTCGGCAAAGCCGCGGCGCTCTACGATCTGCGCCGCTACGGCCTCGCGCTCGGCAGCGCCGAGACCGCCACTTCGCTCGCCCCCGAGGTCGCCAAGGCGTGGGAGACGCGCTCGAACATCTACCGCGAGCTCGACCGACTCGACGAGGCGATCGACAGCATCGGCAAGGCGATCGCGCTCGAACCGGCGAACCGCGAGCGGCGCGATGCGTTGATCGACATGCGGCTCAGGGCCTGCGACTGGACGACGTACGACAGCGACTTTGCCGCGCTCAGCGCCGACATTCGCGCTGGCGTGGCCGTCTCGCCCTCGCTTTGCCTTGCGTTTCCGTTCTCGCCCGCCGAGCAGTTCGCCGCCGCCCGGATGCGAGAGACGGCTTCGCCGCCGGTCCGGCGCGGCGCGGCGCGCGCTTCCGCCGGGACGCGCATCCGCATCGCCTACCTCTCCGGCGAATTGCGCAGCCATGCGACCGCCCATCTGTTCGCCGGAGCGATCGAGCGCCACGACAAGGAGCGGTTCGAGATCACCGTGCTGAACGCCGAGCCGCGCGACGATTCGCCGGCGCAGAAGCGAATCATCGCGGCGGTCGACGCGTTCGTCGACGTCGCCCAGGTCGACGACGCCCGCGTGATCGACTTCATCCGGCAGAAGGAGATCGACATCCTGGTCAACCTCGACTACGCCAGCGAGCGGCTGCGCGTGGGCGTCTTCGCCGCGCATCCGGCGCCGTTGCAGGTCAATTTCCTCGGCTCGCCAGGCACCGCGGCCGCGCCCCATTGCGACTATCTCATCGCCGATGAGATCGTCGCTCCGCCCGACGAGGCCAAATGGTTCGTCGAAAAGCTCGTCTATCTTCCCGGCAGCTATCAGCCCAACGACCCCGACCGAAAGATCGCCGAGCGCGTGGTGACACGGCGCGAGGCGGGACTGCCCGAGGAAGCGTTCGTTTTCTGCTCGTTCAACACCAACTTCAAATTCAATCCCGGCACGTTCGACGCGTGGTCGCGCATCCTCGTCGGCGTCCCCGGCGCCGTGCTGTGGCTGCTGCAGGACAACGCCGTCGTGGTCGGCAACCTGAGGAAGGAAGCGGCGGCGCGCGGCGTCGACCCGGCGCGCCTGGTCTTCGCCAGGCGCGTCTCCACCGCCCACCATCTCGCGCGCAACCGGCTCGCCGATCTCGTCCTCGACGGTTGGCCCTATGGCGCCCACACCACCGCGAGCGACGCTCTATGGGTCGGCGTACCGGTGCTGACGCGCGCCGGCCAGACTTTCGCAAGCCGGGTCGCCTCCAGCCTGCTGACCAGCCTCGGCCTGCCCGAGCTCATCGCCCCCGACCGCGACGCCTTCGTCGCGACCGCGATCGATCTCGCCGCCAATCCCGAGCGGCTCGGCGCGCTGAAGGAGAAGCTCGCGCGCAACCGCGCGACCGCGTCGCTGTTCGACGCCGAACTCTACGCGCGCCGGCTCGACCAGGCGTTCGCGGCGATGCATGCGCGCCGCCTCGCCGACCTTCCGCCCGAGACGATCCGCATTCCCGCGTGACGGTGCGCTGCCCCGCTCAGTCGTGTTGGCCGAACAGCGACGGCGGCGCGAAGGCGGCGGCGGCGCCGTCGACCGGTACGATCGCGCCGCTGGTATAGGCGCCGCCGCGACCGGCGAGATAGATGACCGTTGCGGCGATGTCCTCCGGCCGGCCGAGCCGCCCCATCGGCGAAGCGTGGGCGGCGCGCGCCGCGCCGGCTTCGTCGCCCAAGGCGAACCGGGTCATGGCGGTCGCAAACGGCCCCGGCGCGATGGCGTTGACCGTCACCTGCTTGGGCGCGAACTCGGCGGCGAGGATGCGAGTCAGGTGATGCACCGCCGCCTTCGACGCCGAATAGGCGTAGGCGCTCTCGGCCTGCGTCACCGTCCCCATCACCGAGCCGAGGTTGACGACTGTCGCCGGCCGATCGGGGGAGGCGGCGGCGAACAGCAGCGGCGCCAGGTCGCGCGTCAGCGCGAACAGGCCGGCGACGTTGACCGCCATCACCCGCTCCCACGCCTTCCACGGATAGGTCGCGAACGGCGCGCCCCACGAGATTCCGGCGTTGTTGACCAGGATGTGCAGCCTCTCGGTGCGCGCGCGCACCGCGGCGGCGAGCGCCGCGACGCCGGCCTCGTCGGCCACCGTGCCGCCGAAGCCCTCGCAGGGACCGATCGCCGACAGTTCGCGCGCCGCCGCTTCGCACGCCTCGGCCTTGCGCGAGGCGATGAGCACGCGCGCGCCGGCCGACAGCAGCGCTTCGGCGCAAATTCGCCCGAGACCGGTCGCGCCGCCAGTGACCAACGCGACGCGGCCGTCGACGGAAAAGAGATCGGTCAGAGCGAACATCGGCATTTCCTCATCGGCGCGATTCGCCGCGAAGACTAGGCGAACCGCGCCGGCGCGCCAATCCGCGGCGCCCGCGGCGCCCGCGTCCATTGCATTGACCGCTGCGCCTTGGTTCGGATAATGGGCGCGAAGCTGGCGCAACCCGCTTTGGCGGCTGCGACGCACGGCCGCTCCCGGGGAGATTGTTCATGTCCATTGACGGCCCTTTGCATTTCGTCGTCCTGCTCGGCAGCCTGCGGCGCGGCTCGCTGAACGGCGCGCTCGCGCGCGCGCTGCCGGCGCTCGCGCCGGCAGACGTGACGGTCGAACCGCTCGGCTCGATCGGCGGGTTCCCGATCTATGACGGCGACGTCGAGGCGCAGGGAATCCCAGCGCCGGTCGTCGCGATGGGCGAAGCGATCCGCAAGGCCGACGGCGTCGTCGTCGTCACGCCGGAATACAATTACTCGATCCCCGGCGGCGTGAAGAACGCGATCGATTGGCTGTCGCGACTCAAGCCGCAGCCGTTCCTCGACAAGCCGATCGCGCTCGAGAGCGCCTCTGTCGGCATGCTCGGCGGCGCGCGGGCGCAATATCACCTGCGCCAGACCTTCGTCATGCTGGAGGCGCGCGTGTTCAACAAGCCGGAAGTTTTCGTCACCCAGGCGCATACCAAGATTGACGCCAAGACCGGCGAGCTGACCGACGCGCCGACGCGCGAGATCATTGCTCAGCAGTTGAAGGCCTTCGCCGCCTTCGTGCGCGCGCACAGACGCGGGGCGGCGACGACTTGACGCCCGCCGGCGCGCGCCCGAGATTGCGTTCCTTCCCCTTTCTTCAGCGCGGCCGCTCATGAAAATCTCTCTCGTTCAAATGAACTCCATCAGCGACAAGGCCGCCAATATCGCGGCGGCCAGGGCGCTGATCGAACGCGCGATCGGCGAGGACGGACCGGACTGGATCCTGCTGCCCGAGCAGTTCGACTGGGCGGGCGGCCAGCGCGGCGACAAGGCGAAGAACGCCGAAACGCTGCCGGGCGGCCCCGCCTATGCGATGGTCCAGGCGCTCGCGGCCAAGCACAAGGTCTTCATCCACGCCGGCTCGATCATGGAGAAGATCGACGGCGAGACGCGCATCCACAACACCTCGGTCGTCTTCGACCGCGCGGGCAAGGAGATCGCGCGCTACCGCAAGATCCATCTCTTCGACGTGACCACGCCCGACGGCGCCGCCTACAGGGAGAGCGAGACGGTCAAAGCGGGCGACGCGATCGTCGCCTACGATTGCGAAGGCGTCACGATCGGCTGCTCGATCTGCTACGATCTGCGCTTTCCCGGCCTGTTCCAGGCGCTCGCCGACAAGGGCGCCCAGGTGATCGCGCTGCCGGCGGCGTTCACCCTGCAGACCGGCAAGGACCATTGGGAAACGCTGCTCCGCGCGCGCGCGATCGAGACGGAGACCTATGTCTGCGCTGCCGCGCAGACCGGCAGTTTCACGGTCGGCAACGAACGGCGCGAGACCTACGGCCATTCGCTGGTCGCCGACCCCTGGGGCCATGTCGTCGCCAAGGCGTCGGACGGGATCGGCATTGTCTCGACTCGAATCGAGATGGCGGTGGTCGAACGGGTGCGGCGGCTGATCCCGGTCGCCCAGCACAAGGTCGCGTTGCCCGGCGGCTGAGTTCAGCCGAGCCAACCCTGCAGCGCGAAGCCGAGGAACAGCAGCAGCCCGGCGTCGCGGTTGGAGCGGAAGAGCATGAGCGCCGTCGCCTCGCTCGCGCCTTCGACCCGGTAGACCTGCCAGGCGAGATGGGCCGCAAACGCCGCCCAGCCGAACTCGGCGATCCAGCCGCCGCCCGCCGCGATCAGCGCCGCCTCAGCCAGCAGCGCCGTCGCCAGATAGAACGCGCCGATCCCCAGCCGCGCGTGGCGGCCGAACAGCCGCGCGGTCGACTTGATGCCGACGATCGCGTCGTCGCGTGCGTCCTGCAGCGCGTAGATCGTGTCGTAGCCGATCGTCCAGCAGAAGGCGGCGGCGTAGAGCAGCAGCGCCGGCGAACCGATGTCGCCGAAGCGCGCCGACCAGCCCATCAGCGCGCCCCAGGAGAAGGCGAGGCCGAGCGCCGCCTGCGGCCAGGAGCTGACGCGCTTGGTCAGCGGATAGACGGCCACGATGATCAGCGAGGCGAACCCCAGTTCGACCGAGAAGCGGTTGAACGCAAGCAGCACGGCGAGGCCGACCAGCGCCTGCGCGGCGAGGAACACGGCGGCGGCGCGCGCGCTGATTCGCCCCGAGGGCAGCGGCCGCCCCTTGGTGCGAGCGACCCCGGCGTCGAGGTCGCGGTCGAGGATGTCGTTGTAGGTGCATCCGGCCCCGCGCATGGCGATCGCGCCGATCAGGAACAGGACGAGATGCCAAAGGTCGGGGCCGCGATGAACCGCGATGCCGGCGGCCGCGGCGGACCACCAGCAGGGCGCCAGCAGCAATTGCCAACCGGCAGGGCGGTCGAGGCGGGCGAGCTGAACATAGGGAAGCGCGAAATCCGGCGTCAGCCGCAACACCAGACTGTGCGGACGCGCGTCGGGCAGGGCTTCGCGACGCGAAGCCTCGGCGCTCAAAGCGGGCCGGCTGGCAGCGGCTGAGCCATCGGACCTCCGCCGTTGGCCGCCTGTTCCTTCGCTTTCTTCATCTCGGCGGCGACCTTGCACGCCTTGGCGGCGAAAGCGGAACTCTTGGCGTGACCGGCCTTGAGGCTGTCGAGCGTTTCGTCAGGGATACCGCACCATTCCCTGTTCTTTTCCATATAGGCGATCATCGCGTCCTCGGCCTCGATCAGACCGCGCGACTTGGAGCAGAACACCTCCGGATCGAGCTGCTTGCCTTTCGCGGTTTTGATCAGCCCGTTGATCGTCGCCATTTCGGCTTCGCGCTTCTGCGACAGTTTCTGCAGGTCGTCGCCGCAGCTCTGCGCCAGCGCCGGCGCCGCTGAAACCGCGCCGGCGAGCGCCAGCGCGATCAACCCCATCGCGTAGGAACGCCTCGTCATCGAAACCTGATCCCGCTTGTTTGCCGCCGACCCGACTCTAGCGTAACTCGCGCCACGGCGCGACTGAGGGCACGAAAGCGGCGAAATCGGGGCGAGGGGGGCTCAAACCCAGGCGCGGGCGGCATAGTCGATCTCATAAAGCTGCGGCGCGGCGGCGATCGCCGCCATCCCGACCAACACCGCGTCGTTGCGGGTGATCAGCCGCGTCGGCATCCTGCGCGCCTTGTCGTCGACCGGCGCCTTGGCCTCGAAGGCGCGGCGGAACGCGGCTTCGTCGAGGAAGTCGAGGATGCGCGGCAGCACGCCGCCGGAGAGCGTCACCCCGCCGGTGGCGACGAACGCCACGCCCATGTCGCCGGCGAAGCGCGCGATGATGCGCCAATAGAGGCGCAAGCTCGCCGCCTCTTCGCCTGTGGGATTGGCCGAAGCGGCGGCGACGACCGCCGGCGGGTCGAGCTTCACCTTGGGTCCGCCGAGCGCGGCGATTCGCGCCGCATGGACCCGCGCCAGGCCGGGCCCGGCGAGCACGCTCTCGGTTGTCACCCGACCATGCACGCGCTCGAGGAAAGGCCACAGCGCGCTCTCCTCCTCGCCGACCGGGCCGAAGTCGATATGGCCGGCCTCGGAGGCAAGCGGCGTATGACGACCGGCCGCGTTGACCAGCGCGCCGACGCCGAGGCCGGTGCCGGGGCCAAGAATCACCTGTGGTCCGCGCGGTTCGAATGGGACCGGGCCGATCTGCCGCGCCCAGCCTTGGGGAATGGTCGGCAGAGACAGCGCCTGGGCCTCGAAATCGTTGAACAGCAGGCCCTGGGCCAGGCCAAGCCGGCGCGCCGCCTCGGGGCCGTCGATCACCCACGGCGCATTGGTCAGCTTGAGCCTGCGCCCGTCGACCGGTCCGGCGCCGCAGACGACGAGCGAGCGCGGGCGCTGGCCGTGCGAGGCGACCGCCGCCTCGGCGGCTTCGGCCAGGCCGGGGTAGTCGTGGGTCTTGAAGTGGATCGCCTCGCCGACCGGGACGTCGGGCGCCGGCTGCAGGGCGAAGCGCGCGTTGGTGCCGCCGACGTCGACGACGAAAATGGGGAATGGTACGACGAAATCGCTCATGGCGGGCCATAAACGCCGCAAGGCGTACGCGGCGTCAAGGCTGCCTGGGCGCCGGCTCGGCGGGCAAGTCGCCGCACGGGGCAGAAGAATGCTCTATCCTCCCGCCCCGTGAGCGATTCGCAGACCCAGCGGCGACCTGCCTTTTACGAATTCTTCGCAGGCGGCGGCATGGCGCGGGCGGGGCTCGGCGACGCATGGCGCTGCCTGTTCGCCAACGACTTCGATTCGCGCAAGGCGCGCAGCTATGCGGATAATTGGGGCGGCGCGGAGTTCCGCCTCGCCGACGTCGCGTTGCTGCGCCCCGCCGACCTGCCGGGCAGCGCCGATCTCGCCTGGGCGTCGTTCCCCTGCCAGGACCTGTCGCTCGCCGGCGCCGGCGCCGGGCTGTCGGGCGCGCGCTCTTCGGCTTTCTGGGGCTTCTACGCGCTGCTGCGCGCCCTTTGCGCCGAAGGTCGCGCGCCGCGGCTGATCGCGCTCGAGAACGTGCTTGGCCTGCTCGCGTCGAAGGGCGGCGCCGATTTCGTCGCTCTCTGCGGCGCGATCGCCGATCTCGGCTACCGGTTCGGCGCGTTGACGATCGACGCCGCGCATTTCGTCCCGCAGTCGCGACCGCGGCTGTTTCTCGTCGCCCTCGCCGACGAGGTCGCGGCGCCGGCCGAACGGATCGCGCCCGGGCCGGTCGCCCCCTTCGCCGCTCCCGCCCTGCGCCGGGCCGTCGATGCGCTGCCGGCGAAGTTGGCGGCGCGCTGGCTGTGGTGGCGCCTGCCGCCGCCGCTGCGCGCCAATCGCACCCTGATCGACTGCCTCGACGCCGCGCCCGACGATGCGCCTTGGCTCGACGCGGCGAAGACGCAGGCGCTTCTCGCAGCGCTGTCGAAGGCCTCGCGCGCAGAGCTCGAACGTGCGCGAGAGGCCGGCGAGCGCCGCGTCGCGGCGCTGTTCCGCCGCACCCGGGCCGACGGGGTGCGAGCCGAAGCGCGCTTCGACGGGCTTGCCGGCTGCCTGCGCACGCCGGCCGGCGGCTCGAGCCGCCAGTTCCTCCTCGATATCGAATGTGGGACAGCCCGCGCCCGGCTGATCGGCGCGCGCGAGGCGGCGCGGCTGATGGGCCTGCCCGACGCCTATCGCCTGCCGGCGCGGCGCAACGAGGCCTATCACCTGCTCGGCGACGGCGTCGTCGCGCCGGTCGTGCGGTTCCTCAGCGAAAGCCTGTTGCTGCCGCTGGCCCTGGCGGGCGCGGAAAGGGACGGAGCGCCGATCCGGATGCGAGCCTGACCGCCATGGCCGCCTACCGCAAGCCCTCTCCCGAGCGCTCCGCCGTGATGCGGGCGGTGAAGTCGCGCGACACCGGGCCGGAGATCGCGGTCAGGGCGATGCTGTGGGCGATCGCGCCCGGCTATCGGCTGTGCCGCGCCGACCTTCCCGGCAAGCCGGATATCGCCTACGGCCGCCGCAAGCTGGCGATCTTCGTCCACGGCTGCTTCTGGCATGGGCACGATTGCCCACGCGGCGCGCGCCTGCCCAAGGCCAACGCCGACTACTGGCGCGCCAAGATCGCGCGCAACCGCGCCCGCGACCAGAGCGCGGCCGCGACGCTGACGGCGATGGGCTGGCGGCCGCTGACGATCTACGAATGCGAGTTGAAGGACCCGGCGGCCCTGCGCGCGCGTCTCGGCGCCGAATTTGCTTGAGATTTGGGCGACCGAGCGGATCGTGGGGCGGGGCCAGTCGTCCGCCGTTCGGACGCCGGCGCGAGAGCCGCCCCTCCCGCCGGCCCCAACTCGCCACATCTTTGGCGAGTCGCAGCGCAAATCGCTTGCGGCGCGAATTGATGCGCTGCACAAATAATCAGACCCATGCCGCGCCGGGCGACCGGCCGCCCCGCCCAGGAGACCTTCGATGTCGATCGCCCTCAAGGAGCGCAGCGCCAAGCGCCAAGCCGCAGAAGCGGAAAAGGATGCGCCGCTGCGCAACGACATCCGCCTGCTCGGCCGCCTGCTCGGCGACACCGTCCGCGAGCAGGANNCGCGACAACGAAGTCGCCGCCCGGCGCGAGCTGGAGGCGACGCTCGACAGCCTCGACAACGCCCAGACCCTGTCGATCGTGCGCGCCTTCAGCTATTTCTCCCATCTCGCCAACATCGCCGAGGACCAGCACCACATCCGCCGCAACCGCGCCCATGTGCGGATGAAGTCGGAGCCGCGGCCGGGCGCGCTTGTCTACGCCTTCAAGCGCGCGGCCGAGGCGGGCGTCGACGCCGCTCAGCTGCGCGCCTTCTTCGACCACGCCCTGATCAGCCCGGTGCTGACCGCCCACCCGACCGAGGTGAGGCGCAAGAGCACGCTCAACCGCGAGCTCGAGCTCGCGCGGCTGATCGACGCGCGCCACAGCCTCGACGGCGACGAGGTCGAGCTTGCGCGCAACGAGGAGAACCTGCGCCGCGCCGTTCTCATTCTCTGGCGCACCAACATGCTGCGGCTGACGCGGCTGAGGGTGATCGACGAGGTTTCCAACGGCCTTTCCTATTACGACTACACCTTCTTCAACGAGATGCCGCGCATCTATTGCGCGATCGAGGACGAGCTCGTGCGCCAGGCGCCAGCCGACGCCGGCAAGCCCATCGCCTCGTTCCTGCGCGTCGGCTCGTGGATCGGCGGCGACCGCGACGGCAACCCNNTCGGGCCTCGCGCCGATCAGCCCGGCGCTGGCCTCGCTGGCGGAGCATTCGACCGACACCTCGGCGACCCGGCGCGACGAGCCCTACCGCCGCGCGATCGCCGGCATCTATTCGCGCCTCGCCAAGACGTCGCGCGAGCTCGATCACGTCCTCGCGATGCGTCGGCCGCTGACCGACGCCGAGCCCTATGCGACCGCGGCCGAATTCGCCGCCGACCTCGCGATGATCGATGAATCGCTGAGGGTCAACGGCGCGACGATCATCGCCCGCGGCCGCCTGAGAGCGCTGATCCGCGCCGTCGACGTGTTCGGCTTCCACCTCGCGCCGCTCGACCTGAGGCAGAATTCCGACGTTCACGAGCGCACCGTCGCCGAGCTCCTCGCCACCGCCAACCCAGGCTTCGACTATCTCGCGCTCGACGAGAACGCGCGCGTCGCGCTGATCGCCCGCGAGCTCGCTTCGCCGCGGCCGCTCGTCTCGCCGTTCGTCGCCTACAGCGAGGAAACCGCCGGCGAGCTCGCCGTGTTCCGCACCGCCGCCAAGCTGCGCCAGACCTACGGTCCCGACGCCATCCGCACCAGCATCATCTCCAAGACGCAGTCGGTCTCCGACCTGCTCGAGCTCGCGCTCTTGCTCAAGGAGGTCGGGCTCGTCTCGGCCGAGGGCCGCTCGGCGCTCAACCTCGTGCCGCTGTTCGAGACGATCGAGGACCTGCGCGCCTGCGTCGGCGTGATGGACCGGCTGCTGTCGCTGCACGTCTATCGCCGTCTGGTCGACAGCCTCGGCGGCGAGCAGGAGGTGATGCTCGGCTATTCCGACTCCAACAAGGACGGCGGCTTCGTCACCTCGGGCTGGGAGCTCTACAAGGCCGAGATCGGCCTCGTCGAAGTGTTCCGCCGCCACGGCGTGCGCATCCGGCTGTTCCACGGCCGCGGCGGCTCGGTCGGCCGCGGCGGCGGCCCCAGCTACGACGCGATCCTCGCCCAGCCGGGCGGGGCGGTGCAGGGCCAGATCCGCATCACCGAGCAGGGCGAAATCATTTCCAGCAAGTATTCGAACGGCGAAGTCGGTCGGCGCAACCTCGAGACGCTGGTCTCGGCGACGCTGGAGGCGAGCCTGCTGGAGGAGGAGGTCGCGGCGCCCGATCCCGATTTCCTCCACGCAATGGACGAACTTTCGCAGGCCGCCTACAAGGCCTATCGCAGCCTGGTCTACGAGACCGAGGGCTTCGAGAAATATTTCTGGTCGTCGACCGTCATCACCGAGATTGCGACGCTCAACATCGGCTCGCGGCCCGCCTCACGCAAGAAGACGACGGCGATTTCCGACCTGCGGGCGATTCCGTGGGTGTTCTCCTGGGCGCAATGCCGGCTGATGCTGCCGGGGTGGTTCGGCTTCGGCGCAGCGGTCAAGGCCTTCATCGAGGCCCATCCCGCGGACGGCGTCGAGCGGCTCAGGGCGATGTATCGCCGCTGGCCGTTCTTCCGCACCCAGCTCTCCAACATGGACATGGTGCTCGCCAAGTCGAGCCTCGCCATCGCCTCGCGCTACGCCGGGCTGGTCCCCGACGTCAGCCTGCGCGAGGCGATCTTCTCGCGCATCTCGCGCGAATGGCGCGACTCGGTCGACGCGCTCAACACGATCATGGAGCAGAGCGAACTGCTGGAGAGCAACCCGTTGCTGCTGCGCTCGATCCGCAACCGCTTCCCCTATCTCGATCCGCTCAACCACGTGCAGGTCGAACTCCTCAAGCTGCATCGCGGCCACGCCGCCAGCGACCGCGTGCTGACCGGCATTCAGCTGACGATCAACGGCATATCCGCGGGCTTGCGCAACAGCGGGTGACGGATGGGGGTTCTGCGGCTCCTCAATCGGTTGTTTCACGGTTCGGCCTGGCTGACGTTCCTCGCGATGGGCGTCGCGGTCGCCGGGTTCGCGCTGTGCTCGCTCAACCTGTTCGAACTGTTCCGCGCCAACATCCGCCTGCTGACGAGCTACGGCCTGATGGCGGCGGCGGACGGCGGCGTGCTGCAACTGATCGAACTGACCGCCTGGGGCTATCTCGCGCTGGCGTTCTACGTCGTCTTCAAGGGCTGCCTCGACGGCCTGCTGCACCGCATCCACCGCAGCAGCGGTCCGTGGCCGCCGCGCTGAACGGCGCTCACGGCTCGTCGGGGCCGGTGAATACCTTGCACCAGCCCTGACGGCTGACCGGCCCGACCACCAGGCGGCACTGGTCAGGGGGCAGGAACGGCGCGCAGATCTCGCAGCGCTCGGCGCCGTGGGGGTGGTCCTGGTAGGCGACTTCGGCTTGCGAGCGTTTGCCTGGCCCGGCGGCGGCGCGCCCCGCGGCGGCGACGGCGGCCGCGGCGGCCAGCAGCGCGCGGCGCGAGAGCGAGAAAGCGCTGTTTTGCGTCATCGGCGCATCCAATCCTTGCTCCCGGCTTTGCGGTTGGGCCGATCCTCCTAACGCTCCGCCAGCGTCATGTCGTCACGATGGATCATTTCGGCGCGGCCGGGGGCGCCGAGGATCTTGGCGATGTCTCGCGAATTGCGGCCGCAGATGCGCACTGCGCGTTTGGCGTCGTAGGCGATCAGGCCGCGGCCGATCTCCGCTCCGCTCTCGTCGCGGATGGCGACGCAGTCGCCGCGTGCGAAGCCGCCCTCGACCCGCTTCACGCCGGCCGGCAGCAGGCTCTTGCCGCTTTTGAGCGCCTTGGCCGCGCCGGCGTCGATCGTCACCGAGCCTTTGAGTTCGAGCGTGCCGCCGATCCAGGCCTTGCGCGCCGTCACCGGGTTCGAAGGCGTCAGGAACCAGGTGCATGGTCCGCCCGCGCCGATGCGGGCGATCGGGTGGGCGACGCGGCCGTCGGCGATCACCATATGCGCGCCGCCGGCCGAGGCGATGCGCGCCGCTTCGATCTTGGTGCGCATGCCGCCGCGCGACGTCTCCGACGCGGCGCCGCCCGCCATCGCCTCGACTCCCGGCGTCAACCGCTCGACCACCGGGATCAGCCGCGCGGTCGGCGTCTCCTGCGGCGGCGCGTCGTAGAGACCGGCGACGTCGGAGAGCAGAACCAAGAGATCGGCGCTCGCCATGGCCGCCACGCGCGCCGCGAGGCGGTCGTTGTCGCCGTAGCGGATCTCGCTCGTCGCGACCGTGTCGTTCTCGTTGATCACCGGCACGGCGCGCATCGCCGACAGCCGGCTCAAGGTCTCGCGCGCGTTGAGATAGCGGCGCCGCTCCTCCGTGTCCTGCAGCGTCAACAGCACCTGGCCGGCGACGATGCCGTGGCGCTGGAGGCTCAGCGACCACGCACGCGCCAAGGCGATCTGGCCGATCGCCGCCGCCGCCTGACTGTCCTCGAGCTTCAACGCGCCGCGCTTGAGGCCGGCGACCCGTCGCCCCAGCGCGATCGCCCCCGACGAAACGACCAGCACATCGGCGCCCCGCTTGTGCAGAACCGCGAGGTCGTCGACCAGGGCTTCGAGCCAATCCTGCTTCACCGAGCCTTTGGCGGCGTCGACCAGCAGCGACGAGCCGACTTTGACCACGACCCGCGAGAATTGATCGAACTTGGGCAGGGTCGTCACGGGCGCATCGGCTTCTGCGGAACGGAGAGCGGTGGCCTAGATCAGCCCCGCCGCCAAAGCAAGCCGCGGTTGACCCGACCGGCCGCTGGTCTTTACAAAGACGCCGCCGAACCGGCTGACGCGGCGGGTCGGGCGGCCGCGACTGTTTCGTCCACCCGCCGAGGGCCCGAGCGATGGCGCGCAATTTCGACGATCTTTCCGAGCGCGAGATGCTCGCGCTGGCGATCGCCAACGAGGAAGAGGACGGGCGCATCTACGGCGACTTCGCCGAGGGCCTGCGCGAGGACTATCCCTCGACCGCCAAGATGTTCACCGAAATGGCGGCCGAGGAGAACGTGCACCGCCGCCGCCTGATCGACCTGTTCGTCTCCAAGTTCGGCGACCACATTCCGCTCATCCGCCGCCAGGACATCAAGGGCTACATCGTCCGCAAGCCAATCTGGCAGTTCCGTCCGCTCGGCGTCGAGGCGGCGCGCAATCGCGCCGCCGAGATGGAGCGCGACGCCGAACGCTTCTACCGCCTCGCCATCGAGCGCGCCAGCGACGCGGCGATCCGCAAACTGCTGGGCGACCTCGCCGAGGCCGAGGTCAAGCACGAGCATCTCGCCGCCGATCTCGAAGAGAAGTTCCTCACCCCCGACGCGCGCCACGAGGAAGACGAGCACGCGCGCCGGCGTTTCATCCTGCAGATCATCCAGCCGGGCCTGGTTGGCCTGATGGACGGTTCGGTGTCGACGCTGGCGCCGGTGTTCGCCGCCGCCTTCGCCACGCGCAACCCCTGGGAAGCGTTTCTGGTCGGCGTCGCGGCCTCGCTCGGCGCCGGCATCTCGATGGGCTTCGCCGAGGCGCTGGCCGACGACGGCAAGCTGTCGGGCCGCGGCGCGCCGCTGCTGCGCGGATTTGTCTGCGGCTTGATGACCTTCGGCGGCGGCATCGGCCACACGCTGCCTTATCTGATCCCCAATTTCGTCACCGCGACGGTGATCGCCTGCATCGTCGTCGTCATCGNNTGGCGACGATCGCCTGGGTCCAATGGCGCTTCATGGACACGCCGCCGCTCTCCGCGGCGGCCAAGGTCATGCTCGGCGGCGGCCTGGTGCTCGCCGCCGGCGTCCTCATCGGCAGCAGCTGAGCGTCGCGCGACCTGTCGGTTCAGGGTCGCGCCAGCCAGGCGAAGGCGCCGCGGACGAACGCCCCGCCGTCGGTCGCGGCCGGGTCGCCGTGGGCGATCAGCGCGCGTTCGATCGGCCAGGCGAGAATGCGCGCCAGCGCCGCGCGCGCCGCCCGCCGATCGAGGAAGCTCGAGCGCCAGTCGCGCGGCGCGCCGGGGTGCGGCGCGACGATCCCGGCGTAGCGCGCGAGCGCCGCGCGCCAGCCCTTGAACCAGTTGCGCGGGAAGTTCTGGATCAGGTCGGCGAAGATCGCCGCGCCGCTGGCGTGATGAAAGAAAACGACCTCGGTCATCGCCCAACTGCCGCGCAGCAAGACCTGGTCGATGTCCGCCGCCCAGGCCGAATCGGGCGCGTCGCCGAGATCGCCGTCGAACCCGAGATCCTTGCGCCGCCGCCGCAGGCCGGGCGCGGCGAACAGCTGCGCGTTCGGATAGGCCGCCTTCCAGTCGCCGAGATAAAGGTTGTGCAGCTTGTTGGGCGAAACGAGGAAGCGGACGGGTCCGAGCGCGTCGACTTCGGCCTTGAGCGGCGGCGACAGCGCGATCGGCGACCAGGCGAACAGTCCGCCGTCCGACAGCCGGATGACCGCCATGCGGGTCGGATAGGCAAACCGGAAGAAAGACACCACCGGGCCCTCGGCGACCCAGATTTGCGGCCCGAATTCGCGCAAGCTCGCGCTCATGAGCGGTCTCCTCGCTGCCGATCGGCGCGGCCCGCTCGGACCGCGCTGCGTCTTTCAGCGACGCGCGCCGTCGCGAGGCCGGCCGCCAGGGCGGCGACGTTATTTCTGCTGCGCGGCGAGGAACGCTTCAAACGCCGCCAGGGTCGCCGAAGAGACGTAGTGCTCGATCCCCTCGGCGTCGGCCTCCGCTGCTTCGCGCGGTGCGCCGACGGCGACAAGGAAGTCGACCACCAGCCGGTGGCGGCGGCGCACGCGTTCCGCCATTGTCCGCCCGGCGGCGGTCAGCGACACGCCGCGATAGGGCTTGACGATGGCGAGGCCTTCGCGTTCGAGCCGTCCGATCGCCTTGACCGCGGTTGGATGGGCGACGCCGAGCCGTTCGGCGATGTCGGTCGTGCGCGCTTCGCCGCTGCGGGCGATCAGGTCGGCGATCAGCTCGGTGTAGTCCTCGAGCGTCTCGGCCGCGCGGCGACGGCGCACGGCGACGAAGCGGCGCGCCTGCGCCG
>PLRT01000089.1:584-17680 GCA_003164915.1 Hyphomicrobiales bacterium | reverse complement strand
TCGGCGCCGAGCCGGAGATCGCGGATGACGACTTCGCGGCCGCCCGGCGCGTCGCGCTCGTTCGAACCCTGGATGACGGCGCAGGGGCTGCCGCGCCGGTCGGCGTATTTGAGCTGGGCGTTGAGGCCGGCGGCGCCGAGATAGAGCTCGGCGGCGATTCCTGCCGTGCGCAGCTCGGAGACCAGGCGCTGGTAATCGGCAATGTGGTCGCGGTCGAGCACGGCGACGACGACCGGTCCAGACTTCGCCGCTCCGGCGACGATCGGGCTGTCGATCGCCCGCAGCGCCGCGAGCAGGCGGGAGACGCCGATCGAGAAGCCCGTCGCCGGCACAGGCTCGGCGCGGAAGCGTGCGACCAGTCCGTCGTAGCGCCCGCCGCCGCCGACCGAACCGAAGCGAATCGGCCGCCCCTCGTCGTCCTTGGCTTCGAAGGTCAGCTCGGCCTCGAAAACCGGGCCGGTGTAATATTCGAGGCCGCGCACCACGGCAGGATCGAGGATGACGCGGTCCTCGCCATAGCCGACGGCGCGCGCCAGCGCGGCGATCTCGCGCAACTCGGCCACCCCTTGCTCGCCGATCGCCGAGCCCGCGACGGCGGCGGCGAGCGCGGCCAGCGTGGCGGCGTTGTCCAGCCCGCGCGCGGCGGTATAGGCGAGCACGCGTTCGATCGCCGCCGGCTCGAGCCCCGCGCCCTTGGTGAAGTCGCCGCTGTCATCCCTGCGGCCGGCGCCGAGCAGCGCCTGCACCCCGTCCGGCCCGAGCCGGTCGAGCTTATCGATCGCGCGCAGCACGGTGAGCCGGCGCGCGGCGTTGTCGCCGCCGCCGAGGCCGATCGCTTCCATCACGCCGTCGAGCACCTTGCGATTGTTGACTTTGACCAGGTAGTCGCGACGCCCGACGCCCAGCGCCTCGAGGCAATCGGCGGCCATCATGCACATCTCGGCGTCGGCGGTCGGGGTCGCCGCCCCGACGGTGTCGGCGTCGAATTGCATGAACTGGCGGTAGCGCCCCGGTCCGGGCTTCTCATTGCGGAACACCCAACCGGCGCGATAGCTGCGATAGGGCTTGGGCAGGCGCTCGTAATGCTCGGCGACATAGCGGGCGAGCGGCGCGGTCAGGTCATAGCGCAAGCTCAGCCATTGCTCGTCGTCGTCCTTGAACGAGAACACGCCCTCGTTGGGCCGATCCTGGTCGGGCAGGAACTTGCCAAGCGCCTCGGTAAACTCGATGAACGGCGTTTCGACCGCCTCGAAGCCGTAAAGCTCGTAGACAGAGCGGATCTTGGCCATCATCGCCTCGGCCCCGGCGATGTCGGCGGGAGCGCGATCGACGAGGCCGCGCGGCAGGACGGCGCGGACGCGAGGGCTGACTTCGTCGGTCATGTTCGATCCCGAAAGGCGCTGACGCCGCCTAAATCAACCCCGCGCCGATGTTGATCGTGAGCGCGAGGACGATGGTGTTGAAGAAAAACGCGACGACCCGTGCGCGAGGCAGACGCGACGCATCGCCTTGGAGGTGGCGTTTACGTCGGCGGTGGCGCAGGCGCAACCGATGACGAACGCCGGATAGAGGAATTCGCTCCAACCCGGCGCGTCCTCGTCGGCGAAGTGGGCGCGGGGGCGCGGCTCAGCCGTGATCGCCATGCAGCCTCCGTCCTTTTGCTGTCCGACGCTTGGCTTGCCCGACGCCCCTGACGCGGTCAAGCGCGGCCCCTGTGCGTCGATTGTGACGGGAACCGCTCGATGCGCGCCGACGATTGACAGCGCCTGCCGACCGCGTCACGGCTCGATCGCCCGGCTGGCCGCCGGGCCTGGAGGCTCGACGATGGCCCCGTCCGAGGAAGACGAGCAACGCGCGATGCGCGCTCGGCTCGACGTTCTCAAAGGCAAGCTCGACCGCCGCGCCGCCGAGCGACGCGGGCGGGCGACCGAAGCGGCGGGTCGGTCGGCCGACGCGGGCTTCGGCGGCGCCGCCGCCACGCTTGCTCTTCGGGCGGGCGGCGAGTTCGTCGGCGCGATCGTCCTGGGCGGGGCGATCGGTTGGGGGCTCGATCACTGGCTCGCAACAAAGCCGTGGCTGACCATCGTCTTTTTCCTGCTGGGGACGGCCGCCGGGGTGCAAAGCGTCGTCCGCGTCGCCTCGCCGAAAGGCCGAGCCGAAGACAGCAATTCGCGCTTGTCTGGCGGCCAAGCGCCAGATAAAGACGTGCCGCGCCCGGCCTCTGTGGCCGAGCCGCAGGCCCCGTCGGGGTGGGACGAGGACGAGGACTGACCTTGGCAGGCGAAGCAGGACCGGCAATCAATCCGATCGAGCAATTCTCGATTACGCCGCTCATCCCGATCCACATCGCTGGGCACGATTTTTCGCTGACCAATTCCTCGCTCTACATGCTGATCGCCGTCGCAATCGCCTGCCTGCTGATGACGGCGGGCGCGCGCGGCGGCCCTGGCGTTCCCGGGCGGCTGCAGTCGGCGGCCGAGCTGTCCTATGAGTTCATCGCCGGTATGCTGCGTTCGGCGACGGGCGAAAAGGGCATGCGCTTCTTCCCGATGGTGTTCAGCCTTTTCATGTTCGTTCTCATCATCAATCTGATCGGGCTCCCTGCATACACCTTCGAGGTCACCGCCCAGATCGTCATCACGGCGGCGCTGGCGTTGCTGGTGTTTTTCATCGTCATCTTTGTCGGCTTGAAAGAGCACGGCTTGCACTGGTTCAAGCTGTTCGTGCCGCCCGGCGTGCAGTGGTACATGCTGCTGTTCGTCGTGCCGATCGAGATCATTTCTTTCATGACGCGCCCTTTGAGCCATTCGGTGCGCCTGTTCGCCAACATGCTCGCCGGGCACATCATGCTCAGCGTGTTCGGCGGCTTCAGCGTGATGCTGCTGGGCGCCGGAGTGCTGTTCAAGGTGCTGGCCGTATTGCCGATCGTCATGAACGTCGGGGTCTTCGCGCTCGAATTGCTGGTCGCGTTCCTGCAGGCCTATGTCTTCGCCATGCTGACCTGCATGTATCTCAACGACGCCATTCATCCGGGCGGTCACTGATCGCCCGTCCCACTTCAACCCGACAAACCGAAAAAGCAGGAGTCGAGAACAATGGAACCCCACGAAATCGCCATCGCCGCCAAATACATTGGCGCTGGCCTCGCCGCGATCGGAACGGGCGCCGCCGGCATCGGCGTGGGCACGCTGTTCGGCCAGTTCCTCAACGGCGCGCTGCGCAATCCGAGCGCGGTCGACGGCCAGTTCGGCCGCCTGATCTTCGGCTTCGCGGTGACCGAGGCGCTCGGCATTTTCGCGCTGCTGATCTCGTTCCTGCTGCTGTTCGCCGTCTGACGACGAACGCCTCACCGCCATGACGCGGGGCGGCGCCGGCTGCGCGCCCCCCGCCACAGGACATCGAAGACCCGATGGCTCAACCGCAGACGCCGGCGCCGCAAGCGACCCAGACCGAAGTCGGCCACGACGCCGGCGGCCACGCCGCATTCCCGCCCTTCGACAGCAGCACTTTCCCCGGCCAGCTCCTGTGGCTGGCGATCAGNNGAAAGGACCGCATCGCCAAGGACATCGACGACGCCACGGCGATGCAGACCAAGGCCGACACCGCCGCCGCGGCGCACGAGAAGGCGCTCGCCGAGGCGCGCGCCCAGGCGCAGAGGGTCGCCCAGGCGACCCGTGACCAGCTCGCCGCCGAGGCGGAAGCCAAGCGCAAGACGGTCGAAGACGAGCTCGCGGCGAAATTCGTCGAGGCCGAGCGCCAGATCGCCGCGACGCGCCAACAGGCGATGGCCAATGTCGGCGCCATCGCCCGCGAGGCGACCGGCGCCATCGTCGAGCGACTGATCGGCCGCCCGGCCAAGCCGGAAGCGATCGCCGCCGCGGTCGATTCGCAGAAGATCGGATGAGCGGAGACACATAATGGAATTCGGCGCCGAGTTCTTTGTTCTCGTCGGCTTCATCGTCTTCCTCTGCCTGCTCGGCTATCTCGGCGCGCATCGCTACCTGCTCGCCGCGCTCGACAAACGCGGCGAAGCGATCGCCGAGGAACTCGAGCAGGCCGCCCGGCTGCGCGCCGAGGCGACTGCATTGCTGGAGGGCTTCGAGAAGAAGAAGTTCGAAGCCGAAGCCAACGCCGCCGCGATCGTCGCCGAGGCGCGCGCCCAGGCCGAAGTCCTCGCCAAGGAGGCGGTCGAGCGCATGGCCGATTTCGTCGCCCGCCGCACCCGGCAGGCGGAAGCGAAGATCGCGCTCGCCGAATTGCAGGCCGCCGCCGAAGTGCGCGCCGCCGCCGCCGATTTCGCCGCCAAGGCGGCGGAAATCGTGCTCAGGCAGGAGACCCAGGGCGCGGCGGGGGCCGAGCTCGCGGCGCGCGAAATCGCCGCGCTCAAAGACCGGCTGAACTGACGGCGAGCGCGACCGCGGCGACCCTTGACCCCCGACGGCGCCCGCCGCATGGTTGTCAGGTTCTTTCGCCTTCCTGCGAGTCGGCCATGAAGCGCATTTTCCTCTGTCTGGCGGCGCTGTTTGTTTTCGCCGCGACCGCCCAAGCCGTGGGAATCATTGTTCCCGCCGAAGAGCGCTATCACCCGTGGACCGGCGTGTTGCCCGGCTGCGACGATTCCGGCGTGCTGTCGACGATCAGCGACCGCTTCGCGCAAAAGGAAGGGGAATACTGGAATTCGACGATCCGCCTCGCCGGCTTCGACCGCATCCGCGAGATCGGCTATCGCGCCAACGGCGTCGCCTATATTCCGCGCCGCTATTGTGTTGCCCGCACCGTCGACGGCGACGGCAAGTTCCGCCCGGTGATCTACGACATCGGCGAGGATCTCGGCATGATCGGCTGGGGCTACGGCGTCGAATGGTGCGTCGTCGGCCTCGACCGCAATCACGCCTACGAACCGTCCTGCAGCGTGTTGAAGCCGTTCGTCACGCGCTTCGCCGGCCCGACGATCCGCGCCCGCTACTAGGCCAGCCCCTATGCGTCTCCTCTTGGCTGCGGCCGCGCTCGTCGCTGCAATCTCGGGCGCGCGCGCTGCGGACAGTTTCGACTATTACGTGTTCACGCTGTCGTGGTCGCCGGGCTTCTGCGAGACCGGCGGCGCAGCCAAGCAGCCGGCGCAATGTGCGCCCGGCGCCGGCGAGGGCTTCGTCGTCCACGGCCTGTGGCCGGACAGCGCTTATGGTCCCAACCCCGAAGATTGCGGCGGCGGATACGTCTCCGGCGCGGCGCTCGAACTGACCAAAGGCGTCTACCCCGACGAAGGTCTGGCGCGCTATGAATACCGCAAGCACGGAAGCTGCTCGGGGCTTGATCCACAGGCCTATTTCGCCGCGGTAAAGACGCTGCGCGACGCGATCTTCGTCCCGGATCTGCTGAAAGCGCCGCACGACGCGGTGAAGACCTCGCCCGCGGCGCTGACCGAGGCCTTCGTCGCCGCCAACCCCAATCTCAAGGCCGACAACATGGCGGTCACCTGCCGCGACGGCGAACTGATCGACGTGCGCATCTGCGTCGCCAAGGGGCTGACCGCGTTCGCGCAATGCCCGAAGGTGTCGGGCCATACCTGCCATGCCGCGTCGATCACCGTTGCGCCGCTACGCTGAGCGGCCGGCGGGCGCGCGCCGGCGATGAACTACCGCCACGGCTTCCACGCCGGCAATTTCGCCGACGTCTTCAAGCACGCGATCCTCGCGCGCATCCTCGTCTATCTGACGAAGAAGGACGCGCCGCTGCGCTATATCGACACCCATGCCGGCGCCGGCCGATACGATCTCGCCGGCGAGGCGGCGCAGCGTTCGCCGGAGTGGCGCGATGGAATCGCGCGTGTCGTCAAGGCGCGCCAGCCGGCCGAGATCGCGACGCTGCTGCGACCTTATCTCGATGCGGTCGGGCCGTGGGACGACGAAGGCCGGCCGCTCTCCTATCCCGGCTCGCCGGCGTTGGCGCAGGCGCTGCTGAGGCCGCAGGACCGCATCGCCCTGTCCGAGGCGCATCCGGAGGAGCGCGCCGCCCTCGTCGCGGCGCTGGGGCGAGACGCTAGGCTCAGCATCGTCGGAACCGACGGCTATGTCGCGCTCAACGCCTATGTCCCGCCCAAAGAACGGCGCGGGCTCGTCCTGGTCGATCCGCCCTACGAGGCGCCCGACGAGGCCAGGCAGGTCGAGACCGCGCTCGCCCACGCGCTCGCCAAATGGCCGCGCGGAACCTACGTGCTGTGGCGGCCGATCAAGGACGCGCGCGAAGACGCGCGCTTCCTCAATTCGATCGCCGCGCTCGGCGCGCCCAACCTGCTGCGGCTGGAGATCGACGTCGGCCCGGTTGCGCCCGGCCCGCATTCGCCGGCGCCGTTGCGCCGCGCCGGCCTGATCGTCGCCAATCCGCCGTACGGCCTGATCGAGGAGGCGCGCGCGCTCATGCCATGGCTGACGGATCTGCTCGCGCGCACCGGCGAGGGCGCACATGTCGTCGCGTGGCTGACGCCGCCCGTATAGGGTTTCCGACATCCGCGCTTGTCGGCGCGCGCGCCAAATTGCTGATCCAGGCCAGGCTCGGGCGTGATGCGTTCAAGTCGAATCGGTTCGACCGTCATCGACGCATAGACGAGTCGCCCTAGTAGGAGAGCTTTTCTTCGTCTAACCTGGAATTTCGGCGGCAGTCGCCGATCCGAGGCCCGCTAGAGGCCTCGAGAAGACAAATCCGGGAGGGCGAGATGACGACAATGTTCGTGAGGCATAAGGTCGCGAACTACGGCGCCTGGCGCAAAAGCTACGACGAATTCCATTCGGCGCAGAAGACCGCGGGCGTCAAGGCGCAGGCGGTTTACCAGGCGGTCGACGATCCCAACGACGTCACCGTCACCCACGATTTCGCCGACCTGAAATCGGCGCGCGCCTTCGCCGAAAGCGCAGAATTGAAGAAGGCGATGCAGGGCGCCGGCGTGGTCGGAGCGCCAACCGTCTGGTTCGCCCACAAGGCCTGAGCCCGCGTCCGGTTTCCGGCCCGGGCCGCGTCGGCGGTTGACTGCGTTCGAGAAGTCCGTTCACTCGGCGCGTCCGCCGCGCGCTGAGAATTCCATGTCCGAAACAGATCCGACGCCGACCGAACAGATCGAGCGGCTCGAAGCTGAGATCGACGAACTGCGCGACGCGATTCGGCGCAGCCGCCGGCTTGTCGTCGTCGGACGCGCGTGCGTCTTTGCCGGGCTGGCGCTGCTCGCCGGCCTGCTGCTCGGGCTCGCCGTCGTCACGCCGATGCGCATGATCGTCGGAATCACGCTTGCGCTCGGCGGGGTGGTGCTGTCGGGCAGCAGCGTCGGCAGCGCACGCCAGTTCGAGCTTTCCCTGAAGCGGACGGAAGCGGAGCGGAACGCGGCGATCGACGCCCTCGAACTCGTCCAGCTCGGCGACGAAGTCCGCAGATAGCGTTCTCGATTGGCCGCCGCCCCTGAATTTCGCTTGGCCTCGATCGAGACATTGGTTTAGATATGAACAAAATTGAGAGGGAAGAGCGCCATGTCGTTGCCGAGCGTCCTGCGAGACAAACTGCGTCTGCCGGCGATCGGCGCGCCGCTGTTCATCATCTCGCATCCGGCCCTGGTGATCGCCCAATGCAAGGCGGGAATCGTCGGCGCCTTTCCCGCCCTCAACGCGCGGCCAATCAGCCAGCTCGACGAATGGCTGCACGAGATCACCGAGGCGCTGGCGGCGCACGACCGCGATCATCCGGAGAGCCTGGCGGCGCCCTTCGCTGTCAACCAGATCGTCCATCGCACCAATGCGCGACTCGAGGAGGATCTGGCGCTGACGGTGAAATGGAAGGCGCCGATCGTCATCACCTCGCTCGGCGCGCGCGAGGACGTCAATGCGGCGGTCCATTCCTATGGCGGCGTGACGCTGCACGACATCATCAACGATCGCTTCGCCCACAAGGCGATCGACAAGGGCGCCGACGGGCTGATCGCGGTCGCCGCGGGCGCAGGCGGCCACGCCGGCTCCTACTCGCCGTTCGCTCTGGTGCAGGAAATCCGCGAATGGTTCGACGGGCCGCTCGCGCTCTCCGGCGCGATCGCCACCGGCGGCGCGATCCTCGCCGCGCAGGCGATGGGCGCTGACCTCGCTTATCTCGGTTCGGCCTTCATCGCGACTGAGGAAGCCCGGGCGATCGAGGACTACAAGCAGGCGATCGTCCAGGGCCGCGCCGAAGACATCATCGGTTCGACCCTGTTCACCGGCATATTCGGCAATTACCTCAAGCCCTCGATCGCCCGCGCCGGGCTCGATCCCGACAAGCTGCCGCAAGGCGAAGCCAAGGCGATGGATTTCGCCGCTGCAAGCGCCGGCGTGGGCGTCAAGGTCTGGCGCGACATCTGGGGCTCCGGCCAGGGCATCGGCGCGATCAAGGCGGTAACGCCGGCGGCTGAGCTGGTGGCGCGGCTGGCGAAGGAATACGCCGCCGCGAAGGCGCGCGTCTGCGCAGGCTGAGGCGCGAGTCAAGCGCCTCCTGCGCGACGAATTCGCGCCCTGGGTGAATCGGGGACAATTAGCGCGAAGCGACGCGGCGCTCTCGCAAAGGCGCGCGAGGCGTGACAAAACCCTTCCGCGCGTGTGGGCTCGCGCGCTATCCTTCCCCTTCGTGACGTCGCGTGCGCGTTCACCGCATTTCCAATCACAAACCTGATTGCGCAACGCGCCATGGCGACTGTCGAAAATTTCCCCGGCCGGCTCCCCGCCGCCAATTCCAGCGAGCGCGCCTATCGCAGCCCGCCGCTCAATCTCGAGGCGGAGCAGGCGCTGCTCGGCGCGATTCTGGTCAATAACGACGCCTACGATCGCGTCTCGGATTTCCTCAAGCCCGAGCATTTCGTCGAGGAAATCCACCGCCGCATCTACGAGATCGCCGGCTCGCTGATCCGCGCCGGCAAGGTCGCCACGCCGATCACGCTCAAGACCTTCCTCGGCGAGCACGATCTCGGCGGCGTCACCGTGCCGCAGTATCTGGCGCGCCTAGCCGCCGAGGCGACGACGATCATCAACGCCTTCGACTACGGCCGCACCATCCACGACCTCGCGATCCGCCGCGATCTGATCCAGATCGGCGAGGACGTCGTCAACGTCGCCTATGACGCGCCGGTCGACGCGAGCCCGCGCGACCAGATCGAGGAGGCCGAGCGGCGGCTCTACGCCGTCGCCGAGGGCGGCCGCTACGACGGCGGCTTCCAGCGCTTCTCCGACGCGCTGAAGACCGCGGTCGACATGGCGGCCAAGGCCTACGAACGCGACGGGAGTCTCTCGGGCGTGGCCACCGGCCTCACCGATCTCGACCGCTACATGGGCGGCCTGCAGAACTCCGACCTCGTCATCCTCGCCGGCCGCCCCGGCATGGGCAAGACGGCGCTCGCCACCAACATCGCCTTCAACATCGCGCGCGCCTATCGCGGCGAGACGCGCCCGGACGGAACGACGGTCGCGGCCGACGGCGGCATGGTCGGCTTCTTCTCGCTGGAAATGTCGGCCGAGCAGCTGGCCACCCGCATCATCGCCGAGCAGTCGGGCGTGCCCTCCTACAAGATCCGTCGCGGCGACATCACCGAGAGCGACTTCCAGCAGGTCGCCGAAGCGGTGCGCGAGATGCAGTCGATCCCGTTCTTCATCGACCAGACCGGCGGCATCTCGATCGCCCAGCTCACCGCGCGCGCGCGCCGGTTGAAGCGCCAGCGCGGTCTCGACCTGATCGTCGTCGACTACCTGCAACTGCTGGCCGGCTCGCGCACCGCGCGCAACGACAACCGCGTGCAGGAGCTGACCGAGATCACAACCGGCCTGAAAGCTCTGGCGAAGGAGCTCAACGTGCCGATCATGGCGCTGTCGCAGCTTTCGCGCCAGGTCGAGCAACGCGACGACAAGCGGCCGCAGCTCTCGGATCTGCGCGAATCCGGCTCGATCGAACAGGACGCCGACGTGGTGCTGTTCGTCTTTCGCGAGGAGTACTATCTCAAGAACAAGGAGCCGCGACCGGGCACGGAGGAGCACATCGCCTGGATGAACGAGATGGAGCGCGCCCACGGGCGCGCCGAAGTCATCATCGGCAAACAACGCCACGGCCCGACCGGCACGATCGAGTTGCAGTTCGAGGCCGAACTCACCCGTTTCGGCAATCTCGCTCGCGAAGAGGCGCTGCCGGAGATCCGGTGAGGCGAGCGCGAGGCGTGCGCTCTCCGCGCTGCCTCCCGCCGCTCCCTCTCGCCGTCGTGGCGGGGCTCGACCCAGCCATCCAGGCGGCGATGACGGCGCGGAGACGCGCGACGGGCGCGCGCGGCAAATCGCCAAAGCAGGAGTTCAGATGGCGGGGTCGACTCCGCCGATCAGCGGCAGTTCAGGCCGTTCCCGCACCGACCGGCGTCTGGGCGCCGCGCCGAACGATACCCGGGAAAACGCCGCTCGAGCCAATTCAAATCGCGGCGCTGGGAATGCGCCTCATGCGAAGCTTGCAAGGAGTCGTCGCCATTCGTCGACTCGCGAGGCCCAGTCATAGGCGTCGGCGCAATAACGCTCCTGCTCCAGGGCGCGCTCGGGCTCGCCCGCCCACGGCTTGACCAATTCGTCGGCGAGCACGTCTGCGAAGGTTGTTGCATGGGCGCCGCCTTCGGCGCTCCATGGATAGAGCCGAGCGAAGCCATGCGCCGTTTCCGGCAGCGCGCCCAACGAAGGGGCGATCACGCGACAGCCGGCCGCCATAGCCTCGATCACCGCAAGACAGGAAGTCTCGGGAAAGGTGCTAGGATAGGTGAGAAAGTGCACGTCGCGTAGCGCCCGGCGAAGCTCCGAGTTGGGGACGATGCCGCGGTAAATGACGCCCGGCGTCGATCGCGCCTGCGCGTAGAGGTCCCGGTAGGGACCGTCGTCCTCGCCGTAGAGCTTCATCGACGACCAGACGTGCAGTTCGGCGTTGGAGGGATTGACGCGCCGCCAGGCCTCCAGCAGAACGGCCAAGCCGCGAAACGGGGTGCTCGCGTAAGCGCAGCGCATGACGCGCGCCGGCGCCCATGTGCGGAAGTCGGGATCGACATCGGTCGCGTTGCGCAGCACCACGCAGCGCTCGGCCGGCAGGCTGAAGGCCTCCTGATAGCGGTCGCGCTGCCAGTTGGAGACGAATACGAAGCGGGCGACCTGATCGACGAGGTCCTTGTCCCGGCACCATTGAACCCACGTCTGGTTTGTGTCGTGATGAATCCACACGACGCACGGCCGCTTGTCATCGGCGGGCCGACCCGGGTGATTGATCGTCAGGTTGATCCGATCGAGCTCCGACCCGAGCCTTTCCCTCAATCCCGCGACCATCAGCTCGGTGCCCGCCATCGGCAAGTCCGGCGCCCATTGCGAGGGCGGCGGGGCGTCGATCGGCGGAGGCGGCGCGGCCTCTGTCTCCGCCCCGTCCGGAAAAGACGTCGGCGTCCGCGCTGCTGCGCCCAATCCTCGTCCTTCTCCCGAATTCGTCATTCCCCAAGGCAATGCAGATGCGTCGCCGAGAACTCGCCTGACGTCGTCGGCGTCGATCGTCGCGAGCCAGGCTTCGCGATCGTCGACTCCATAGGAAACGATCAGGCGTATGCCGTCGAGGCGCCAGGCAAGGCCGGCCGCGAGTTCCTTGCCGCGATGGTGGAAGAAGAACGGACGGCTGATCCGGCGCAAGCCGCAGGCCTCGTCGAGCCAGACCCAGCGATGATGGAAGACGCGATCCGCATCCGCTTCGCCCAGCGCCTCGTAGACCAGCATGAGCCAGCCTTCGTCGAACGCGACGGCCGGCGTCGCGGCGCGCAGCGAGTCGGCTGCGATCGGCGGCGCGGTGGTCGAGACCTTCCGCGCGTCCGCGTCGACGACGCGCAGCGGATCGAACAGCGCCAGGAACCGGAGGTCTTCGCCCGAGGCGATCGGCGCCCAGGTTTCTTCTGCGCGCCATGGCCCATCAAACATCAGCGCGCGCCAATCGGCGAGCCGCGGCGTCGGCCCGCTCGCGTCGACGCGCGCAAGCGCCTGGCGGCGGCGGCCCTCCGTCGCGGGATCGCGCAGGCTGGCGAGCCGCCACAGCGCGTCACGCCAGGTGAACAGCCGCGACTCGCCGGCCTCTCGCCAATCCAGCTCCCGCGGATCGGCCGGCGGCAGAACCTCGGCCGCGGATTCGACGTCGAGCGCGTTGTCCAGTCGCAGCAGGAAATTCCGATCGTCGGCGGGCCAAGGGTCCTCTGCGTCCGACGTTCCCCAACGGACGGCGCGCAGCGACAGCGCGATCCGTTCGCCGTCGCGCGCCACCGAAGGACTCGTCGCGCGGGCGCCGTCCGGCGGCGCGAAGCCGAGCGGATGGGCGGCAAACGACGGCAGGCACTTGCTCGCCGCCTCCACGTAGAAGCGGAGATTGTGGCGGGCGAGGCCACGCGCGCCCGACGGCGCCTGCCGGCTGAGGGCCAGCCAGTTGCAGGCGTCGAAGCCGCGGCTCTTGCGCGCCGGATCGCGCGCGTAATTGGCGGCGATCGAATATTCCTCCTTCAGGCCGTAGCGGTAGACGGCATCTTCAATGAACAGCGTGTCGCCCTGCGGGTGGGGCAGCGCGACGCCCGCCTCGCTGAACAGCACGCTCGCCTGGTGCATGCGTCGCTCGCGATAGAAGCGCGCGAGGTCATAGAGCGGCTCGGCGCGGTGCGGCCGCTGGTCGAACGCCGCCAGCGCTTCGCGCAGGAAGCCGGCCTCGTCCTTGAGCTTCAGCAGGCAGCGCGCATAGTGGAGCCGCGCGCTCCACGCTTCTTCGTCCCAGCCGCCCATCTCTGCGCGCTTGGCGTAGGCTTCGGCCGCTTCGGCGACGCGCCCGCAATCGCGGTAGCTCTGGCCGAGATAATAGGTGTAGCGCGTCCGCAAATGTGGGTTGGACTCGCTGAGCAGCGCGCGCTCCAGGAGCGCCGCATCCTTCTCGTAGGTCTTGGGATCGCGCCGCCGGGCGCCGTCGTGCCTGCGCCGGATGCCGAGCGGCAACTGCCCGAGCGCCTTCGCGCCGTCGCAGGTCGGATACTCGTGCAGGACGCCTTCGTAACGCCAGGGCAGCGCGTTGCGGACGAGCTGGGTTCGCAGATAGGTGAGGTTGGAGTCGCGTATTTCGAGCGAATAGGAATCCGCGGTCAGTTCCGGCAGCTTGTAGCCGTCGGCGATCTCGAGCGCGTCGTCGGCGTCGATGATCAATGAATAATCGGCATGCGGGCGGGCGAGCGCCAGCGCCTCGGAGCGGTTGTAGGCGAAGTCGCGCCACGGCCGTTCGTGCAATTCGCCGGGCAGATCGCGAAAATGTTCGCGGATAATGTCCTGTGTGCCGTCGGTCGAACCGGTGTCGACGATGACCCAATAGTCGATGATCGGCCGCACGGAATCGAGGCAGCGGCGGATCACCGGCGCCTCGTTCTTGACGATCATGCTGAGGCAGATTTTCCCGCGGGCGGACTCGACCGCCTGCTCGTTCATTGCGACGGTCGTGAAGGCGACTTCTTGAGACACGGTTGGCGCTGCCATTGAAGTGGAAGGACCAGGATAAAGCTCGGCGAGCTTGGCGCGGATGCGTCGGTCGAAGACGGATCTGTCGCTTTCGGAAAGCTGCTCAATCCAACGTATCACCCGTTCGTGGTCAGGATTCGGCTTCGCGCCCTCGGGCGGCTCTTCGCCCATCACACGATAGACCGAGGCCCACATGCAGGTGTAGTTGACCGTCTTTCGTGTCGCGACCGCCGGCCTCAGGCCGTTCGACTTCACCGAAAGATAAAAGACGCGATCGCCAACGATCGACGCTTCCCGAGGAATCAGGCCCCAAACGGGGAGAATGTGGAAACCGCTTTTCAGGAAGAAAAAGCAGTTCGTGTCGACGTGTTGCTGAATCGGGACCTGGCGGACGTTCATGATCGAGCCGTCCGGCCGCCGGTCGCGACTCAACGCGATCACGTAGTCGCAATTCCCGACGCCCGCCTGCTCGGCGAGTTCGAGGCAATAACCGACATGGTCGGGCTCCAGCCAGCAGTCGGCGTCGAGGAAACCGATTCCCTCGTACCCTTCGGCGACTGCGATCATCGATCCGGTCGAACGCGCCGCGTCGCCATAATCGCCGTGGCTGCGGTCGAGGCGGACGTGACGCACGCCGGTTTGGTCGATCCAATCTTGCGGGAAACCGTCAGCAACAAGGATGTGGTCGACAGGAACGGTCTGTTCGCGAACGCTGCGGATGCAGCGCTCGAGCGTCGCGCGCGATTCCTTGAAGTAGGGCGTCACGATCGCGGCGAGCGGTTTGGGCGGAGGGGTCTTCGAGTCCGCTGCCGACGCCTCGGTCGCCGGTGAGCGGAATCCTTTGGCGCGAGGCGACGGCGAGCGCTTAGACGGCCCGACGAACCGCAAGAGCGGATTGTTGTTTGTCCAACTGAGGCAAAACGCGGAGTTCTTGCCATAACTGTTGTCGTAGAGGTCGTGCTCCATGCCCATCATCACAGCAAGGATATGGCCGTGCAGGCGATCGGTTACGATGCGGCGGGCGGTTCCGAACAGGCGGATCGCCGCGCAAAGTCGCCCCCACGATTTGGCGTCGAACTCCGTGTCGAAGATGTCTCGCGCGATGGCGATCGCTTGGATGGCGGGCCCGCGGTCGACCAACTTGGCGAGGTCGTCTTGCGTCGCCCAGTCCAGCGCATCCGCGCGCCTTGCAGAAATGTCGCTGGCTTCCGCATCGCGTCGGAGCAAATGCACGACGTCCCGCTCGGGCGCCATTGCCATTTCAGCGACAATGTCCGTGACAATCGGTTGCAATGCAAACGCAGAATCGATGTGCAGATGACAATTATGCAACCCCATCCGCGTCGTCAGGGTCTCGAAGCTGTCCTGATCGCGGGCGATGATGTGAAGATCGGAATGCAACGACAAAACGCGGGCCGACTGTTTCAGCCTTTCGTGCCTATGGAACCACACCGTTTGAGGCATCAGCACGATCCTTCGGTCCGGAAAGGCCGCGATGATCGCCTCGCGCAACCGATGGTGATGGCTATGAAGATCGCCGAAGTTGCCGCCGCCGTGCATCACGAAAATGGCTTCGGGCGGCAGTCTCGCCAGCCTCAGGAAGTCCAAGTGTTGCAACGAGCATTCATAAAGGATTTTGGAGCGAAGCCGATGCTTGAAGATCACCTTCTCGCCCAGCCAAATGAAATGATCGCCGGCGTTTGCATAGCTGGGCCAATCGAATAGCGCGACAGGCCGACCCTCCACGAGGCGCTCCAAGCAGCGCGCTAAATCGTCGATTTTGGCTGCCTCGTTGCCTGAGGGTGCGCTCTGAAAAGCCATAGGTCGTCTCAAGCCGTCCGATATTTGCAAGTCAACCAAGTTTCAGCTGGCTCTTCAATCGCTGGGGCAGCCGGCCGGAAGCGCCGATTTCGGCGCAACTTGCTTCCCATTTCTCGAAATAGTCCTCGATCGGCAGGCTGCTTCTCTCCGGCCAGCGGTTGAGCGCGCCCAGATCTTCGACGCAGGCGACGTCGGATTCGAGCGCGGCGAGGATAGCGAGCACCGCGGGCCCGAGGAACTCGGAGAGGCCGTGCAACGCCTCGACCGCGGCCCGGTTGGCGGCGAACCAGGCGGCGAGATCAGCCGCCGGCCCCTGACCGCCAGCTTTTCGATAATGTTCGATCAAGTCGGCGCGATAGCGCCGGATCGCGCCGGCGAAGGCCGAGTCGCCGGTGAAGGGCGGATCGCGCTCCCAGCCATCGGCGAGCGTCGCGAGCCCACGGATCGAGAACGCCTCGACCATCGCCTCTTCGAGCCACTGACACGGCGGCCGCGGCCAGGCGACGGCGTTCCAGCTATTGGCGAAAATGTGCCCGAGTTCGTGGCCGAACTGGTAGGCGAGTTTGCACCAGTCGCGCGGATCGATGTCGACGATCGCCCAGGCGGTCGTCACCGGGTCGGCGTGCAACCAGATCGCCGGCGGCCCCATGGAATGATTTTCGACCCGCAGCCGGTCGGGTTGGCGGTCGGACAGCAGTCGCACGCCGGTCAGGCAGGCTTCGCGCATGCGCAGCACGACGCGCCGCGCCGACTCGGGGAGCGAGCCACCCCAGTCGCCTTCGATCTCCAGAGGCGAAGTCAACAGCGAGCCTCGCTCAGCCGCTGATTGCGCAAGGCCTGCGCCAATCGAGCGGCCGGCCCAGGCCCCGAAGACGGCGGCCAACGCGATGAAAGTGCGCCGGTTCGGTCGCCAAGCCATCCAATGATGAAGCCCGGTTTCGCGCGGCCGGGTTTCCGTACCGCTGTTGCTCCGAGAATGCCAGGGGCGGACGCTCTCCGTCCGCCCCTCGTCGCTCCCGCCTCAGTGCGGCGGAAGGATCAGCGAATTATGCGACAGCAGCTCGTTGAGGTTGACCTTGCCGGCGCCTTCCAAGTTCACCGTCGCCGAGCCGTTAGGTCCGGTGATCTCGAGCGTTGTCTTCGTCCCCGGGCCGAAGCCCGGATCGTTCTGCGAGTAGCCGACCACCTTCACATAGCTGCCGAGGTTCGAGAGATCCGCGTTGAGCGGCGCTCCCGACAGCAACTGGGTGAGATTCAGCTTGTCGCCCTGGGCGAAGCTGAACGTTTCCGAGACGTCGGAACCAGACTGCACGACCAGATCCTGCCCGCTCGTTCCGGTTTGCAACGAAGTCGCAGAGAACGCTGAATTCAGCGAACCAAGCAACGACTGGTGGTCGACCGACGTAAAGAACTTGTGACTGCCGGTTGCGCCGGCGGCCCCTGTTGCCCCCGAAACGCCGCCTGTCGCTCCTGTCGCCCCTATCGGGTCGTTGACGGCGCCGTTGTGTGGCCCTGTGGCGCCGCCCCCGGTCGCCCCGGTCGTCCCCGTCGCCCCGGTCGCGCCCGTCGGTCCGGTGTGCCCGGTCGGTCCCGTCGCGCCGGTGCGGCCCGTCGCGCCGGTGGCGCCGGTTGCGCCGGTCGGACCCGTCGCGCCGGTCGGCCCGGTCGCACCGGTGCGGCCCGTCGCGCCAGTGGCCCCAGTCGCGCCGGTCGAACCGGTCGCGCCGGTCGAACCCGTCGCGC
>PLRT01000089.1:0-514 GCA_003164915.1 Hyphomicrobiales bacterium | reverse complement strand
CCGGTGGCCCCCGTCGCGCCGGTCGAACCTGTCGCGCCTGTCGAACCTGTCGCGCCGGTGGCCCCCGTCGCGCCAGTCGAACCCGTCGCCCCGGTGGCCCCCGTCGCGCCGGTCGAACCCGTCGCGCCAGTCGAACCCGTCATCCCGGTCGCACCGGTGTGGCCCGTGGCGCCGGTGGCCCCAGTCGCGCCGGTGTCGCCGGTGGCGCCTGTCGCTCCCGTCGCGCCAGTCGAACCCGTCGCCCCGGTGTGGCCCGTGGCGCCGGTGGCCCCAGTCGCGCCGGTGTCGCCGGTAGCGCCTGTCGCTCCCGTCGCGCCTGTCGCTCCCGTCGCTCCCGTCGCACCGGTGTCGCCGGTCGCGCCGGTAGCGCCCGTATCTCCAGTCGCGCCGGCGGCGCCGGTCGCTCCCGTCGCGCCGGTCGCTCCCGTCGCGCCGATGTCGCCGGTCGCGCCAGTCGCGCCCGTATCTCCGGTCCCGCCGGTGGCGCCTGTCGCGCCGGAGGCTCCCGTCGCGC
>PLRT01000139.1 GCA_003164915.1 Hyphomicrobiales bacterium | reverse complement strand
TCGTGATAGTATTCAGCCTCCGCCGCATGCAGGACCTTTCGAAGGAGGTCAGGGCGCGCCGCGCGGCGGAGCAGATCGCGCACAACCTTGCACGACACGATCCACTCACCGGCCTGCCAAACCGTCGATTCTTTTCCGAGAAACTCGACCACGCTCTGCAATGCAGAACGGCTGAAAGTCATAGGACTGCCGTGCTGATGATGGATCTCGACGGCTTCAAACCGATCAACGACATCTACGGTCATGCCGTCGGAGACGAGGCCCTCATGGTGTTCGCCGAACGCGTGTCGAACATTACCCGCGCGGACGCGCTGTTGGCCAGGGTCGGCGGCGACGAGTTCGCGATCATTCAGCCCGACATCGCCTCGCTCGACGATCCCACCCGGCTGGCCCGACGCATCGTCGTCGCCGTCAGCGAGCCGATCCAGATTGCCGGCGCGGCGTTGAAGCTGGGGGTCGGGATCGGGATTGCGATTGCGCCCGACGACGGCGCGACACGCGATGAACTCATGCGCCGCGCCGATCGCGCCCTCTATCGGGCCAAGGCTGAAGGCGCGTCGACGATCCGATTTTTCGAGCCGCAGATGGACGCGAATATGGAACGCCGCGTGGCGATGGAGAAGGGGTTGCGCGCGGCGCTGACGGCCAAGGCGATCGTCCCGCACTATCAGCCATTGGTTTCGCTCGACAACAATCGGATCACCGGCTTCGAAGCGCTGGCGCGTTGGGAAAGCGCCGAGTTCGGTCAGGTAGCTCCGGATGTCTTCATCCCGATCGCCGAGGAATGCGGCTTGATTGGCGAACTCGGAGATCAGATGCTCCGGCATGCCTGCCTCGACGCGAGCGCTTGGCCCAAGGACATCAGGGTCGCGGTGAACCTGTCGGCAATCCAACTCCGCGACGACACGCTGGGGCTTCGAATTTTGTCTATCCTCGCCGAGACGGACCTGCCGCCGCATCGACTTGAACTCGAACTGACGGAAAGCGTACTCGTCGACAATTTCAGCAAGGCGCAGCGCGTGATCGAGCAGTTGCGGCAAGCGGGTGTTCGAATCGCGCTCGATGATTTTGGCACGGGTTACGCGACGATCGCGCAGTTGCGAAAGCTCCATCTCGACAGAATCAAGATCGACCGCAGCTTCGTCGACCTCGTCTGCAAGGACCCGGAAAGTCTGGTGATCGTTCGGGCGATTCTCGGCCTGGCGAGCGGCTTCGATCTCTCGACGCTCGCCGAAGGCATAGAACAAGCCGACCAACTCGCATGCCTGAAGGAAATCGGATGCGTCGAAGGACAGGGGTATCTGTTCGGCAAAGCGGCGCCGGCGAGCGAAGTCTTGAAGTTGCTGAAGGCCGATTCGCGCGCGTCGGCAGCCTGACGAGACACTGATAGGACTCGTCCTGGGATTCAAGCTCATAACCAACAACTGATCGCAGCGCCAATGCAAACGGCTGCGTGGAAAGTGGCCATGTCGCAGTCGCGCCATGTCGCTGCGCGCGACAATCCTTGAGGCGAGTGGAAATCGCAGTACAGCGTTTCGGTTTTGAGAGCGGAACGGCGAGAGTCATTCTTCGCCATTCGCAATTGGCTTTGAACGCGATGTTGGCCGCCGCGCCGAGCGTAGCCATTGTCGGCGCGCACGACTCCACATTTGGGAAGCTATTCGAGCAGCTAAGACTCGATGACTAAGTCGACAGCTTGGCGGCGGGTGAGGATTTGAGCGCTCGCGAGCGATCCGGTTTCGGTCAGTGCGCGGATTTTATCGTACGCCCAAAGCGCGAGCGGAGATCGCTTGATTTTGGGTAATCTCTCACTTTGAAAATTTACCGAATTGATGGGTTCTCTCAGGTCGTCTGCTCAACATGATATGCCTAGCCAACAGCAGGAGGTGGCGATGGCGACGGGCATCCGCAGGATCAAGAACGGATGGGGCGATCAGGATAGCGTACTCGTCAGGTACCCCCGCGGGGCGGAAATGGAAATGCCATCGAGCCAATATGTGGCTCAGGGCCATCATCCCCCCATCACCGCGTTACCGGTGCAGCCTCCTCCCTTCCAAAGCGAGCAGTCCCCGCGCCGCGCGACTCTCGAGCTAACAAGCCCAAAGCCGACGTAAACGCCGGTGCGGTCTTGTAGGCAGCTTGCGAATAGCCGAAACCACGATACGGCGCGGACTGCCGCAAAACAAACGCAGCGTCCTCTCCGCTCTCGTTCCGCGCTTGGTCCCGACGCCGATTAGCGTCATAAATTGTTGATCCCAAGCGGCACAAGCGGGTCAAAGTTCGCGCCGAATAACACGCGAAAGCGCAAACGATTTCGAAGCCGCAGGCTACGAGCCAAGCTGAACGGAAACCGCTCTAGCTGGGCGGCAGCGCCGAATTGCGCGCGCCCTTCACACCGTCCCTTCGACGCGCGGCCGCCGTTCGCGCGTGGCCTTCAACAGCGCGATCGCATCGTCGATTTCGCGTCTCTGGCGCTCGAGATCGCTGAGCTGATCGACGATCTGCGCCGGCTGCAGCCGCTCCTCGAACTCGCTTCTGACGGCGCCGTCGTCGGCGCCGATCAAGTCGGCGATCTCGGCGAGGGTGAAGCCGAGCTGCTTGCCCCGGAGGATCATCGCCAGCCGCACGCGGTCGACGTCGCCGTAATAGCGCGCGTTACCGACCCGGCGCGACCGCAGCAGGTTGCGTTCGTCGTAGAAGCGCAACGTCCTTGGCGTCACGCCATAAGCGCGCGCCATTTCCCCGATCGTCGATTCGCGCCTAGCGACGGTCCCTGCCGCCGCGGCGGTCAGGGTTTCAGTCGCGTTGACCACATTCCGCAGTAGCGAGTTCGCCCTTATGGCCGATTCCTTTCGTCAGCGCCGCGAGACGACGAGCCGCCGTCGCGCGGGACGGCCGCGAAGTTCTCTCTACGTACGGCTCCCGCAGCGGCTATCGGAAGACGCGGACGCCGCGCCTCGAACCTGAAGAATCAAGTTTGGGCGCGAAACTCCGCCGCGCTTGTCCAGTGCGGGTTGCGGTGGACTGCCGCGCGGCGCGGAAACATGAGAACTGCACAGCCCAGGAGAGGCTCCGTCGTCGACAGTGGTTGCATCGGCGAGATCCCGACCTCTCGGCCACTGTTCGACTATTGCGGTCACATTAGCTTGTTCTTGGCGACCCGGATTGCGCGCGTCATTGATGAGGACGAGGCAACGCTTTCAACCACGGATTGTCGTGACTCTTCGCGGCCGGAGAGTCTGCCTCTGGCCCACGCAAACGCGTCCTCCGCCGCCCTTGAAAAATGCTTGGCTTCAACGTTCAGCAGCTCGTCTGAGGCGACAAGCGCAAGATCCGCGGCGACGGTCATCATCACGGTCACGCAGCCCATCCCGACCTCGTCGTCGTCGAGGCCGAGATTGCAGGCTCTCAGTCGTATTCGCTCGAGCATTTCGCGCAAGAGTTGGTCGAAGCCGTGCAGGACATTGCGTTTTGTTCCCGTTGTTCTCAGGCAGTCTTCCACTGTCGGGAAAGCCATTGTCGACTCCTAAGCGAGTTGCGTCGCCCCCTCGCCCGCCGACAGCTCGACGCGCGCGCCAAACGACATTAAGCGGCGTTCTACGGTCTCACGCTAACCAACGCCGTCCCGCCAGAACATTGGCCGAGACTTCAACCGGTTCGACTTCGCCCCTGCGCAAGGATTTGCCTCGCCGAGAGGCCTTTGGAATAGAAAGCCAGAGGCACAACGCGAGGGTCAATCCGTTGCGGCGAGCGCCGCCGTGAGCCGCTCGAGATCGCCATATTCGGTGACCCGCTCTCGGAGACGCGGGTGGCCGATGTTGGTCATCCGATGCCGACCACACAAATTTCCCTGTGCGTCCTCTCCCGTGATTTCGTAAACAAGGAGATCCTGGGTTGTGATGACCTCTCCCTCCATGCCGATCAGCTCGGTGATGTGGGTAACCCGTCGAGATCCGTCTCGCAGGCGCGCGGTTTGAACAATGACGTCAACAGCCGCGCAGATCATCTGTTGAATGATGTGGTACGGAAGGTGGAAGCCGCCCATGACCACCATCGATACGATTCGGCTTATCGCGTCGCGCGGCGAATTCGCGTGCAACGTGCCCATCGAGCCCTGATGCCCGGTATTCATCGCTTGCAGGAGATCGAACGCCTCGGGCCCGCGCACTTCGCCAACGACAATTCGCTCAGGCCGCATGCGCAGGCAGTTCTTGACAAGGTCGCGCATCTTGACCTCGCCGACGCCCTCTGAATTTGGCGGGCGCGTCTCGAGGCTAATGACATGAGGCTGCTGGAGCTGCAGTTCGGCCGTATCCTCGCAGGTGACGACTCTCTCCCGCGGCTCAATATAGCGCGCCAGGCAATTCAGCAGCGTTGTCTTGCCTGAACTGGTCCCCCCGGAAACGATGACGTTGCATCTCGCGTGGCCGATGATCTTCAGGAGCTCCGCGCCGGACGTCGAGATCATGCCGAGGCGCATCAATTCGTCGAGGGTCAGCCTGGTCTTGCGGAACTTGCGGATGGTCAGCGCAACGCCATGAACCGCGAGCGGCGGCACGATGACGTTGACGCGCGACCCGTCCGGAAGGCGGGCGTCGCAGATCGGCGACGACTCGTCGACGCGCCGTCCCGTCCGACTGACAATGCGCTGGCAGACGCTGAGCAACTGGTCGTGATCGCGAAAGCGCACGTTGGTCGCCTGGATTTCGCCGTTGACCTCAATGAAGCATTTGGCAGGGCCGTAAACCATGATGTCGCTGATGTCGTCGCGCGCCAGCAACGGTTCGAGCGGCCCGAAACCCAGCATGTCGTCGCAGATGTCTTCGAAGATGCATTTCTCTTCGTCCGTCGACAGCGGCAATTGCCGTTCCCGACCGAACTCTCCGACCAGTCTACGGATTTCTTGTCGCGCGGTCGCCGGACTCAATTTTGCGAGTTCCGTGAAATTCACCGCGTCGACAATCGCTTTGAAGATCTGCGCTTTGGCGCTAAAGTAGCTTTCGCTGCGGATCGGCGAACGTGGACCGATCGCTGGCGAGCTCATAGTCGGTTGCGGTTCTGCATCCGTCTGCGGCGAAGGGTTGGCGGCCAGAGCAAGAATATTGGCGTCGAACGCAGGAACGTCGCTGATCGCGAACCGCTTGCCGAACATCACAGGCACTTCCATGGCGCGGGTCCCCCAATCAGGACTCTCATTTTGACTTCGAACCCGGGCCAGCGCTGGCGGCCGGGAGCCGCCATCGCTCTTGCCTCATTCCCACAATGTGCCAATAAACAACCCGTCCTTCCATCGTATAGCTTGTTACCATCCGAATAATGCATAGTAGTTAGTGACGTTCGTCAACAATGCGATAAAGTGCTGTCGCGAGGTGGTGAACTGAGATGTAGTCGTTGCGAAGTACAAGTAATATAATAGACAGAAGCGCAGACTCTTGACCTCCATGAGCGACAAGATATCAGCGCTCTTTCAATTTTGCGCAGAGCCCACGCACGAATCACCGTACGTAAAGTCTGCTTGATCCGATATTGGACGTCTGCCCGCCAACGGGTATAGGGCCCTGATTCGACAGGATCAGCCGACCAAAAAAGCAGACGCCTTGGCCAATTTGGTCCAGCACGGTTTGATAGTTGGCAACTTCCGCTTGGACCGCCCGGGTCACACGAGCACGCGTCCTGCGACCGGCGGAAGGGCCAGATTATGGGGTCACAACGCATCGGGGCATGTGAGATCCGTCTCCGATGGGCCGCCACCGCGTGGGGTTGGCGCAGCGTCGTGAGTCGCCGCAGTTCGCTCGCGATCGCTGAAGGGGCAATCGCTTGTGCGCGGTTCAGCCGCCGCCAAGTAGCACTTTGCTGTCACCGACTAATATGTGCATCAGGCACTGCCTCGATCAGTGATGCAGTGCGACAACAGGCGACCTTGTCTATTATCTTATATTCTCTGCGCTTCATTGGAAATTTGCGGTCCGCATAGACTTATGCGGACCCGCGCCGATATTCTGTAGCAGCGATACAACTATCCCGCGCGATTGGCGCGCTTTGAAATCATTCATATTTGCGAACGACACAAATTATCGCGTGACTCCGCCACAGATATTCGCAATGTCCATAATTAAAAGCAAAGCATATGCGCGAATCCGCCAGCCACAAATCGGATTGAGAAGATAGCAGCTGTCTACCCGGTAACGGGAAGAGCCAATTCTTGCTTTGTAACGGCAATTCTCGGTTTGTAACGGCTGCCCTATGGGTAGATTCCGAGGGTAGTCGGCAATCGCAAGCAACTTTACAGTAACGAATCGCTTCGACGGATCGCGCCTGTGGTCCGCAGCGAGCGTGCGTCTTGAGCATTGGCGTGACGGCGGAAGTGACTGACAGGTGACGAAAGGGTTGCCGGATCGCCGACCGTCTGCAGGGAGGCCACACGATGTCGATGTATTCCACTCCGCAAAATCGAGTGCTGGCGTCGTTGTCGCAGGACGACGTTGAGCGGCTGCGTCCGCATCTTCGATTCGTCGAATTGATCGATAGGGCGGTTCTGGCCCGGGCAGGCGATTTGGAAGAGCGCGTGTATTTTCCCCATAGTGGAATCATTTCCGTGATCGCCAATTTTTCCAACGGACAATCGGTCGACTTGGCGATGATCGGCCGCGACAGCGTTTTCGGGGCCTCCGCCGCGCTCGGCGGCCGGATTTCGCGGACGACCGCGATCGTGCGATTGCCCGGGACCGCATCGGTGCTGGACGCCACCCATCTGCACTTCACGGACGATGAAAGCGTGCGGTTTCGCGAATCGCTCTTGCAGCACGAAGAGGCCCTGTTCGCGCAAGTGCAACAGTCGGCGGCATGCAATGCGGTCCATGGCTTACAAGCTAG
>PLRT01000129.1:9882-12445 GCA_003164915.1 Hyphomicrobiales bacterium | reverse complement strand
GTCCATTCGAAACTGGCGGGCGGCGCCTTCCACGAGGAGCTCGACCTGCTCGCCGACCCGGACGAGCCGCGCGATCTCCTCGGCATGCTCCACCGCGCCCAGCGCAGCGAACTCGCTGCGGCGTGCTGACGACGCGCGCCGTCGATCTGAAGGCCCCGCGACCCGAGAGTCGGCGCCGCCAGCGAACGCGCCATCGGCGCGAACCACCGCCTCGGGCCAGCCTCGCTCCGAGAAGGGCTGCTTCCACCGCGTCAAGCGACGCCGTTGCGCCGCTCCCCCGTCAGCGCCCAAACTTGCGCAGAATTGGGGCCCTTTGGAACCTCGGGTTCTTTGATCGGCTCCATGAATTGCGTCGCATTGAGGCGGGGGAGGGCGCGCTTCCGCGCAACTCAGCATTGGACGGCGTGATCGAGCCGCCGACGTGTCCAGATCCGCAGCTGGAGATTGAGCCTCCAAGGCCATCCCGGCGTCCGCTGGCGACGGTCAAGCGCCAACGGCCGTCATGGCGCGCAACGCCGGATTTCCTTCTTTGCCGAGATCGTCAATGGTCTGGCGCGCCCATCGATAGGCGGCCTCGAACACCTGATGATGTCCGTCCCAGTTCATGAAGCTCGAACCGGGGAACGGCGGGGGTCGCAGCAGCAGGTCGGTTTCCGCCGAAGCCGGGTCCGCGCCGATGTTGGCGAACAAGGTGCGCAGAATGACCGAGGTCGGGCCAGGGAAGCGCGGCAAGGGCCGGGACCGGAAAATCGGCAGCGCCAGGCGCCGCAGCAGTTCCCGCCGGCCGGGTATCGCGTCGTAGGCGACACTGAACTTTCGGTGAACGGCCGGACGCAGGTCGACCACGAGGTTCGGCCCCGACTTCAGCGTGCGCATTGCGGCAAGCGGGACGTTGTCGACGACGACGCCGTCGACCAGCATATGGCCGTCGGCGTCGACGAAAGGCGGCAGCACGCCGGGAATTGCGGCCGAGGCGCGTATCGCTTGCCAGAGCAGGCCTTTGCGCAGCACGCGCGGCGAATAGGTGGAGAGGTCGGTCGCCACAGCGAAGTAAGGCTTCCAGACATCCTCGATGCGCCCGAGATAGCAGCGGCGCAATTCCTCGTCGAGCACGCTGTGGTCGAGCAGGCCGTAGCGCGGCCAGTTGAAGCGCTTCATCGCCTTGCGGCGCACGAAGATCTCCTGCGTCGCGCGCCGCATTTCCTCGGGGTCCATCAACGCGGCGAAGCCCGCCGCCATCGCCGAACCGACGCTGGAGCCGCCGAAAATATCGAACTCGACGCCGCTCTCCTGAAACGCCTTGAAGATGCCGATATGCGCGGGGCCAAACGCGCCGCCCGCGCCCGCGACGAATCCGATGGCGCGATCGGCGAGAAACCGCACCAGACTGCGCACGTCCGCGCCGTCTTTCGTCGCGACGTGATGCGTCATGAAGACGTCGCGGCGTTCGCGCCAGCGCGCGCCGGGATCGGCAAAGCCATTACGCTCCGCCTGCGTCACGACGAGGCGTCGGTGGGCGGGCTCGAACATCTCGAGCGCCTGCGCTTCGACCTCTCCCATTGTCTCTGGCGAGCCGCCGGCCGCCAACACCACCTGATCGGCGCCGCGCAGGGCGGTCTGGCTCCAGGCGGTCAGCCGCTCGTCGGCGACGCAGACGACCAAACTGTGGTCGCGCTCCGCCTCCGCCAGCCAGGCGGCCATCGCATAGCGATCGGCCTCGCCGGGAAAGTGCGCCCGGGCGTCCTCTCCGCGTAACAGCGTTGCGTCAGGCAATGCTCGGATCGCCCGGCCGAGTTCGTCGATGAAGGCGGGCGATAAGCCCGCGGAGCCCGCGCCGACGACCGCAACGACGCGAGGGGCGTAGGCAGACGGCAACCGTTCGCGCGCCATCGGGGCAATCGTGGCCAGCCGCTTGGCGAGTGCGCGGATGACCTCGCTCTGGATCTGGGGAACGCGCCGACTGAGCGCCTCGAACGCCTCCCGATTGATCTGCAGCACCTGGCTGTCGCGCGCGGCGACGACCGTGGCGTTGCGCGGCGCGTCGGCGAAGAAGCCGATCTCGCCGATCAATTGATCAGCGCCAATTTGCGCCATCGACCGGCCGCCGGCGCCGCGCACCTCGAACAAACCGAAATCGACGACATAGAGAGTGTCGGCGCTCGCTCCTCGCTCGATCAAGGTCTCGCCGCGCGCTACCTGCCGCACGCCCATCGCCGAACGGATCCCAGCCCGCTCGGCCTCCCCGAGCGACGCCCAGAAGCTGTATTCCTCCTGCATTCTGGCCCTTCCTGTCGTAGACTTTCTTGCGATGGGGGCCTCTTGGCGGTCAGGTTGCCCGTTTTCGGGCCGCTTAACAATGGCTTGTTTGTCGTTCCTGTCGTTAAATCACCCCTCGTCCTGAGTAACGTCAGGATCGATTTGGCCAGCCAACATTGAAGGGGTTCATCCTCAGCGTAAGTCTGAGGACCGATGAAGTGACCCCTGGCGGTCATCCCGTCGTGGCTAGGGTCTTGGGCTGCTCGCAACTGGGCGCATTCCCGACGCCCGCGGCCGCATGCGCAAC
>PLRT01000129.1:8609-9840 GCA_003164915.1 Hyphomicrobiales bacterium | reverse complement strand
CGTATTTGACGCTGCGCACGCCGCTCTCCGCGTTGAAAACCTACCCAAAGCGATTCTTCAATTATTGGGCGTCGCCTAACGAGTCTTGCGCTCCGCCATACTCTTGCGCGGCCCACTGAGATCCGGAACAGCTTCTCCAAGCGCTGTAGCCAGATCAATTTGATGATCCTGTTCGTCGACGAGGATTTGTCGGATCAGTTCAGCCATCGCGAATTCGCCCAGCGCTTCACACTGTCGAACTCTCTCTCGGTAATTTCGGATGGTTTCGTTTTCGTTGTCCAGATCGAAACGAAGCATCTCTCGCGCATTTTCCGATGTCCGAACGACTGTCGGGGAGACGCACGGCATTTTTCCGAGGTAATCGATCTGTCTCGAAATGATCAGTGCGTGTTTCAGCTCTTCGTGGGCATGGATTTCGAGTTGGTCGGCAATGCTCATAAATTCCGCGCCCTTCAAGACCTGCGAATACACCACGTAGCCAATAATTGCTTGATATTCACGCGCAAGATCTTCGTTCAATAAATCGGCCAGGCGCTCACGGGAAACCGTTTGTTCGGTTGTTCCTGATTTTTGCTCAGACATGAGAATTCTCCAAATACGACAAGACGTAAGTCGCCGCCAAAGTGGCCCGGATCCACTGAAATAGCGGTCGTGGCGAATACGACCGCGTGCATTTCACAGCGAGGCTCAAACTACCCACCGCACGCTGACACGGTAGGCTCGGAATCTACCTATTCCTTAGATCAGCCTATGGGTTGCCGCTCCGTCTTTGGACGAGTTCGAGACTGTTGTGGGACGCTGACGAGCCAGCGTTCCAATCAGGCTCGAAAGCGACTCGGCGCCCCGCACACACCGTCGGCGCGTGCGGGTCCCCTTCGAACACAGCGTTGAACCTCGTGCAGCGTCGCAAGCTAAGCGATCCCTAGGGCAACCGGTCGGGCCCTTGGTCTTTCACGCTGTTTTCGTTCACTTCGAAAGCTTTGCCCTGAAGCTTCTGCTCGTTGCGCTTGTCGCCGGATCCTCGCCGCGGCGGTGCGGGCGAGCGGGCGGCCTCTTGGCCTCCCACGCTGTTTTCATTCACCTGGAAAGCTTTGCCCTGAAGCTTCTGCTGGTTGGGCTTGTCGCCGGAATGCTGCTGTGGTTGGCGGTCTTGATTTTGCTGGGCCTTATCGTTCACATCGGGTGCTTTCGCCATCGCATTTGTTCCCTTCGAACACTGTGTTGGACTTCG
>PLRT01000129.1:6093-8604 GCA_003164915.1 Hyphomicrobiales bacterium | reverse complement strand
CGAGGAGCGCGGAAATTTCAGAGCAGGCCAACTGAACGAACGGCCGGTTCAGATCGGGCTGTCAGCGGTGGAACGGCGGCAACGGGCGCGTTCCCGGCGCTTGTGGCCGCATGCGCGACGGACTGTTTTCCGCCCGGCCCGACCTTCAGGGATGGGCGCCGAGCGTTGGTTGTGACCCTGGGAAGCGGCGGCGCGCCGGCGCCGGCGCCTCAGTCTTTCGGATGCGCGTGCAGATGCGCGTGCGGGTGGGCGTGCGGCGCGCCGTCGTGCGCGTGGGCGTGCGCGTGCGCCTCGTTCTCCACATCGACCGGGACGAAACTCACCTGGCCGTATTTGACGCTGCGCTCGGCGATCACCGTCTTGGAAAAGTCCCTGACCGCGTCGGCGGCGCCGCGCAGGACGGCCACTTCGAGACAATTGTCGTGGTCGAGATGAACATGCATCGTCGCGACCTGNNTCGTGCTGTGGTCGATGCGCGCCTTTTCGAGGCCGAGGCGCGCCAGGTCGCGCAACGCCTCGGATCGATTGTCGTAATGGTAATCGTCCATAAAGGCGGCGAGTTCGGCGGCGAACTCGTCGGACATGCTGATGGTGACCCGTTCCATGTCCTCGGCCCTTCCCATTCAACCAACGTCGAAGCTACGACGTTTCGCGGGTCTTCTCAAACGCCGCCGCCAGGAGCAAGCCTCGGCTCTCGGGTCACTTCGAGCTGCGCGCCGCCTCGCCGCTGTGGCGATGATGATGCCGGTGATCGAGCGCGCCGCCATGGCGGTGATAATGCGCGTGGGCGATATGCGCGCTCGCGCACAAAGCCTCGTCGTCGAGGATTTCGCTCGTCGCACCCGACGCGACCAGCCGCCCCGATTGCAGCACGAAACAGCGATCGGCGATGTCCTCGACGATGTCGAGGTCGTGCGTCGCGGTGACCACCGTGCGGCCGGAGCCTTGGCATTTGACCAAATAGTCGATCAACTCGCTGGCGCTCTGCGGATCGAGCCCGGCGGTCGGTTCGTCGAGCAGCAGGACTTCCGGGTTGAGGATCAGCACCGACGCCAGCGCCACCCGCTTCTTCTCGCCGCCCGACAAGCGGTGCGGCGGACGGTGCTTGAGAGAAGCGATCGAGAATTCCGCGAGCGTGGCGTCGACGCGCTCGAGGATCTCGTCCTTGGACCAGCCGAGCTGCAACGGCCCGAACGCGAGTTCGTCGAACACGGTCGGACAGAAGAGCTGCACGTCGGGGTTCTGAAACACCAGGCCGACGCGGCGACGAAAGGCGAACGCGGTCTCGTCGTCCTGCAGCCGCGCTTCGGACAGGACTTCGCCGAAAGCCGAAACCGTTCCGCGATCGGCAAAATAAAGCCCGTCCAGCAGCCGGAGCATCGTCGATTTGCCCGAGCCGTTGGCGCCGAGCAGCGCGACGCGCTGCCCCTGCCCGATCGTCAGGCTGAGGCCCTGCAGCGCCGGCGCCTCCTGATAGGCGTAATGAACATCGACGACTTCGAACGCCGGGGTCACGAGCGCCTCCAAGGGCGAGAGCGGCCGGTCACGCCTGCAGCCACAGCGCGGCGGAAGCGACGGCGGCGAAGCCCGCCACAGCCAACCAGTCGATCGGCGTCGTGTGGAAATCGTCGATCAGNNGCCTTGTCGAGCAGCACGCCGGCGGTCGCCGTCGCCACCCGGCGGCGATCGCGCGGGCTCAGCGGGCCGACCATCCGGCTGCGGCGCGACGCGAACATCTGCGACGCCGATTCGAGAAAGACGAAGATGTAGCGATGCGTCATGCCGAGGATGGCGACCAGCACGATGGGCGCGCGAAAGACTCTCAGCGCCTTGAGAATATGCGGCCACGGCGTGCAGAGAATCAGCAGCAGCGCGAAGGTCGCCGCCGTTTCGGCGCGGCCGAGGAGAAAAGCCGCGCTCCTGACCCCCTGCAACGTAACCGGCCACAGCAGGACGGGAACGCGCGCGACGACGGTTCCCGGCACCAGAAAGACCGCCGGCAGCGCGATCACAATGGTGAAGGCGAAGACCTTCAGCCAGATCTGCTTGACCAGGCGCGACAGCGCGACCTGCGACGGCAGGGCGAGCGCGACGGCGACCAGAAACAGGCCGACGAGCACCGCCAGCGATTTCACGAACACCGCGACGACGATCAACGTCAGCAGACCCGCGAGCTTGACCCGCGGATCGAGCCTTTGCAGCAGGCCGTTGCGGCGCGCGACGTCGTCGGCGTCGAGCGCATGGTCCATGGCGTGCGCGAGGCCGCCGGCGAGCCGGTCGAGGAAGGCCCCGTCATGTCGACTACGGCGCCCAGCGTAAGACGGCCCGCAGTCGCACATGCCCATCTTCGCGCTTGCTCTCGCGCGGGCCATGTCAGGCGCGCCGTTCTCTCGACGGCGGCGTGCGGCCGACGAGCCAGGAGAGGGCGACGAAAATCAGCACGATCAGGCCGGCGCCGATGATCGCCGACATGACGTAGCCGAAATTCGGATCGTGCATGAACGGCGGCGC
>PLRT01000129.1:0-5998 GCA_003164915.1 Hyphomicrobiales bacterium | reverse complement strand
ATGCGCGCGCGCTCCGACTCCTGCGCGTTCGCCGCCATCGCCGTGGTCTGCAGCAAGCTCGGATTGGCGCGTTGCAGATAAGCGACGATTCCGGCGGTGATGATCGCTTCGGCGGCGCCGGCGAGCGTCAGATGCGCCAGCATCATCGCCGGAACCGCCACGCTCAGCGGATAGGGCGCATAAAGCGGCGCGCCGGTCGCGTCATGGAACAACAGCGGCTGGATCCCGAATTCACAACCCGCGGCGAAGGCCGCCACATTGATCGCCACGTATCCGGCGATCGCGCCGGCGACGATGCGGCGGGCGGAAGCGATCGGGGCGCGCCCGGCGATCGCCTGATAGACGACGTAGGCGACCAGCGAGCCGATGATCGCCATGTTGAGGCAATTGACGCCATAGGCGGTGATGCCCCCGTCGCCGAAGAACAGCGCCTGGATCATCAGCGCGATCGATATGGCGAGGACCGCCGCCCAGGGTCCGAGCACGATCGCGGCGACCCCCATGCCGACCGCGTGCGCCGTCGTCCCGCCCGGGATCGGCAGATTGAACATCATGACGACGAACGAGAACGCCGAGACCGCCGCCAGCAGCGGCACCAGGCGGGTCTGCAGCAGCCGCTTCACCCGCTCGAGCGCGACATACCAGAACGGCGCCGCGATGGCGTAGCCCACGGCGCAGGTCGAAGGACTGAGATAGCCGTCCGGGATGTGCATGCCATCGCCCCAATCGATCGGGCTGCGCACCGTTCCGCGATCGCCGTCTGAGGTTGGTAGCACGCACATTGTATGACGTCTATTGATCTTCGTCATACATACATTTGTGTCGCAGGCGCCAGTGAGAAGCAATGTTCAACGATCTCGACAAGCGGGCGTTTGGCGAGGAGCCGTCGCATATGAGGTCCAGTCGAACCTGGAATGACGGTGGCGGCGCGTCCACTTTGCCGCCCCGGGGGGGCCGCCTAACTACCGATCTGGATCTGCGCGACGTGGTAGAATTCCTAGCCCGCAGCCTGGGCGCCGCGCGCCGCCATGGCGTAAGCGCGGTATTCGCTTGCGGACATGTCTCTAACCAATTGCAGACCCCGGACCCTCAGATAGGCAGGTCTGTTGCTACTGGATCCCTCGATGCGCGTGCCTCTCGTCCTTCCGGTTAGCCTCCAGCCCGCCGCTCGGTCGCGGCCTTTGCCCTAATTTTCGCTTGTCTTGCCTCATGTCTGCGTGCCGCAGCGGCTAGCGCGCCCGACGCGACGAGCGAAGCCACAAGGCCGGTTCCCCATGGCAACACCGAGGAAAGCGCATAGAGCCAGGTCCCGATCGCCGGGCCGGCGGCGTCCCTGAGATCGTTGACGACGCCGAACGCGGCCTGATAGGTCGCTTGGGCGTTGCGCGGCGCAAGTTCAGTAACGATCGTCTGCACCAGCGGGCCCGACAGCATTTGCGCCAAGGCGAGGAGCGTGACGGCCCCAACGAGAAATGGCAGCGCCGGCGAGGCCAACAAACAAGCGAATGCCAAGGCCTGTACCGCGCCACTCAACATGACGATCGAAAACCCGCTCATGCGGCCGGTTGCCTGCGTGATCGGCATTTGCAGCACGACGCCGAGCGCACCCGCGTAGGTGAAGAGAAGTCCGATGCCGGACGCCGTGAGCGTGCCGGCGGCATCGGCATAGAGCGGCGTGATCGTCGCAATCCAGCTCTCGGCGATCCCCAGGAGCGCAATCGGAATGATCAAGCCAGCGAGATGGGCGTCGCGAAATACCGCCGTGAGCACCAACAGTGACTCTTCGTCCTCCTCTTCGGCCGCAGGACGGCTCGGTCGGGTCTCACGAAGAAAGATCGCGACGACGAGTGCACCAACCAAAAGAGCGACTGCGCCGCCGAGGAACACCAGCCCGAGCGAGTGCAGCGCGAGGAGCGCGCCGAGCGCCGGGCCTACCATGCTGCCGGCATTCGACATCACCCGCCGCGCGGCGAAATGCTCGCGCCGCGCGTCCGCCGGCACGACATCAGCGATGACGGTGGAGGCGGTCGGATGCAGCACGCTCTCGAACACCCCGATGACGATCAGTGCCCCGGCCACTGCGAAGGCTCCGCGAACCATGAAAAGCAAGAGGAACCCGAGGCCGACGCCAGAGGTCGATACGAGCAAAACCGGCCTACGGCCGACTCGGTCGGCGATACCGCCGAAGAACGGCGTCGCCAGCAATTCGCCGCCGGCGTAGCAGCCAAGCAATAGGCCGATGAGTTCGATCGGAATTCCAGCGTCCTTGTGCGCCCACAGCGCGAAGAAGGGCATCAGAATTCCGTCGGACACAGAGGCGGCGAAGAACAGGAACATGCCGACCTGAGCGGCGCGCGGTGCGCGCCCAAAGGTCGTGGCGGCCGAGATGAGGATTTTGAAGAATCGATTCACGTTTTTGCTCCAACAGCGCAGCCCAAACGAATGACCAGCGCGGAGGCGGAGGGCCATCGGTCAGGAGCGCGTTGGCTGACGTGAACGCTTACGGCGCGCCTTATGGCACGCAGTGCGCACCACTAGTGCAAGAGCAGTCTCACTGCAATGTGCACTCTTGAGTTTGGCCAGATACACGCAGGGATCGGAACAAAACAGGCGCCAAAGGGCGCTCGAGCGCCGCGCTCCAACCGAGGCGATCGAACGCGAGCGATATTCAAGTGTCACGTTTTCGCCGGTAGACTTTGGGATTACGGCGACAGTGCATTCATTCACACGATTCGCGGTGCGGCTGGACGGCCTGCCCCGCCGCGCGGCGCGCGGCGTCGGCTTTCCGTTCTCTTTGAGCGGCGGATGGCGCGCCAAAACAGACGACAATGAGAACTCGCGGCGTTAGATATTCGTCGCGTTGGCCTCGAGACCTCGCCGAAACGTTCGTGACAGGTCGAGCGAATATCCCCTTCGCGAACCTTGTGGTCGTCGCTTGCCCCTTCAACAGGCGCCTTCCGCAGAGTTCGCGCGCTACGTGCGCGACCCGAGATCGAGATCGCGATCCTGGTCGCCTCCTTCGGTGAGCCGGCATAACGGCGACAGGATACGAATTCCCCAATTCAACATCGCCGTAAGCCGCGCCGCCGCCTGCCCTAGCGGCGCTGCGCGGTTGATGCCGGGACCGAAAACGGCGCCCAAGCCGTTGAAGTTCCATCGCCCGAGACACGGATGCGCTCTTCGCGATCCGCCACGCGTCCGCCCCGCAAGCCTGCGGCGCGCTCGCGTCTCGGCGACGACGCCGCCAATCGCCCGGCCCCTCACCCTGCCTCTCCCCGCGAAGGTGCGGGGAGAGGGGAAGAACGTTCCCCTACCGCCCGCCGGCGACGTCGAGCACCGCGCCGGTGACGTAGGAAGCCGCGTCGCTGAGCATCCAGACGACCGCCTCGGCGACCTCGTCGGGGGTCCCTGGCCGACCCATCGGCGTCGTCGCGCCGATCCGGAAGGCGCGGTCGGGCTCGCCGCCCTTGGCGTGGATCTCCGTGTCGATCAGGCCCGGCCGCACCGAATTGACCCGCACGCCGTCGGCCGCGAGCTCCTTCGACAGGCCGAGCGCGAGCGCGTCGACCGCCGCTTTCGAGCCGGCGTAATCGACATAAACGTTCGGCGAGCCGATCCGCGCCGCGGTCGACGAGACGAGCACGATCGCGCCGCCCTTGCCGCCGAGGCTGGTCGACATGCGGCGCGCCGCTTCGCGCGCCGTCAGATAGACGCCGAGGATGTTGACCTCGAACACGCGCCGCATCCGCTCGAGGCTCATGTCGGCGAGCCGCGCCGCGGGCGCGACGATGCCGGCGTTGGCGACGACGCCGCAGATCGGGCCGAGCGCCCGCGCCGCGCCGTCGAACATCGCCTTGACGTCTTCCTCGTTGGCGACATCGCCGCGCAGCGCGACCGCCTTGCCGCCGCCGCGCGCGATCTCCTCGACCACCGAATGCGCCGCGCGCTCGTCGCGAAGATAGTTGACGCCGACCGGCCAGCCGCGCGTCGCCGCCAGCCCCGCGATCGCCCGGCCGATGCCCCGCGCCGCGCCGGTGACCAGAATCGCCTGCCCCTCGCCCATAAGACGGAGGCTAGCGCCGCCGCTTCGGCCAACGCAAGCGGCGTTAAGCGCGCGGGTCTAGGCGGCGCGGCCGGCGGCGGCGACGCTGCCGCGCAGCGCGGCGAGATTGCCGGAATAGGTCGCCCGGCCGCCGTGGAACGCCGCCGAGCCGGCGACCAGCACATTGGCCCCCGCCCCGACGACCAGCGGCGCGGTTTCCGCGGCGATGCCGCCGTCGACTTCGATATGGATGGGCCGGTCGCCGATCATCCGCCGGACCCGCGCCACCTTCTCGACCATCGCGGCGATGAAGGCCTGGCCGCCGAAACCGGGATTGACCGTCATCACCAGGATGAGGTCGAGCCGGTCGAGCACATATTCGATCGCGCTCGGCGGCGTCGCCGGGTTGAGCGCGACCCCCGCCTTCTTGCCCAGCATCCGGATGGCGTGCAGCGAACGGTCGAGATGCCGGGTCGCCTCGGCCTGGATGGTGATGTGGTCGGCGCCGGCTTGGGCGAAGGCCTCGAGATAGGGATCGATCGGTTCGATCATCAGGTGGCAGTCGAACGGCTTGTCGCTGTGCGGGCGCAGCGCCGCCACGACCGGCGGCCCGAAGGTGATGTTGGGCACGAAATGGCCGTCCATCACGTCGAGGTGAATCCAGTCGGCCCCCGCCGCCGCGATGTCGCGCACTTCCTGGCCGAGAATGGCGAAGTCGGCCGACAGGATCGACGGCGCGAGAATTAGAGACCGATCAAATGCGCTCATGCGGCGTCGCCTCCGGCTTGGGCGCGATTGTGGGTGAAAACGCGGTCCAGTTTCAAGCCAAGAGACGGGTATAGCGGTTGAAGGCGGCGTCGAGTCGGGTCAATGGCGCCTTTGGCGCTTTTCGGGCGGCGCCGGAGCGCCGTTGACGCGGCCGGCGCGCGGCGGCTACAGATTTGAGGCGCCGTGCCGGCGCAACCGGGGAAGCCGCATGCCCGCGCCTGCCGACCCGAACGCCGCCCCTTCGCGCTCCCTCGCCACGGTCGACGACGCCGAGGCGAAGCGCGCCTTCCGCGACATCCTGCGCTGGATCGGCGAAGACCCCGAACGCGACGGCCTGAAGGACACCCCGGCGCGGATGGTGCGCGCCTATCGCGAATATTTCGCCGGCTACGAGACCGATCCCGAAGAGGCGCTGCGCACGACCTTCACCGAGGTCGACGGCTACGACGAGATGATCGTGCTGCGCGGCGTCACTTTCGAAAGCCATTGCGAGCATCACCTCGCGCCGATCGTCGGGCGCGCCTGGGTCGGCTACCTGCCCGACCGCCGCGTCGTCGGCATCTCCAAGCTGGCGCGGATCGTCGACATCTATGCGCGGCGGCTGCAGATCCAGGAGCGGCTGACGGCGCAGATCGCCAATGCGATCGAAAGCGTGCTCAAGCCGCGCGGCGTCGCGGTGGTGGTCAAGGCGACCCACCATTGCATGATGAGTCGCGGCGTGCGGCGCCACGGCGCCGATCTGGTCACCAGCCGGATGCTCGGCGTCTTCCGCGACCACCCGATCACCCGCAGCGAATTTCTCGCGCTGGTCGACTCGAAGAGCGAGTCGGCCTGAACTTCGCCCTGGAGACTCTGTCTCGATGTCCGGCGGTTTTCATTACCAAGGCTACGCCATCGTCTCCGCGGACGGCATGATCGCCGACGCCGATGGACATATGCCGCCGGCGCTGCAGAACCCGGCGGACGCGCGCTTCTTCAGCGAGGCGCTCGATCGCGCCGCAGTGCTCGTTCACGGCCGTCATTCGCACGAGGGCCACGCGAATTCGCCGCGCCGGCGCCGCGTCGTCGTCACCCGTCACGCCTCGTCGATCGCCGCCGACCCCGAGTGGCCCCATTCGGTGCTGTGGAACCCGGTCGGCGCGCCGTTCGCCACCGCCTGCGAGGCGCTCGGAATCGCCGGCGGAACGG